>NZ_JBLRMH010000008.1:0-258068 GCF_047921575.1 Proteus sp. TSJ240517
GAAATCATTAATTCAAGAACAAGCCGATGCAATTTGACATCCGCTTCATACCCAAAGACCGCATTTACCCGTTGTGCAAATGGGATCGCCTCGACAATCTGAGCCTCGATTTTTTTACGCAATACCATCAGGGATTGTGGTTGTGGCGCATACACATCAAGTTGCACGCGATAGTTATCTAAATCCGCATCCTCCAGCGCACTGTTAGGTGTGATGCTGGCAAACTGGATCACAATGGCGGGATAATGCCCTTTGCCTTCAGGTAATACCTGAAAAAAAACCCTTCCATCGACAAGCGGTGAAAGGGTCTCTTTTAATTGCTGTATCATGGTCTCTACCTTGCTTTTTCAATATCCTCTTTGAGTGTTTGAACTATCACTTTAGCTGTCGCTTCCTTTTTCGCTTCAAAGCTGGGGCGCATAAACGGTTGTGCGGGCATCTTGGCGGTACCAAACTCGACAAACCACCAATAAAACGGATCATTTGGGTTCAATGCTGCACTTTTTCCCGTTGCTTGTTTAAAGGCAGACACTTTTTTACCCGATAATGATTTTACCCAAATACGTGTTTTGACTTGCCCATTGCGCTGCACTTTCGTTTTAGAACGAATATTGCGCTTGAGGGTACCCTTGCGTCGATGGGGCACCGTTTCCTTAAGGATAGGCACTCGATGTTTGATTTCTTCCTTTAACACCGAAGCGCCTGTATTCATCGCCTTACGCGCACTTTGATTTCTGGTTTTACGGGCGATGTCTTGCATTCGTTGAGCGAGTTCAGACAATCCACTGATTTTAATCTCACCCATCATTCACGCCCTCTTTGCACATTAATTGAAGCTCACGATGACGCTCATCAGGGTCAATAATCGAAATAATATTAAATAGTCGCTTACCCCATACAATACGCATTGAGGTATCGATATCAGCGATATAGCGAATAAGAATTCGCGTTGTGGCCTCACTTTGTACTTGCTGAGCTTGAAAATATTCTCGCCCTTGATAAGGCATGATCGCTGCACGTACTTTTGTCGCATGATCCGTCCAAATCACATCACTGCCACTGATGGCATCGGGCGCCAATACTGATTTTTGAATATTAATGGTGTGGCGTAATCGTCCTGCTCGCATAAAACCTCCTACAACCCATAAATCCGGTAAGGTTGAAGTAGTGCAGTGACCGCAAAAGGTTGTGTAGAAAAAGCTTGCCCCGAAATCACCCCCTCACGATTTTCATACCATTGCGCAATTAATAAGAGCATTGCCGCAATCACGTCATCCGTTAAGAATAAGAAATCGGGATCTTCTTGTGCTTTATCCATCTCCTGTGTTTTATGTAATGTTCGACGCGTGTAATTTTCAACATATTTCACGGCGGAACCGATATACAGCGTCAATAAATTATCGTCATCCGTAAAATCAGGATCGATATTGCAATGCTGCTTCACCAATTCGAGAGAAAGCATTATTTCTCCTTTTTCGCCTTAATATTTCTTTTCGGTTCAGGTTCAATAACAAGATGTGCTTCTTCCTGTTCTTTGGCATAGCCTTTTTGGATTAACTCCCGTCCATGTTGCTCTAAGGTATCAATCTGCTCACCTTCAAGCACCACTCGTCCCTCAAAATAAATGGCTCGTAAGATGACTAATTTCATATCACCTCCAAAGAAAAAGCGGCCATAAAGACCGCCTTAGTTACATTAATCACTTGACGTTGCTACCGTAAAATCACCGTAAACAAAGGCTTCCGGGCGTTTGATCGCCAAAGCAAGACGCTCTTCACAACGGATAGAGATCATGTTTTTCTCAAAATCATCGGCGTTTTCCGTTGAAATCACCACATTCGTTTCTTCGCGATCAAAGAGCTGTGCACCCGCATTAAATGCCCCTGTTAAGAATTTCCCTTTAAACGCGGGGGTTTCTGTTGCCACAACCGGTAATCCCCATAAAGTCGGCCCTGTTAATGCGGAAGGATTAGCCAAAATATAGCGCCCCAAAGAGTCTTTGGTTAGTTCAATTTTCGCCCAGTCAATAAAGTGTAAAACGTGACCAGAAGCAGGGAAACGCGCCAATTGAGCTTGAAGCATGGCAAGCCGTAAATCATCGATACCGTTTTGTTTTTCAACCGTAAAGGAGGCTTTATATTGAGTGGCTTGTGGGATAATGCCGTGCAAATGAGCCCCAGAGCCATCACCAAATAAAATTTCTTGCTCTTCAACAAACTTCAATCCATAACGCATTTCTGCATCAATCAACGACTGCAACTGAGAAAAATCATCTAAGATTTGTTTAGACGCTTTAAACATATGAGCAATCGTCGTCACTGGAGTGATTTTAGTCGCAAAGGCAATGTCGCTATACGGCTTAGTGGTATTTTCAGGCGCAACCGCCGCCTTGTTGGTAAACCCCGTTTGCTGAACCCAGAAAATGGCGGGAGATTGCGTTTTACCTGACGCAATTAAGTCACGAATAAAAAGTCGTTGTTTCGGTGCAACATCGATACCCGACAAACGTTGTGGTTCAACCACACCTTCGGCAACGCCCGTAGATGTTAATGCTGCTTGAACAGGAATTGAAACACGTTTGCCCCCTTGAATGCTGGAATTGATCTCTTTTAATACTTCAGCCGAGATCACTTGTTGACCAACACTTTTTACAACCAGCACCGCATTATTGAGTGGCATTTGCGCAACATGTTGTTCTAAATCCCCTAATGCGGCTTTCAGTGTTTTTTCAGATTCGCGTAGCGCATTTAGCTCGGTTGCCATTTTGTCTACGGCATGTTTCGTTTCTTCACTTAATCCACCCACTTTCTGCGCTTCTTTTAACGCTTCTTCAGCTTTGGCATTAAAATGCTGATTGGCTTCTTCAATTTTTGCCGATAGGTTTTTTAATAATTCATTTGTCTCTGACATAGTCACTCCAATTACTTAACGCAGGCAAAGGCGGTCACCGCCTCCTCCAATTTTGACAGGATTTCAGGATTAATATCGCAGGTAGCGCTTGGCATACCATTAGATTGGGAAGTAGCGCTCGGCGTACTTCGGGTTAATGCACTAATTAGTTTTCGTCGTTCAGCACGAGGTGTGTTGGTTTTGGCAAGTAGCGCATCCAGTTTTCGGATCGCGGCTTGGGGACTTTCATCACCTTCGTCAATCACATCGGCAGAAAGTAGGCTGTCCGCAAATCCCTTTTCTATCGCTTCACTCGCACTGATATATGTTTCGTTGTCCATCATCTGACTCACCACGTCACTCGATTGCCCACTACGTGCAACATAGATATCGGTCATCGAGGCATCAAAAGGGGCGAGATCATGAGCAAGTTTTGCAAAGTCGTGACGATTTCCTACCCCCATTGCCCAACAGTTATGGATCATTAAAAAGGCACCGCGCCCCATTTTTATTTCATCCCCTGCCATCGCAATAATGGACGCAGCGGAAGCGGCAATGCCCAAAATATTGACCGTTACCTTGCCACTGTGAGCACGAAGCAAGTTATAAATTGCCAACCCTTCAAACATATCGCCCCCTGGGCTATTGAGGTTAACGACAATATCTTGCTCACCAATGGCACGAAGCGCGGCGGAAATCCGTTTAGCGGTGACACCTTCCCCCCAATAATCTTCTCCAACGACGTCCAATATCGAAATCGAGTTATCCGCATTGGATGCTCGAATACGGCTATTCCATTTATCCAGTGCTTTGGGTTTCAGCTCATAGCGAATCGATGCGCAGGGGCGATCCTCCAGCGCGACTGGCAACTGATTTTTTTTCATAACGATTACTCCTCGGGACGAGGTGGATTGGATTGAGATGGGGTTACAGGCTCACCTTCAGGAAATAACCAGTTAGTGATCTGTGCTTTGAGCTTTTCAGCTTCATTGTTCGTGATGTCTTTTCCGAGCTGATCCAGTGGCGTTAAATTAAGCTGAACCGTATAAATATCGCCCCCTTCAATAGGCGGTAAATTCTCTAACCGTCGAACATCATTTCGGCTCATCCAGCCATTTTGTAACGCTGTTGTGTAATAAGCTGAACGTCCTGCACTGTCTGCACGTAATAAGCCCTCAACAGAAAATTCCGCATAATAATCATCATCACTGTCGAGTAAACAACGATTAATTTCTTGCTCAATATTGACCAATAAGGGACGTAGTGTATTAGTCAAAAACTGCATATTCATCCCTTCCACACTGGATGCCCAACTACTTTGCTTATCGGCATGCCCCACCATAAAAGGTGGAACGCGGAACCAACGGCAAATTTCCTCAATGCTAAATCCGCGACTTTGTAATAATTGCGCAGTTTCAGGGTTCATGGTGACATTTTGATAAGACAAATCCGCTTCGAGGATCATCACCTTTCCAGCATTTTTTGAGCCGGTAAACGTCATTAAATGCTTTCTTAGGCGTTCTCGTTGATCGGCTTTCAAGGCATTCTTTGACGTTAATAATCCACTGGTTTGTAATCCATTTTCAAACACTTTTCCGGCCGCTTCATCCGTCGATAACGCGGTACCAATCACATCACGCCCAATCTGAATCGGTATCATTCCGCACACACCGTCCATACCAAACCCTCGAATATGCATCATATTTTTAACGGGAATAACCCGTTTATTCGATTTAGGCGTGGTATAGGTATATTCCAACTGCCCATTTTCCAATCGTTTTACCGTCATGTTTTGAGGTAATAACGGTTGAAGTGAAACCAACTTTTTCCCGATATAACATTTTTCAATAAACGCATTTCCTCTTAAACATAAGCTGGCAACAACCATCAACATAAAGCGAGAAGGTGTCATTTCTGCATTGGGTTTTCGGCATAATACGGTGTAAGCGGGATGATGTTTCGCCAGTTCGCGCGAGCCATCCGCCTTCGTTTGATAGATTTTCAATGGCAATGTCGAAATAGATTCACTGAGTAACCGAACGCAAGACCATACCGCAGACAGCTGTAATGCATTATCTGCGGTGACCACCTTGCCACAGCTACTCTTTCCAATCCATTCTTCCCAAAAGGCGCCATCAGTTAAACTAATGGGTATCCCCATCCAATTGAGGATCGCCGATTTTATTCGGCTCTTTTTTTTCACGTTACGCATTTAGATCCCCACAATAATTGGGTTATCAAAGAAACCATCAATATCCCCTTCATCCTCGAATTCCCCTTCCGCAGCACCAATCGCCATTGCAGAGGCCACCACACCATCAATTCGACCCGTGCTTTTTTTCTTGGCAAAGACGCGGTTATCTTTTTGGTCAGCCTCAAGCACAGCGGATGCGGCATTCCATCTCAAACAAGGATTGGCGTGGATCTCAATCTTCTTGTCATCAATGAGCTGTTCAAACAGTTCGATAGAGTGTGGCATCCATAGCCCTGAATCTTTGGCTTTGTAAAATCCTTGTCCATGTTGGATTAAGGGAACCGTCACCCCCACTTCATCGAGTTTGGGTTCAAGGTATTTAATGCGATAAGGGTCAAAGGCAATGGCTCTCATGCTGACGTGCATCGCCATTTCAGCAATGCGTTCTGCCACAAATTCATACCTCACCGCATTCCCTGGCGTGGTATGCATAAAACCTTGCCTTACCCATAAGTCGTAGGGCACTCGGTCGGTTTTCGCTCTATCCAATAAAGTGTCTTTGGGTGTCCAAAATTCAACATAAAGACGTTTGAGGCGAGGAAAATACAGGGCTAATGCGGTTAAATCTTTGGTTCCTGATAAGTCCAATCCGCCATAACACTCTTCACCTTGAAGATCATCGAAGGTGAACATGTTTTCACACTGCATCCATGTTTCACTGTTAATCCACGGATTATCGGCATCCACCCACTGACAAAAATTAAGCCGTCTGACAATACTTTCTTTTGCGGGCATACCTCGGGCTTGTGTCACTTGTTCGCGTAAGTAGCGATCAGAAAAGGTGTAGCCCAGTGATGGATTGGCTTTCCCCCAACAAGACTCATCCTTAAAGGGATCATCGCCTTCATCCAGTGAGCAAATATAGGAAAAGAAACTGTCGTCTTCTATAGTGCCTTCGGCGACTTTTCGACCGTATTCATGATAGTCATAACACACGCTGGTTTTATCATGGCCACTGTTGGTGATCATAAATATCAAGGCTTGTCGCCGACCTTTAGTACCCGCTCGCATCATCTCAACGGCAGTATTATTTTTATGCTCATGAATTTCATCAATCAACGCACAATGGGGACGAGGCCCTGATTGCCCATCATCTGAGCTAATCGGTCGAAAGAATGAACTCGTTTTCAAATAAGCCAAATTCCACTCTTTGCCTGTTCCGCCTGATTTGGTGATCCGCTGACTTAATGCGGGAGATTGATCAACCATCGCCACCGCATCACGAAACAAAATCATGGCTTGGTCTTTTTTCGTGGCCGCCGCATACACTTCGGCACGCGGTTCACTGTCGGCGACTAAACAATACAGCCCAACGCCACCCGCCATCGGGGATTTTCCTGAACCTTTACCTGATTCAACGTACACCATGCGAAATCGGCGTGTGCCGTCTGTCATTTTCCAGCCAAAAATAGAGCCAATCACAAAGCATTGCCAAGGCAATAAAATAAACGGTTTCCCTTCATGCTCCCCGCCATTGAGTTTTAAGACTTTCGCGAAAAAGTCGATCACCCTTTTGACAGCCTCAACATCCCAGACTAATCCCCGTTGCTCGGCTTCGTTTAAATCTTTGAGATGACGCGCACAAGCATGACGAATATCAGGCCCCGCTAAAATTTTGCCTTGATGCACGTCTTGCGCGTATTGCGTTGCGGGATCAACCGAAATATTGGTTGAGCGGATCTTCCTCTTCTTCTCCACCATCTATCTTCACCTTCGAACGAGCGGCGGGGGTTAAACCAAACTCGACTAAATAACTTTTAAAAAGACCGTCTTTTTTGTCCAACATGGCAACCGCTGGATTCGCTTTAATTAAAAAATCCCCTAATTGCGTTTTTGTGGTGTATGTCTTACCTTCAATGGCAATGGTGTCTCGCAATTGAAGAATATCGGCGTAGATATCACACAGCCGTTCTAATGCCAGCGTGTCAGCCACGGTTAAAACGCCCATCCCATCGAGTATTAAGGTTAATTTTGCCCACGCCATTTTCCCCCAATCCGTTAAATGTTCGGGTGGGCTTGGAATTTCACGTTTGGGTTGGGGTTCTTTATCGTTGAGTTTTCGTTTTCCCGGATTACCGGTGACCACCTTCAAGTGGGTCGGTTTCGGGCGTCTTCCTGCCATCGGAACCTCCCAGAAAAAAACTTTTCATTTCGCGGTTGTGCACACAAATGAGGGCGCTAGGTAATCAGAGCGAAAGTGTTTGAACTTTTACCTCGCCCCCACCCGTTGTTATTTCAATTTAGAATTATTTCAAATGGATATCGGGTGCATTCATGATCATGTCATTAGTGCATGTCAGTGTGACTGTGATATCAACTTGTTTACATAATCCATCAGCGGGTGGAAGAACAACTAACTTTTGATTACTTAACAACTCACCATCAACACTTAATGCATGACCAACGAAGCGACCGCCACGAAATAGCTTGGATAACTTCACTTGTTTTTGATTACACATCGTTATTTATTCCAATGAGAGTTCGGATCGAGTGGAATGCCATCCGCATTACAGCCAATGACTTTGCCACTCTTTTCGATACGTTGTTTGGTTGAGTTATGATGCAGTTCGCATAAGCTTTGAAAGTTCTTTGTGTCCCAGAATAAGGCTTGAGCTTTTGCGATACGTTCTTTATCACCTGATTCAAGTGCCTCTTTAAGACGATGCGGAGTAATGTGGTCAACTACTGTAGCTACAGTAATACGTCCTTGCTCTTGGCACATGACGCAAAGTGGATGTTCATTAAGAAATGCTAATCGCACCTTTGCCCACCGACCACCATAGACATTGCGTTTTTTCATGGTTTATTTCTGACGACATCAGCGTCTATTGATGATTGCTTATTGCAGGTAATAATTCCTTTGAATATAGCGTCACTAGACGTACTAAAACCTAAAGAATTATCGCTACTAATAACATAATGTTCATAATCAGCCTTATCCGCCCATTGATTATGAGTGGTTGCTAGTGTGATGATAGTTTGATTTATCTCATGTATTTTTTTTAGCAATTTAGCTGGCTTATCAATACTATTTAAATCGATAATTTTTGTGTTTCTTGGATCTGTATAAGGAAATTGCCCTGAATGACAAATCGCTATGAATTCTTTATATAGGTTGCTTCTCTCTTCAATTAGCTGCGATATTTCTTTTTGCAAGTAAACACAATGACCTATTGCCTCATAATTAATCTGTTTGTTTGACATAATAAACTCCAATAAAAAGCCATTAGGGCCTATTCATCGTTAGATATTAATTAAATCAACATCCTCAATTTTAAGGATCGCTATTCAATACCAGGAATATAGATTTGAGCTTCTTTAAGAATTCGTTCCCTCGCTGTTAGTAGTAACTGCTTTCTACCACCAACACCCCAGTTAGCCATCGTTCTCGCGCAGCTACTAACATTTTTTGTTTCGGTATTGATTACATGATCTAACTTGTTCAACTTAGCCATGATATCTAACCCTTTTCTCGTAGCATCCCTAAAGGTGTTATATACGAGAATTTCAAACTCAGGCTTTAGCCAAGCTGCGTATCTAATAACAACCAATTCTAATGCCCACACACCATGATTAAGCCCACCGTTAATGACTTTGACCGCAGTGCATTTTTGCATTGCGCTTAATTTTTCTACAAATGTCTTAACCTGTTTGCTTCTCAAAAATTGACTTGGCTTTTGATTCTCTCTGGCTTCGCCATTTGCCACGGCTGAGGCATGTAAATCATTTAGGTTATATCTTCCTTTGTCATCAACGCGAACAGATACACCATTAATACTTACTCTTGGATATTGCATAACGTATTACCTTCATTTGAAATGAACCCTCGTTCACATAGAAAATCAGCCCGTCGAAGCTCGCCAGCTATAACTGACTTTCTCGAAGGCTCATATCAAAGTGATTGGATTCGACGTTTGTGAATTGCTCTGTGAATGAGCGATGTAATGCGTATAAAAAAAGCCACCAGCGATTAACTGATGGCTATCTGTATACACAACTCAATGAATGATGTTTGTAGATGATGTCTCTCCATCGTCACGCCCCTTCTTCTACCTACAGCTGACGTTGCTGATAATGACCGAAAAATAACAAAACGGCGGTATTCGTTGTTTTTGATTTCTCTTACATACTCAATGTGAAGAAGGACATGTCATCGTTAATGTAATAAGAACAGCGACAACGCGACGCTACATATAAAATAGCAGCTAACTGCATACCCAATGTGCCTTGATACAATTCACCTTTATCAATGCACTTTTGCCACATAGCTTAATACCTTTATAAATCATGCCATCAACTAGCATTTTTAAAAATACGCACAATCTTTGTGATCCGGCTTCTTTTTCATTTAACTATTGATGCAACATGAAAATTGGTTACGATAATACCTATCTTCATTATAAACCTAGACAGATATGATATTTTAGATATTGCACAAGAATCATACAAAAAATTATTTATAAATTAATAATTTAAGTTTACGAATCAAAATTTATCAGTTAATATTTTTCTTGATGATATGTTAATTATAACGCCGTTTTTCGCCTCTCTCCCGAGGCGTTTTTTTATTCATAAAGTAGCCTTTACATTCTATTCTCTGTTACCTGATATTTTTTGGCACTGAATCTACTCAATGAAAAAATAAACAAGTTATCACAGATAATTCTTAACCATAAAACCTCATAAATAACGATTTCTAACCCAATATTTTTAGTATCCATTAAAAATCATAAGGTTACTTATCTAATCTTTGATCTAAACACTAGAAACATATTAAGCAAGTATATATGCTTAGCAACTTATACAACGTATAAGTTACTTCTATCTATGAGACTTAGTGTCTTCCTTTGGGCACACTGATTAGACTCTGTATTTTAGCTTTATTGTCACCCCTGTAATTATCCTAGCTTACAGGGGGTTTTTTTCTAAACAATTTGCTAAACTCAAATTAGTAATTATACTTAAAAAAGTTATGCATAATAGTATCGCTATATTTATCATTAAATTGATATTTTGTTCTACTTAGCCTTTCGTTCATATAGATATGAAGGGCTTTTCTTATTAAAAGTAGCACTAAATATCAAATTCAACAATAATATTAGTATCCCCTCATTTACTAATCAGCAGCTATAAAGATAAAGCTTGTTTATAATATCTTTCAATTAAAAAGCCACCAGCAATCAAAACTGATGGAGATTATGTTGGATATTTCTTATCTTCCTTTCTCTATAACTAGCATTGCTTGTTATGCCCCAAATAGCAACGTAGTGATATTCGTAGAGAATATCTGATAACAACTGTATGTTAAACAATCAAAATACAATATTTTTCTTGGCATCATGCAGAAATAACAGTATAATTGACACATGTTTATTGTTGCTTCATTTCAGCCGCCCTATGAACTCAAACTCATGGGGCTTTTTTTATTCCATATCTAACTTTCTAAAGACAACTAATCAAAAATAAGGTTGATATGTTTATCTGAGTTATACTTTATTAACATCACTATACTTATAGTGATTAGTAATTTGAGTATTTCAGTCCATTTTATATAACTCAATTTCAGACATTTATATCCAATATAATTTATAAAATACTAAAATATTCTTTCTATTTTAATAAAGATAACACAACATCCTCATATTTTTTACCCATAGGTGAATATTCTCCCATATCACAAACATCAAACTCCTCTTTCAAAGAATCATAAATAATGCTTGCAAACATATCACAATCCACCATTCTCTCATCTTTTGTAAGTTCATAAATTAAATGATAATGTTGAAGTAACTCAGTATCAAACCTAGGGTTAAAAGATAATGGTATTTGATCACCTTCACTGTTTACTTTATTTCTATTGTTATGCATTAAAAGATAAACATTATCAAACGCTATATCCTCTTTCGCTGCAACACATGCAACATAAGATTCATATGTTGCCGTTGTAACTAGAGTTCTTTCCATTAATGCCTGAGTATTAATTGATAAGGATAACAGAGTAATAATAATTAATATTTTATTTATCATTTTCATAAAAATAATTTATAGTATTTTCTATTACTTTTAGAATAACATCATTATTAAATAATCCAAATATTTCTCAATGAAATTATAATCCCTATCATTTCATCATATAAAATTCATTTTAATCATAATATCAATGTATAAAAATTTATATTTTTAAAACTCGATCACCGCATATAACATTAATCTTCATAACCAAATTAAATAAAAATAATTTTATCTTACTTCCAATCATACAGAGATATCCCATTTAATTTTTTAATAATTTAACCTTTTATTGTGGTAATTTAGATTAATTCGTTTATTTATATGACAATTGATGATATCTTAAGAGAAGATCATAATATTGATTAATATCCTTTCCTGTTTAGCCCATTTCTTATATTGGGCTTTTTTCTTGAATGCCTTCATTCCTCTTAATTTTTCCTTAACAATTCACACTAGATACTAGAAATTTATTAAACAGATAAATATACTACATATCGTCATAATTCATTTTTTATAACTTTTTATTCGCGCTCTATACCATGAGCGCATTTTTTTATTCTAAGTATTCATGTTTGATATAATCCTGTAACCCAAGAATCACTCGTTCTGACTCTGCAATTCGCTCTCTGAGTAACCAATAATTTCGGATAGCGGTGTCTGTAGGTCGGGCGGTGGTTGCATAAGCCAAGCTGGTGGAGGGAGTGGTTTTGACTTTGGGACACTCGGCTTTGATGTACACCCGCTCAGGATGACGCTCGCTAATATCACGCAAGCGACTAATTTCATTCTTGGCATTCGCTAACTCCTGCGTATATTGAATATCCAGTTGGTTTAACCGCATTATGCGTGCTTGATAATCAGTATTAATAGACTTCTGCTCTTCGAGAGCTACTGTCAGTTTTTTGTTGGTATCTGTCAGTGAATTAATCCTATTAGCTTGCCAATTAATCACCCAATAGCCCCCCACAATGATGCCTACCATCACAATGACAGCATAGAGTTTCCCATATTTCATGATTAATACCGATGATGTGAGAGTGCAATCTGACAGCGTTTTTCTAAACTCACTGGGTCTTTAGTACATGAGTTATCAATCAAGAGATAAATACCACCAGCGACTGTGATGAGTAATATGAGGATAAAGCTGATAATGATGATTAAAGGTTTCCATGACATAGTGCTGACTCCGCTTCTCGACGACTGACAAGCCCTCGCCAAACCTTTCCTCCTGCATAAACCCAACGTTTCATTTCTTCACAAGCACCCGCTCTATCACCAGCGTTTAGTTTCTTAAGTAATGTTGAACGAGAAAATGCGGTTGTTCCCACATTAAAAGCAAAGGAATATAAAGCGGCTTTGGTGTAGTCATCGAGTGGTACTTTGATTAATGCATCGACTTGCTGTTGTGTCTTAATAAAATCGTTTTGTAATAACGCATCACATTCTTGTTGTGTGTATCTCTTACCTTGAATAATGTCTTTGCCTGTATGCCCATAACAAACTGTTAGAACACCCGCCACATCACGATAAGGTTCATAACGCACACCTTCAAAATGGGCTATTACTACTAACGCGATTGCTGTGGCTCCCGCTGTTGTTAGCGCAGCTATTTTCTGTTTGAGAGACATTAAATATCCTTTGGCGCTTTCACCATTAATTCAGCAAGCCTTTTTAGGGTTTCAGTTGGGTTTTGTGGGTCAATATGTTGAACAAGCTCTTCAAATAATTGAGTGCGTTTTCGCTGTTCTCGACGAGTCATAAAATAAGTAGCTAAACCCAGAACCATGCTAAACGCCATCCCAATAACAAATCCCCATTCATATAATGAGAGGCTGGCAAAAAAGGCCGTTAGGCCTGCTGTTCCATAGGTTACATTGGTTAATTTTTCCATACGCATAGTCACCCCCAAAGGAGTGTCCGTTGATGATGAGTGTGAGAAAGTTAAAAGTGAAACGATAAAAATTAGGCGGGCATTGATACTTTAAGTGCCTTTAATAAACCTTCAGGCAACTGTTCTTCCAGTGACGCATTAGAAACAATCACAAGACCATACATAGATATCCATGTATTCGTTTGTTGTAAGTGTCCCTGAATAAATTGCTTCGCTTTCTCTAACAAATAAACACAACTCTCTTGTGTGTTTTTACGCCAATAGGATTCAATCGCCACCAGCAATGGAGCACCAGCATTACCAATTTTTTGCAAGCCGATTCGATATTGCTTTTTACCTGCGGGAGACGTTGTGCAAATTAATTGTGTCAGTTGTTGAGTTTCACCATCAGCCGTATGGATATTCGCCGTTAAAATGATAGAGGTGTTCTTTTCACTGTCTGTTTCTGAAGCATAGTGAAGACTAAACTGTAATTCGTTTATCTCTTTTGGCATGATGCGCACCTTTTATTGATATATGTCATATTTAGACAAGAAAAAAACCACTGTTGTGGATTCATATAATTGATATTTTAATGATAATAATTATCATTACAGCACATATCTGGTTTTCCCTGATATTGATACATTGTTTTATTGATAATTTATCTCGTTATTAACACTATTCCCGAGAGTTTATGCCGACATAACTCCTAGCGTGTCGGCTTTTTTTTTGCTCAAATTTAAGCTAGCCTCGGCAAATAACACGAACAGTATCTCCAGTCACTGTTGTAATGTAGGCTTGGTCTGTACGCTTAATATCAAACGATGGAATAGAGTCTTTTTTTGTGTGTTCGACTCGCGCTACGATATCTTTATTTCCAGGCTCAGGATAAAACTCTAAGCGATACATTTCGCCTAAGTAGTGAACCTCCTCTACTTTACGGCCTTCACGTTCAGTAATTAATTTAAGTGCGTACATACATTCGTTCCTTATTTTAGATAATAAAAAAGACCGCCTAAGCGATCTTTGATTAATTCACACATTTTTTATTTATGATGTATGGCATTCACTACAGCACCAATAACAACCATCAGCAGTTCTATAACCATTAACCTTTGCTTGAGAAACAGCCTGAGCACAACTGGTAAAATAACCTAAATATTGCCGGTTTGACGCATTAGGCATATGGTCGCAACCATCTTGATGAACCTCATAATCACCATGATTATCAGTAGATGTATGAACATAGTAATGATGATACATAAATACCTCTTATTGTTGTGTACACAAAGAGATAATATGTTAAATAGTTAAGTTGTTCTTACCCTTAGCTCACATATCAAAGATCTATCTGGTAATTTTGGATAAATAAACTTGCAAGGATTACTTACAGGTTGAAATAACGTCATTGGAACTCATCAAGATAATATCAATAAATTAACCTATGATCCCCCATCTATGAAGGTAATGCCTTAGAACTCAGGAGAATTAAAGCTTCTGCTCCTCTCTTTGCGCTCTTCTTCTGACAACTTATCGTGCTCGGTGTAAAGTTTAGCTTTAACTAAATCAGCTATAGCTGGATATTTAGAATCCATCGAATTCTTCATACATATAAACTCCAGATAACAAAAAACCCCGCCGAAGCGAGGTTCATAAGTTGGTTGACCTTGATGTCAGTCTTATCACAATATCAATTATCTTACGATCGTAAAGTCTTAAAACGATTTTTTTCTACATATCGATCCATTTCTAATGGAACCTCAAGCATCATCAACATTCCTTCAATGATACCTTCCGCTTTTTGTAGTTTTTTTCCAATATAAGTATCAGAACAATGATGTTTTTCTGCTAACTGAATGAAGGTCATTCCAAACAAATAATAATCGACCAATAGATCATGCATATCACTGCTTTTTTTATTTAATTGAGCCATACAACTGGAAATTATCATTGCATCATCTTCACTGCACTGAGGACAGGATTTCACTTTATTAGGTATTAATCCTTTAAAACCTGCAGCGATAGAATACCATTGAACTGATTCAGTATTATCAGCACACCACGCTCCCCAACGTGATAAAACTTCCTGTATATCTCTCATGCTAATACTCCCAGCTCTGTACACACGTTAAACCAATGCCCTCATTCCTAATGAGCGGTTTAGAAAAGAAAATAATAATTCGAGTTGGTTGCCATAAGTGGCTTCCCATTGTTTGGGGTCACGATGTAACTCGTCATGGTGAGTTCGGCATAATGGAATGGTGAATAAGTCATGAGCTTTCGTTCCCATACCTCCCATACCATGGCCGATAATGTGATGTGGATCGTCAGCTTGTTGTCCGCAAACACAACAAGGCTGTGTTTTCACCCATTGAAGCCATTGGGAATTCTCCCAACGTTGCATTTTAGGTTTCAAAAGGAATGACGCTGGTGGCTCAGGAACGATAGCAACTTTTATAACTGGTCTTATCATGTCTAATCGTTCATTCATTGTTGATAGTGCTGTTACATTGCTTGGAATAATATCTGCTTCAGGAAAACCACCATGTACCCTGCGCTCTTTAGGTTTTTCAGACCAATCCAAAATTTGACGTAATATCGCATCAGGTAATTCATCAACCAGTTTATGCATCACAGCAAATGAGAAAAAATCGGGTACTGTCAGCTGGTGGCCATTATCCAATCTTAAACGACTGCGAATAGTGTCTACCATCCAAGCAATACGATTTTTATGAGCCAATTCAGCAACCCACTCAGCTGATGAATGACGAATATGATTATCATGGTACCAACAAGTCCGTATCACACCGTCTTTATGCCATGTGGTTGTTAATTCATGGTGATGATAACTGTCATGCTTATCGTTAATCTGACAACAATGGATATTTCTGCCTATCCACATATTCATCGATGACAATCCCCCCATAACTTGGATAACTTTTTTATTATTCAAAAAATCAACAATGCCCTTGTTATCCAATAATGGCTGTTCATTTCCTGTTAATGCCCCAGAAGGCCATTTATCTAAACTTTTTGGTACATCGCTAATAATCACGCGAGAATGTGGTTTAAATTGCTTAAGCAACTCCGCTCCAGGCTTCAATAAAACAACGCCAAGGTCAGACTGAATATAGGGCGTTAAGAGTAGTTTCATTAAATCTCATCCCCAACTTTATATTCAGCCCATAACCCTGCAATCCACTTCACACCTTTAGTAGTAAACCTTGATTGTGCAAAAGCGTGGTTATTTTTTGGGTTCGTTCCCGTTTTTATCTCAAAGCGACCAAGATCGACATGAGTTTGATAAGGCGTAAACGTATTATTCAAGCGATACATAATTTTCTTATCAATTAAAAAACAGCGAAAATCGGTTTCTTTCGCCTGCAGTAATTTACACACTTGTCGAAACGTCATAGAACCATGGGATAAAACATAATTATCAACAAACTGAGCCTTAGGTGTCGCAATCGCCAGTTCACTTTCCAATTTTTGTTTTTCTTCTGCTAAGTCTGCTGCTAATCGCAATGCTTCTGGTAATGTTTGAGGAATGACTGGCTGCATTTTTGATTCTAATTCCTGCCAGCGATCAACTATTTTTGCTGTGAACTGAGGTGACAATCGAGCTACCAACACCAGAGAGTCTCTTTTATTAAAACGATATTCAGTATATTGATTGCCGTTATGTTCAAAAGGGAACTCAGCCAATGGCTGGGTTAAAATTTGAGCAACAAAAAGCCTATCGGCAGAACGCTTAACATCGGAATGATTACTTCCCGTTAAACTGGCAATCTCTCGACTCGACATAGTTAATTCACGATTCATTATGGGTAATACTGAAACTTCCATTATTTTTTGCATCATGCTATTTCTCTCCACGTTTTACTCGTGACCGTACATCACGTGATTAAATGGGCAGATTATTCTCTCCTTCACAATATCCATTAACATCAACTCAGGCATAAGTACCCCATAACCCAATCAGTAATGTCACTACAAACCAAAAACCAACGAACAAAATGTATTTAGTTAGCATTACTGAGTCTCCTGTAACATTTCTATCGTTTGCTTCCAAATGCAGTTCCATGCTTGGCGACCTGAAAACTCACTCATACGACGAATGCCTGTTTTACCTGCTAGCTCAAGTGCAATTTCTTCAATGCGATTTTTAGGTTTAGACCGAGAGCCAATCAAGCGGGAAAAGGCACTATCACGTTCAACGGTGTCAACTTGAACTTTTGGTTCATTCCTTGGCTCTTGGCTACGGACAGTGAGTTCATCAAAGTGTTTACGTAATTTTCGAGGACTTAAAATATTTTTGTGCCAGAATGAATCTTTGTTAGCCCAATCGAACAAGGCACAAATTTGCTCATGGGTACGCCCATCGATTTGGCGCATCAGGCGGATATCGTTCGCCCAGCCATACCAAGTAGGCTCTAATGCGGATGGATTCAGTTTTTTAACACGACCAAACATCCATTTCGCCGTTTTTAGATCACCTTCATCGCCCCATTTTTGACCGTTAGCGCTGTAAATCACTGCTTCAGGATAACGAGTTAAAAAATCATTTTTCGGCTGGTCGCTGGATTCGCCAGAATTCTGCGACAAAGAATGATTTATTGATGGATCATATTTTGAAGTTACTGATGGATCGCCCTCAGGAGCTGACGGGTCAAAAACGACCTTTTTACTGGATTTTGATGGAACAGAATTTGATGCAACAAATTTTGATGGGTCAGATTCTGATGCATCAGATTTTGACACGTCAGATTTTGTTGGTTGAGAAAGCCCTTTATTTGCCGCTTGGTATAGCTTCACTACATTTAACTGATAAATATTGCTTGCATTACGATTCCCTTTTCTACGTTTTTCACTGGTTAACCACCCCTCTTTTTCCAGCTGTTTTATTGCTGTGCGTACTGTACTTTCTCCCGCACCGATTTGGCGAGCAATAGTCAGAATAGAAGGCCAACAAATGCCTTCATCATTAGAAAAATCAGCTAATCTGGCCATGATAGCAACTGATGTGAGTTTTAAACCTGCATGGGCGCAACCATCCCAAACATAACTAGATAATTTAACACTCATATGAGACCTCCCTTAGCTCGGGTATATTTCTCTCTAAATTTTTTAACTGGCTCACACTGGGGAACATCACAACCATCGAGCATAAAAATAACGTGCTGTTTTTTTCGGCCATAACAAACAACATGAACAACGATCCCCCGATGATTTTTGTAGTAGCGATCAAGTTGGTTTGGGTTCTCATTGCTCATTGCCCCACTCTCCACTTGAAAAATAAATATCAGCCCATGCCTTTTTAAGGGACTGTCTATCTACCAGACCTATTTTTTGTTGGTAGTTGTTTAGTTGTTCGTCAGAGGCTATGATTTCCACATAGCGAAATGACTGACGACCTGAGACAGGTAAACAACGAAATTGCTTTTTAGGTACTAAATGCGCTAATCTACTCATGCTAATTTCTCTTCACACAATTGAAATTTGCAAACCGAAGCCAGAGGCCGTACACCTTTGGCTTCACCCTTTCTGGATATAGCCATCTTTAATTTCTCTTTTGATGTAACGAAACAAACGCATTCATAAATGTGTGGATCTGCGAAATTAATCCATCCAACATCATTTTTATTTTCTGCTCTTCTTCGTTATCAATAACGCCATCAGCCAAACTATTTTTCATCAGTAATGCTAAATGCCCTTGCATTTCGTCAACATTGCTGCGTAATGTGAATAACTCGGTTGTGTCTAGTTCAGCTGGATTGACTCTATCCACCAACAAGCGATTTGATTCACGAGCAACAAACTCAGCAAACAAAACGGTTTTAGAAATATCTTGCATCGCTAACAACTCGTTTAAATCAAACGAACGACAACCGTTTTTCTCGTACAGTTTATTATTGAATGATGTTAAAGACAGACCAAGCGCACCAGCCATTGCTTCACGTCCACCAGCAGTTGCCTCACACATTGCTTTCACTACTTGTTTTATTGATTGACAACTCATTTCCTACCACCATTGATAGATTCTTGTAGTTAACTGCTTTAAACGGTTTTGCTATTGTTTATTTCAATAAAGTAAGTATAAAAATCATTGTTGAGTTCCCCGTAAATAAGACCAATCAACATCAGGCCTTAGTTCTTCACATCGAACCACTCCTGAAGTTGCTTTTTCTATTTCAGGACAACGTCGTGCTGGAATTTTTCGAGTTCCATTGATCCATTGATTTACTGTAGGTGGTGAAATACCCAAGCGTTTAGCCATTTCAGACTGCCCACCGACATAATTACATGCTTTTTTTATTGCGGTTGTGGCACTTATTTGATCCATTATTCAATTACCTCCGGCCTATATTGAAATACAATATTAGGCTAAGCCTAACATCAAATCAATAGGAATTGCCTACACAATATAAAGATAAGATAATTAGGCTATGCTTAATGGTAAAGATTTAGGCCGTGCGATAGAGCAGGCAATTAATAAAAAACTATCATCAGGATCAGTTAAATCAAAGACTGAGATTGCTCGACATTTCAATGTAAAGCTACCATCTATTTATGATTGGATAAAAAAAGGCTCCATTTCAAAAGATAAGCTACCTGAATTATGGAGTTATTTTTCTGATGTTGTTGGACCTGAACATTGGGGCTTAAAGGAGTTTCACCTCCCAGTAAATAAAGCTGAATCAAGATGTACACATGATGAACATCAACTTAATGGCCTTATTCATGCTTATATGTCAGCTTCGGCAGAAAGAAAAGAAATAATAAAATATCTTTTGCTGCAAAATAATACAAAAGAACCTTCTTGGGTTAATAGTGATACTAGGGCATACATTATAACTTTAGAACGACAAGCCTCTGAATGGTTAAATAACAATAAAAGCAATAAAAAATCCTCAAAGCGTCCAGCTTAAACTCATTTGGTCTGATGGAAACTTGTTAAGCTAGGCCTTTCCTAATTATCTACTCAATTGATTTTGATATAAAAAATAATCATCGTCTAATTTCACTCAATTTATTAGGCATAGCCTATTGACTAAAGATTAGGCTTCGCCTAATATCATTTATAGCAATAAGCTAAATTTTTATATGTGAAGGAAAAGTAAATGATAACTGAACCAGTAATCATACTTCCAGTAAGTTTCACTGATGAAGATATTGCAAACTATATGCTGAAATAGACGAGTAGAGAATCAAAAGTGCTATTCAAACACAAAATAAATGATTTTTTATGTGTGAAGAGAAACAATGGCTGGCTGAGTCTTTAACCATTAAAATGGGTTGTGGTGATAATGTTCTGCTCAGTCAGCCATTTTGTCAAATCTAACAATAAGCAAGGGTACTGGCATTATTTGTGAAATGTCTTATCAGGATTATATCAACTCGCTAGTACCCTTTCTTATTGTGTGAAGTGATAACGTGAGGTTATAGAAATGAGCCAAGAAGATCGTAAGACAAATGTCCCCGACTTTCTTTCTGAATTAGACGTCGGCGTTTTTGAAAATAAAGTCTCTGTTGCTTTAAATGATGTCGCTTTAGGCGTTTTGAATAATGGAGGAAAAGGCAAAGTAATTATTGAATTAGATATTGAGCGCCTTAGTAATTCTATGGAAGAAAAACGAGTTGAAATAACTCATAAGCTCAAATTTACCGCACCAACCCTACGCGGGAAACGGACTGAAGAAGATGCAACTAAAACACCTATGTACGTGGGTAAAGGTGGCAAGTTGACCATTATGCAAGAAGATCAAGGTCAATTATTTTCTTTACAAGGCCAGCCCGATGGTAAATTAAAAGCCATTAATTAGTTTTCTTATTTTTAATTAAACCTATCCATTTAATTTAATACTTTTAAATAAGTAGGAGTCTACTCATGTCTCAATTAGACGGTAATGCTATTTCACAAATTCAAAATATGGCGGTGGCTTCATTAAGTCTCGATGCAATAGAGAAGTCATTATGCCCAGCGATTGTTCTTCCGAATGACTTTAAAGTAAGTAGTTTAGAAAATTTACAAGAAGGTCGTTTCCGCTTTCGCGGGGAAATGAAAACAACCAGTATCAGCGACTTTGTTAAATACTCAATCAAGAATGCAATTGAAGAAGGTGTCAGTTGCTTTATTGATGCCGATGAAATGAGTGCCAAAACAATTTTTAATATTGGCACAATCGGTAAAGCTGGTCATGCTGATAACACTGCTATTGTAAAATTAAAACAAACAGCCCCATTCACAGCATTATTAAAAATGGATGGTGTTAAATATCGTCAAAAACAATTAGCCGAGTGGTTAGAAGATTGGCACGATTATTTAATGGCATTTGATGCTGACGGTAATGTTTTAGATATCAAACAAGCTATTTCTGCTGTTCGTCGTATTACGATTGAATCAACACGCTCTGCTGAACATGAAGATGCTGATTTTAGTGCTAAGCGCTCAGTGTTAGAAAATGTTGAAGCAAAAAGCAAAGACATTATGCCTGCCACATTCCAGTTTACTTGTACTCCTTATGACGAATTAAAAGAACGTAGCATTAAATTACGTTATAGCGTACTCACTGGTGATGATATTCCCGTTTTAGTCCTTCGAATCATTCAACTTGAAAAACTTGAAGAACAAATCGCTCAAGAGTTTCGAGATATGCTTTGCAATGAATTCGATGAAAGCAAAATTGAAACATTCATTGGTAAATTTTCAGCGTAATTAATCATATAAACGCCACTAACTTGGTGGCGTTTATAAAATTGTGTGGAGAGAATAATGTTTTATATTGCAACAGCAACAAATAAACATTTCTATTATCTCGATGTACGGATCGAAGATATAGATATTCAAGATATTGCCAGTGGCCTTGCTAATGAATGTCGCTTTAATGGGCTGATTGATAATTTCTATTCAGTTGCTCAACACTTGGTATATGTCAGCTATTTAGTTGCACCTGAATATGCTTTAGAAGCCTTACTTCATGATGCTAGTGAAGTCTATGTAAAAGATCTGCCATCAACTATATCTGATGCGGTTAATTTTGCTGACTTAATGATGTTAGCCACAGAAAAACGTGATTTGGAAATTGATGTTGGTAGTAATTGGTTAATGCTTGATGATATTCCAGAAAGTGATTTTGTTGTTAACCCACTAACACCACCACAAGCAAAGTCAATGTTCCTACGCCGTTTTTATGAGTTATGTAAAGGAAAGATAAATGGATGATGATAGTTATTTCACACTGAAAGAGTACGCAAGGAAACTAAAGCTTTCTCGTCATACTATATATCGAAATCCTACTAATTTTTTTATGTTTCGAGTAGGTGGTTCATGGAGAGCAAACCGCGAAAGTTTGAAAAAATTTGAGCTAGCACAGTTTAATGACAACAATATTTACTGGCTAACATTAGTCAGTGGTGGGAGAAATTCAAAATGCCGATCTACAAAAGAGGTAAAAAATACTGGATTGATATCACATCTCCAAATGGAAAAAGAATTAGACAATCTGCTGGCACCTCGGACAAAACAAAAGCGCAAGAATATCATGACAAGTTGAAATATGACTTATGGCAACTAGATAAATTGGATAAGCATCCTGATAAGATCTTCGATGAAATTATTATTCTTGCTTTAAAAGATGCAGAAGGACAGAGAAGTTTTTCAAATAAACAGACCCAAGCTAAATATTTCTTAGGTATTTTTAAAGGGAGAAAAATATCAACAATCACAAGGGAAGAAATAGCTAACTCTTTACCTATTTATAGTACAGCGAGAAAAAGAAAGCTATCTAATGCATCTAAAAATAGATATAGAGCTTTCATTATGCGAGCTTTTTCACTTGCTCATAAAATGGGATGGATTAAAGAACAATTATATATTCCAAGAATGAGGGAACCTACGGTTAGAGTCCGATGGATTAAAAAAGAGCAAGCAATTGATTTAATTAATAATTTAAAACTTAAGTGGATGAAAGACCTTGTTAGTTTAGCTTTACTGACTGGAGCCAGACAAGGAGAATTACTTTCATTAACGTGGCGCAATGTAGACTTAGACAAAGGTATAGCTATTATTACTGCTGAAAATGCAAAGTCGAAACGAGCTCGCACTCTTCCACTTAATGAAGAGGCAGTAAATATTCTAAAAAATATCCCACGAAAATTCGATTACATATTTACTAGAACTGGAAAGAAAAAACATTCAATCGGCTTAGAGGATTTCGCACGAGCAATAAAGTTAACTAGATTGGTTGATTTTAGATTTCATGATCTGAGACATACATGGGCAAGTTGGCATGTGCAAAATGGAACCCCATTGATGGTACTTAAAGAAATGGGAGGATGGGAGACTTTAGAAATGGTTAAAAGGTACGCCCATTTAAATGCAGAGCATTTAAGTAAATATAGTGAGCTCGTCACAATTTCGCCACACTCGATAGATAAGACCAAAAAATGAAACAACTAATATCTTAATTAATTGATATTTTACAATAGTAATAATGTTCTATTATATTCAATTCAATGCTTGAGATATCATAAAATAAATAATAAATCTCAATCTATTAATATTTAATGAAATTAAAAAATTTAAAAGGTAAGAAAAGATAGTTTGCTTAATATAAAAAGGCCCTCTTAAGAGGGCCTTTTGGATATAGAAAGGTATCTTTTGTGTCAGTGTACGAATTAACGTAACAGAGACAGAACAGTTTGTGGTACTTGGTTTGCTTGAGCAAGTACTGAAGTACCCGCTTGTTGCAGAATTTGACCACGGCTCATGTTAGAAACTTCTGTTGCATAGTCAGCATCTAGGATACGGCTACGTGCAGCAGATAAGTTGTTAACAGTGTTGTTCAGGTTGTTGATAGTAGATTCAAAACGGTTTTGAATCGCACCTAAAGAAGAACGCATACCGTCAACTTTAGCCATTGCTTTGTCTAATTTAGTTAAAGCTTCTGCATTTTCATCTTTAACTTCAACTGCTGTTGCTTTAACTTTTACTTTAACATCTGCACCGGCTTTATCTGCTGCAACAGTTTTATCAGTTAAATCTGACCCGAAAGTCATAACTTTTTCACCAACTTTTGCAGTTACAACATATTTTCCGTCAGCAGTTTGTTGAACCTTAGCTTCAGTAACAACTTGTTTAACACCTTTAGCATCTTTAATATCGATAGCAGTTGTGTCAACTTCGAATTCAGTTGCAACATTGCCATCTTTGTCTTTAAATTTATCAAAAGTAGCATCAACTTTAGCAATTTCAGCACCTACAGCAAATTTATCAATTTCTAATTCTTTGCTGTCAACTTTATCTAATTTAAAAGTAATGGCTTCTTTATCATTCATGCCAACATGCACATTCATGATAGATTTTTCACCACTTAATACTTTAACGCCGTTGAATTGAGTTTGTTCAGAAATACGGTCGATTTCTTTTAAACGCTCACCAACTTCTTCTTGGATTGATTTGATATCTGATTCTGAGTTAGAACCGTTTTTAGCTTGAACTGTTAACTCACGGATACGTTGTAAGTTGTTGTTGATCTCGTTCAAAGCACCTTCAGTAGTTTGAGCGATAGAGATACCATCGTTCGCATTACGTGCTGCTTGAGTTAAACCATTTACGTTTGAAGTGAAACGGTTAGCAATCGCTTGACCTGCTGCATCGTCTTTCGCGCTGTTGATACGTAAACCAGAAGACAGACGCTCGATTGCACTTCCTAAAGCTCCCTGAGATTTATTCAGGTTGTTTTGAGTTACCAGAGACAGATAGTTGGTATTAATGACTTGTGCCATAGCTAGATTCCTTTAAAATCAAGTCGATAAAATAAAAGTTTGCCTATTCATTTTCGGTGTTAATCACCGGCAACAAGTTTATCGGCACTCCACATACAACCTTTAACTTTTCCTACAAAAATTTCTGCGATTTTTTATAGAGTCGATATCAAGTCAATGATAAATAAAGAAATTAAATTATCATTTTTTTATTTATTTTTTATCAATTTTCGTCTCAACGTTTTTTTAACCCATCTAAATTCGACTTTGGTCATCAATGGCAATAAAAGGCTTCTATATGGCAGCCTGTTTCACTCATCAAAAATACTAAATAGACGTAAACTTTTCGCCGATTCTACCGATAACATTTTTTGAGGATCATTTTACGAACACAGAAAGGAGACCAGTATGGCTGGTATTGCTTCACTAGGCGTAGGCTCAGGGATGCCTCTAGGTCAAACATTGGCACAATTAGAAGCGGCGGAAAATAAACGCCTTGAACCCCTTGATAAACAGATGAAAAGCTACGAAGCTCAAATTACTGCTTACGGTAAAATGCGCGGACAGCTCGATAAATTACAAAAAGCATCAGAAGATTTAAAAAAATTCGACAAAATTGTAGGTACCAAAGTTGAAGATGAATTTGATGCTTTTAAAGTCACCACTGATGGTAAAGCAAGTGTCGGTAACTACACCGTTTCTGTTACCCAATTAGCTCAAGCTCAAACATTAAAATCTACAGCAGTCAGTGATGTAAAGAAACCGCTTGGGGAAACCTTAGGTGAAGGTAATAAACGGACATTAGTTATTACACAACCCGGCGAAGAAAAACCATTACGTATCGAATTAGAAGATAAACAAACTTCAATTCTTGAATTACGTGATGCTATCAATAAAAAAGAAGGTAATGTTTCAGCGACTATTGTTAAAGCTGATGATAATACTAGCTATTTAGTGCTAACTTCACGTAAAGAAGGTACTAAATCTGAAATGAAAATCACCGTTGAAGGTGATGATAAGTTAAATCAATTCCTGTCGAATTCAACTGCCAAAGACGATGCATCACATACATCAGGCATGAGACAAATTGTTGACGCTAAAAATGCGAAATTAACCGTTAACGGAATTGCGATTGAACGTCAGACTAATGAGATTAAAGATGCGCCTGAAGGGATCGTTTTAAATCTGAAAAAAACCACTGACAATAATAAAGATGGTGTCGATAAGCCTGAAATTATCAATGTAGCGCGTGACATTGAACCAATGAAAAAGGCGATTAAAGCCTGGACTGATGCTTATAACGAACTGAGCACAACGTATAAAGATTTAACCAAATACACCCAAGTTGAAAAAGGCGAAGAATCGTCTAAAAACAACGGGGTTTTATTAGGTGATAGCACCAGCCGTATGATTATGTCTGAGCTAAAAAGCTTTGTTACTAGCTCACAAAGCACATCTGAATTAGATACCCTTAATAAAATGGGTATTAAATTTAAAGTCGATGGCACATTAGAAATCGACAATAAAAAACTTGATGAGGCGTTAAAAGAAAAGCCAGCTAACGTCAAAGAGTTTTTTATGGGTGATGGTAAAGAGACAGGATTTGGTACTCAAACTTATAATTTCCTGAAGAAAACACTGCAATCTACAGATGGCACCTTAGATATTGCCACTGATGGTGTAAAAAAACGGAAAAAAACGTTAGATAACCAAATTAAAAATACGGAACGTAATATTGCTGCCACGATGGAACGTTATAAAAACCAGTTCCAACAGTTAGATAAAATGGTGAACTCCATGACTAACTCCAGTGCATCAATCGGCCGTTTATTAATGTAATTTTTAAAAGTAGGATAATATGTATCAACAATCAGCCAGTAAAATGTATGCTCAAATCGACGTTGAAAGCGAGATTTTAAATGCCACGCCTTACCAGCTGATCCAGATCCTATTTAATGGGGCGCTTAGCGCCCTTCGCCGTGCCTTAATATTAATGGAGCAAGGAAATATCGCAGGTAAAGGCGAAAACATTTCTAAAGCCATTAATATTATTGGTAACGGGTTAAAGCAAGGTTTGGATAAAGAAAAAGGTGGCGAGCTTGCAGAAAATCTGGAGCTCCTTTATGACTATATGGTTAATCAGCTACTCGATGCTAACTTAAAAAATAATCCAGAAAAAATTCATGAAGTCATCAAGCTCTTAACTGAAATTTCTGATGCTTGGCAACAAATCGGCACACAGATTAATTCTTATTAAATTAGAGTGGATAACAATATGGATATTATGGCGGCTTACGAGCATGTTTTAAAATCAAGTGAGCAAATGTTAACGCTTGCCAAAGATCAGCAATGGGATAAGCTGATAGAAATGGAAATGGATTATTTAAAAAGCGTAGAAAGTATCACTAAGATGATAAAACCTGCTGACGGTGAGCTGAGACTACAACAACGCCTCACAGATATGCTAAAGAAAATCTTAGAAAACGAAAATGAGACGCGAAATTTATTACGGGCTCGTCTAGATGAGCTTGGCATATTAATAAGACAGACTGAACAAGAGCAGAGGGTACAAAATAGCTATGGTCAGTTTACAGAACATAGTTATTATCCTGATCTCAACCTGAAATAACTCTCCTCTGCGCCAAAAGCGGTTTTATTAGCTAATGGCGTCTTTTTATCTAAGCAATTAGAGACTTTTATTCAGCTAAATTTGTTATCGGTAACGTACTCTTTTCTGGTTTATCTGTAAGTTGTTTTATTTATTAGACTGCATGAATACCATATCGATATGAGGAATATTATCTTCAAGATAACTTTCTGAGTCGATAACAAAACCATGAGATTGATAAAAATCGACTAAATAAGTTTGAGCCATTATTTTTACACTATTGGTTTTAAACTGTTTAAAAGATACTGAAATGGCTTCTTTTAATAATAGATGAGCAACGCTACCACCACGATACTCTTTAGCAACAATCACCCGCCCTATTGATGCCTGTGGAAATACCATACCTTGAGGCAATAAACGCGCATAAGCGATTAACTGTGAAGTTATTTTATCATTAGCAAATAGATGTAATGATTGTTGATCAATACCATCCAAATCTTGATAAGCACATTGCTGTTCACAAATAAAAACCTGATTTCTTAAGGCTAAAATAGCGTAAAGCTCATCGGTAGTGAGTTGTGAAAATGATTTTAAAACCCAATTCATGCACTTTATCCCATGGTTTAAAAGTGATAACAAAACAATCAATGATAATGCAATATCATCGACAAAATTTGTGTTTACTATAAATAATGAAATGATAATGTTGATGGTGCGTTTTGCTAGTGAAAAATGCAGAAGGATAAATACTCAATGCAGAAAGATAGGCGATAAAACCGTTAATCTCAATACGTTCAGACTCCCCCACGAGCCTTGATGACTTTTATTACTTTGCTTATCTATTTATAAAGATAATCTCAAAGTCGCTCTAACCCTTTCCACGCTCTATTTTTTACTTCTGTCACTAAAATGGCAGGATTTAAGGTTATTTTTTCTGCAATTGAAAAAGCCAACTCGATAACTTCTTTGTGATCTTTAGTTTCAGTATGATAATTAAACTCTGCATGAGGCTGAACATATTTACCTTTCAAACCATTAATCTCTTTTTTAAACCCTTCTTTTACCATCTTCTGTGTTAATAACACATAGTCTGCATTTTCGGGATCGGATAACTCTACTCTAACAGTAAACTCAGGCATAGAAACCTCCTACAGTCTATCTATGTCTATTGAAATTCTGTTAGCTCTCAAAAGGCAGTATATTAAATCAACAATCATTTTCCTAGTCAGAAACTGTGATAAATAATGTGATAATGATTGAAATTAGAATCGCCCACTTCACTATGGGCAATTTATTAGCTCATAATAATCTGATAAATAATAATTTATTTAATCACATCATAGAGTTGTTGATTAGATAAGTAATCTGCGGTTAAACCTACTGATGGATTATATTGTCCACCGTGGATCTCAGAGAATGCTTTACCCTCTTTACCTAATGAGACTTTACGTTCATCTTTACCCGTACTTTCATGGATAGAATAGGTTTTACGACGCATTGCTACATATTTATCTGCATCATTAGCAATATCACTGTGATAGCCTGTAATTTGTGCATCCGTTAAGGCTAATTTATTTGCTAAATCACAGCCCCAGCGCGTTAAACAGACCTCTGCAAAATGACGGACTAATAAACCTGGAGCATATAAGCCATTTTCACCATTAGCGCCATCTAAAGAAGCATTACCCACTAATGTGGCATGACGTCCAGAAATAGGGAAAATATGCATTTTAGTTTCAGATTCAATTGTTGGAATAACACAAGTAAATCCTTTAGAGCGTTCATCTCTTGCATAAAATCCGACATATTCTTTGACGTTTTTACCAAGCGTGACTTTTTCAGGTTGGAAATTCAGTGGACCAGGGACAGGATCAATAGCAAAAATATTCACGGGAATATCTTTTAATTGAGGATCTGCCAACATCGCATTCGCTAACATATGGCAAGTAATACCACCACGACTCCAACCCACTAAGTTAACTTGTGTTGGAATAATGCCATCTTTACGGAAGATTCGAATAATTTGCTGTTGAAGTTGTTGCTGAGTGACTTGACGATCGCCATAGTCATATTTACGCCATAAAAAAGAGCCTGTTACTTTGACATCTTCAATGGGAATGCCCGCTTTTTTCAGTTGGTTATACTGCTCTTCGGTTAACTTTTCACGTTGCCAATCAAAGTTACCTTTCATTAAGCAAAGTGCATGCTTCACGTTTTCTTCCCAACCACTACCAAATAGCGAACCCTTGATATCAGAGTAATTAGGACTTTCAACCCATAAATCATCTTCTTGCAGATTACCACTACCCGGGCCATCAACAATAAACCACTGTGCAAACTCTCTTCCTTGGTTATTTTGCGCTAAAGTGGAGACTAATTCGCCTTGCCAGAAGGTCGGATTATTATTATCAAATGAGTTAGACCCAGTACCACATAAATAAACGGTTAATACTGTCATAATTAAATTTCCTTTTATTAATAACTAAAAAATCAAAATAATGATTTTTATTTCCTTGTATTGAGCTATTCCTTAGCCCACCAGCACATTAACCATAAGCCTTTTTTTATTCAATGCGTAAAAGTAAATTAGTAGAGCTGAGATCACATAATTGAATTTTAATTAAGTAAAACAAATAAAAAATCGCTATCAGATCAATGTAATTAAATTATATTAATGAACACCTTATTTTTTTATTATTTCTATTAGTAAATCGATCTATACATAAAGCGCATTAAATAACCAATCCTTAAATTTAGATAAAAAAAATCCCACATTAATAAATGTAGGATTTTCTATTAGGTAGAATGTCTTATAAACGATTAAAAGCAACTACTCTCACCGCAGGAATATCGGCTTGTGCTCCTTCAGCAACTTCCTGACATGCTTTTTCTAACGCAATATGGGGTGTGATCCCACTCTCTGTTTCTACAATTTTATGTCCGGCGTAGGTATCACCATTTCTGGAACGCACTTTATACGCAATAAACCAATATTCCATATCATCACCGTTTACGTTATTAATCATGTAATTACCATAGCCGTTTATGACCTGCTTTAATGTGATAATAATCAATAATTTTTAGTTTAATAAAATCGTTTTATAAAAAGATGAGCTTTATCGTAGGAAAATTAAGCGTGATTTTCCATTTCTGATTGTATTATTTTTTTATTTTTACTGCTTTTTCAAAGTGATTAAATTTATGTGTCATTATCCACCACGTTGCAACTTCCATAAGTAATTCAGGATTGTTATTTTTTGTTGTAGTGATTTTCTCATATTCTCTCTATCTTTATTTTTTAGCGTGAGAATAAATAGGTAAGAGTAAATACTCTATCCATGAAATTTATTCCATAACAGAATAAGCAACCAAGCCGCGATAATCCAGCAAATAACTGCCGTAGCCAATGCTGTAAATAATTTTACATAGTTGATCATCACATAGAGTGAAATTAGGTAAATCATATAAGGTATAACAGCCCATAAACTAAAAATAATTGTGGTTCGTAACGCCTCAATAGAACGTTCAGAGCCAACAATATAATGTGCAATAAGTGCAAAAGTTGGAAATAACGGAACCAATCCCGCAATATAGTAATGACGAGATTTCGATAAAACGGCAATTAATACCACTACAAACGCACCTATCAGTGCTTTAATCAGTAATCCCATTATTTTTTCATCAAGTTATAAAAACCTTACTACTATCATACTTATTCATATTGGTATGTGAGCTGGTTTTATTTTTAGTTATTTAAAATGTAATTAAATATTTAGAAAATAAAATAGAAAAAATTGAGAAGAAAGATGATGACTATGCTTTATACAAAACTAATCCAACATAGGTTAATTAACTTATTTAACAATTACTTTTGATCTTTTTTGAAAGATAAGAAGAGATAAAAAAATGAGTTGCTTTGATATAGATATGCAAAAGCGCACATCAATAAAATGATGTGTCTATCCCATCTGCAAAAATCGGGGCGCTCATTATCATAAATAACAAACAATAGTATAAGTATTCGAATGTTTAATCACATTCGAAAGCTTATATCATCTATTCAATGACATTGAGCAAGATGCCCCATCTCTATTTTGATTAGGTGTTTTTTATCTCGTGATAGAAAAGAAAAGTCACCTTTATCAAATAAATAAGGTACTACACCTGCATGCTCATAATTTCTTGATAAGCAGCGACTAACTTATTACGCACTTGTACACCCATTTGTAATGAAATACTGGATTTTTGCATATCCACCATCACATCGTTTAATTCAACACCTGGAGTACCTAAGGTAAACGCTTGAACTTTGTTGGTTGCATTCACTCGAGTTTCATTAATTTTACCCACGGCTTGAACAAGCTGAGTTGCAAATCCTGCTTGTACTGGCTGGGGTTTCGCAATATTGGATGCTTGCAAAGTCTGGATTTGCATTTTATCCAGAACACTTTCAATAGCTGGAATTGACATATAAACCTCTGCGTTAATCATCTAATTCAATTACTGAATCAATGTCATAGTAAGGAAGTGAACCAACACGCTTACCGAGTTATACCCTAACACAGGGGCTTCATTCCAAAGCGAGTAATTAACGCAAAAGTTAAGGGCTAATTACGCCATTAAATGAAACGCAAAAGGCCAATAATGAGACACCTGAGAGTAGGTTTATTTATTTGCGTAAGGGGAGTCTGTTTTGTTACGCCACGCTTTTAGTATTCATCCCGAACTACAAGGCAAGGATTGTCTATGAATGCCGAAAAAACCGACGTTGTGAACCAGAATAAGGGTTTTAACGCCATTATTAACCGGATAAAAGCCGATCCGAAAATTCCGCTCATTATTGCGGGTTCGGCGGCTATTGCCATTTTTGTTGCTGCATTTTTATGGTTACAAAGCCCTGATTATAAGGTGCTTTATAGTAATCTTAGCGATAAAGACGGTGGCGAAATTGTCACACAGTTAACACAGATGAATGTACCTTATCGCTTGTCACAAAATGGCGCAGCGATTATGGTGCCTGACAATCAGGTTCATGAATTACGCCTGAAACTCGCGCAAGCGGGGCTTCCAAAAGGCGGTGCTGCCGGTTTTGAACTGTTAGATAAAGAAAAGTTCGGGATCAGCCAATTTAGTGAACAGATTAACTATCAACGTGCACTTGAAGGTGAGCTTGCTCGCACTATCGAGACATTAGGTCCTGTACAAAATGCCCGAGTTCATTTAGCACTACCAAAACCATCTCTTTTTGTTCGTGAACAGAAATCCCCTTCTGCATCCGTTACGGTGGGTCTTTTACAGGGTAGAGCGCTGGATGAAGGTCAAATTAATGCCATCGTGCATATCGTTGCGAGCAGTGTTGCAGGTATGCCTGATAGCAGTGTGACCATCGTCGACCAAAGCGGCAAATTATTGACACAACCTGATGCATTAGGTCGTGATCTTAATTCTATCCAACTGAAATATGTTCAAGAGCTAGAAAGCCGTTATCAGCAACGTATTGAAACGTTATTAGGCCCAATTGTGGGTCGTGGAAACGTTCATGCACAGGTGACTGCTCAAGTTGATTTCTCTCATACAGAAGAGACTGCTGAAGAGTACAAACCAAACCAGCCACCAAATCAAGCCGCAGTGCGTTCAAAACAATTGAGCCAAAGTGAGCAGAATGGTGGCATGTTAGCTGGCGGCGTTCCTGGTGCATTATCTAATCAACCTGTTGCTCCACCACAAGCACCTATTGAAGCGCCAAAAGCGCAAGAAGGTGAGAAAGCAGATGACGCCAATGCAACGGGTACAAATCGCACATTAACGCGTAATCCAAACAGTAATAGCCGTTTAGATGAAACAACCAACTATGAGGTTGATCGCCGAATTCGCCATATCAAGCGTCCAGTAGGTAATGTCGAGCGTCTTTCTGTCGCTGTTATTGTGAACTACAAAACAGTTGAAGATAAGAAAGAAGCCGCTGAAGGCGAAGAGCCTGTTGTTGAAACTAAACTTGTTCCGCTAACTGATGAGCAAATTCAGCAAATTGAAGGACTTGTTCGTGAAGCGATGGGCTATTCCCAAGAGCGTGGTGACTCTTTAAGTGTCGTGAACTCCCAGTTTAACGATATTGAAGAGAAAGTGATCACCGTTCCTGTATGGGAAAACCCAGATATTCTTGCGAAAGCATTAGATTTAGGTCGCTGGTTATTACTTGTCATCATCGCATGGATCTTATGGCGCAAACTGGTGAAACCACAGCTTGAAAAACGCCGTGAAGCTGAAATTGCCGCACAGAAAGCCGTGCTGAAAACCAAGCTACAAGTTAAAGATGATGTTGATGAAGCAGAATTAGATGACGAAGCAAGACGTAAACAAGCACGTAAACGTGTGAGTGCCGAATTGCAGAGCCAACGTATCCGTGAAATGGCAGAGAAAGATCCTCGTGTCGTCGCAATGGTAATTCGTCAATGGATGAGTAAAGAGCAATGAGTAATAACTTAACTGGAACCGAAAAAAGCGCCGTTATGTTACTAACTCTCGGTGAAGACCGAGCGGCGGAAGTATTTAAACATCTAAGTACACGAGAAGTTCAGCAACTCAGTATTGCAATGTCATCAATGCGCCATATCTCAAATCAGCAATTAATTGATGTTATGGCAAGCTTTGAAGAAGATGCGGTTCAATATGCCGCATTGAACGTGAATGCAAATGACTACTTGCGCTCTGTTCTTGTTAAAGCATTGGGTGAAGAACGCGCTAATAACCTGTTAGATGAGATCTCTGAAACACGAGAAACTTCAACAGGGATTGAAACGCTTAACTTTATGGAACCACAAATGGCTGCCGATATTATCCGCGACGAACATCCGCAGATTATCGCAACCATCTTGGTTCACCTTAAACGAGGTCAAGCGGCAGATATTCTGGCACTGTTCGATGAGAAACTGCGTAATGACGTAATGCTTCGTATCGCGACATTTGGGGGTGTTCAGCCGTCAGCATTAGCAGAGTTAACTGAAGTACTGAATAACCTGCTTGATGGTCAAAACCTCAAACGCAGTAAAATGGGTGGTGTTCGTACTGCTGCTGAAATCATCAACTTGATGAAGAGCCAGCAAGAAGAGAATGTCATTACTGCAGTTCGCGATTACGACGGTGAATTGGCACAAAAAATTATCGACGAAATGTTCCTGTTCGAAAACCTTATCGATATCGACAACCGTTCAATTCAGCGCATTCTACAGGAAGTGGAATCCGACTCCTTGGTTGTGGCATTGAAAGGGTGCGATCAAGAGCTGCGCGATCACTTCCTTGCCAATATGTCGCAACGTGCTGCTGAGATCATGCGTGATGACTTGAGTTCTCGCGGCCCTGTTCGTATGTCTCAAGTGGAAGCAGAGCAGAAAGCAATTCTGCTTGTGGTACGCAAATTAGCAGAGACTGGTGAGGTTGTTCTTCATGGAGGAGACGATACCTATGTCTGATAAACATACTGATACTAACTGGAAGCCTTGGGTTCCCAAAGAACTCACTGATTGGGCATTAAATGTCGAGGACACGACAGAAGACGAAAAGGAAGTCGAAAAACAGGAAAAAGAAGTCGTTCAGCAACAGAAAGTCCTTGAGCAAATTAATATGCTTGATGACATGAAAGAAAAGGCTCAAAAATTGGGCCACGCTGAAGGCTTTGAGGCAGGGAAAAACCAGGGTTATCAGGAAGGCTATCAGGCTGGATTACAATCAGGTATTGAAGAAGGTATTCGCCAAGGCATTGCTCAACAATCGCCATTAATTAATGAATGGCAAGGATTGTTGGCTGAATTTAGGCACTCTTTAAATGGGTTAGACAGTGTTATTGCTTCACGTTTAATGCAAATCGCCCTCACAGCGGCAAAAGAAGTTCTGGGTCAGCCTGCTGTTTGTGATGGGTCTGCATTACTGGCGCAAATAACCTTAATGTTGCAACAAGAACAAATGTTCTCAAACAACCCACAGTTAAGAGTTAACCCAAAACATATTCCACAAATTGAAAAAGAGCTGGGTGATTCACTTTCTGCTCATGGTTGGAAAGTAGTTGCCGATAACAGTATTCATGTTGGTGGATGCCGTGTTGTGACAAATGATGGCGATCTTGATGCCACGATTGCAACTCGTTGGCATGAGCTTTGTCGTCTTGCTGCTCCGGAGGCGTTGTAATGACAGCAAGATTGGGGCGTTGGTTAGAAAAACTCAGTGATGCAGAAGCACGTTTAAATAAAATTCCGCGTGTACGTCAATATGGTCGTTTAACCAGAGCAACAGGTTTAGTCATGGAAGCTAAGGGGCTTGTTATGCCCCTTGGCTCTACGTGTTTAATAGAACGTACCATTGGTAAAACTGTTGAAGAAGTTGAAAGTGAAGTCGTTGGGTTCAATGGTAGCCAAATGTTGTTAATGCCTTTACAGGAAGTCGAGGGATTAACACCGGGTGCTCGTGTTTATGCACAGGCCACTCCGAGTGGTGAAAATGAAGGTCGCCAATTGCCTCTTGGCGATGCGCTGTTAGGGCGTGTTTTAGATGGCTCTGGTTATCCTTTAGATGGTTTACCACCACCCGATACAGGTTATCGTGCGCCACTGATCACTCCACCTATCAACCCACTACAACGTACCCCTATTACTGATGTACTGGATGTAGGCGTGCGTGCAATCAACTCGCTGTTAACCGTGGGTCGTGGTCAGCGTATGGGGCTTTTTGCAGGTTCTGGTGTAGGTAAAAGTGTGCTATTAGGCATGATGGCGCGTTTTACCCAAGCTGATGTCATTGTTGTTGGATTAATTGGTGAACGTGGACGTGAAGTTAAAGACTTTATCGAAAATATTCTCGGTACTGAAGGTTTAGCACGCTCAGTGGTTGTAGCAGCGCCTGCTGACGTATCACCACTTCTTCGTATGCAAGGTGCTTCTTATGCAACGCGTATTGCAGAAGATTTTCGTGATCGCGGAAAACATGTCTTACTGATTATGGACTCACTCACACGTTACAGTATGGCGCAACGTGAAATCGCTCTTGCTGTAGGCGAACCGCCTGCAACCAAAGGGTATCCACCTTCTGTCTTCGCTAAATTACCTGCACTCGTCGAACGTGCAGGAAATGGCGTTGATGGTGGTGGTTCTATCACGGCTTTCTATACCGTTTTAACTGAAGGTGATGATCAGCAAGATCCAATTGCAGACTCTGCTCGTGCGATTTTAGATGGTCACATTGTGCTTTCGCGTTCTCTGGCAGAATCTGGGCACTACCCTGCTATCGATATCGAAGCCTCTATTAGCCGTGCAATGACATCACTGATTGATAAAACACATTATCGTCGCGTACAAGTATTTAAACAGCTTTTGTCTAGCTATCAACGTAACCGCGATTTAATTAACGTAGGTGCTTATGCTGCGGGTAGTGATCCTATGCTTGATAAAGCCATTGCACTTTATCCGTCCCTCGCGAAGTTCTTACAACAAGATATCCAAGAGCAATGCAGTTATCAAAGTGCATGTGAGCAACTTAATCAACTGATCACAGTAAACTAATTCTGAACATAATCAGAGAAAGTAAAGAGGGTTCCAATGCGGGAGCAGTCACCTTTAGTGACACTGAGAGAACTGGCACAGACAGCGGCTGAACAAGCCGCTATTCAACTGGCTCAGGTCCGGCAGAGTCATCAACAAATGGAACAGCAACTCAATATGTTGATTGGGTATCAGGATGAATACCGTGTACGTCTAAATGAAACGTTGAATTTGGGGGGGATGTCGTCAGCATCGTGGCAAAACTACCAACAATTTCTCAAAACGCTCGAATTGACTATCGAACAACATAAACAACAACTTCAACATTGGCAGGCGCAGCTCGATCTTGCAACTGAACAATGGAGAGAAAAACAGCAACGACTCAATGCATTTGAGACTTTGGAGCAACGTGCTGAAGATAGCCGTAAGCGACATCTTGATCGTATTGAACAGAAACAAATGGACGAGTACGCACAGCGTAGTACTTTACGGAGAACAACTTGATGGAGATAACGCTTCTGACCATGGATGTCGCTGCAACCTCTTCGGGAACGACATCCGCTTCAAATAGTCAGCCCGGTGATAATGCCCCGACATTTGCTCAGCTTTTGGGCTCTCAACCCCAAAATACACAGAGTGATAAAAAGACAGCCAATATCACAAACCATTCAACGAAAGAAAACAAAGCACATTCACACTCTGATGAAGACAAAACAAAAGAAGACGGTAGTCATCTTGCGTCTGTCACCACAGAACCCAATGTGATAGAAGAGCCATCTTTTGAGAAATCTCAATTGACTCTGACTTTGCCAGATAATGAACAATTTGCGGCTATTGTTGAAAATAAAACCCCTTCTTTATTAATGTCAGCAGAAGAACTTGCTGCTGAACTTCCCGTTCAGTTAGCAGGACTACCTGGATTAAAACGGCTTACCCTTCCCTCAGAGCAACTGACTCAAGCATTACAACAGCCTCAATCAGTTAAACGTGGTGAAGATTTAGCCTCGTTAGCACGCACTATTTCAAAAGATGGTGATATGTCGGACTTCAACCTTACCGACAAGCTTAATCTATCAAAATCAGATGAAAAGTCCTTGTTAACCCAGCTACGTCCAGAGACGGCGACATTAGCAACAGAAAGTACGCTTGTCGCTGCTAATCAAACAGAAAAGCCTTCTGCGAAAAAAGTAGATAGCATCGCGACACTTTTAACGCCAACAGCAGAAAAAGTGAATGCATTGCTAAACGGCGATAAGCAAGTTGCAAATGCAAAATTAGCGGACAATGTTGCTCAGCAAATGGTGACAGGTAATCGTGTTGTAGAAAGCGATCTTCACAACACCCTTTCTACCTCTTCTTCTTTGGCTTCGCAAAGCATTACGGGTCATGCTCACTCTTCAACACAACCACAAATGCAATTTTCACCGATGGCAACACAGGTATTAAATGCACAAGTGGGAACACAAGAGTGGCAACAGCAACTAAATCAACAAATTGTGATGTTTAGCCGTAATGGCTTACAAAAGGCAGAGCTACGTTTACACCCTGAAGAGCTAGGTTCATTGCATATCCGCATGAAAATAGAAGATGGGCAAGCGCAGTTGCACCTTGCTTCACAAAACGGACAAGTTCGTTCTGTATTAGAAAATGCCATGCATCAATTGCGTCAAGCTCTCTCTGAAAATGGGATCCAGCTCACGCAGAGTCAGGTGTCTAGCGACACTCATGACAGTTGGCAACAACAAAATATGTCAGATTCCTCTCAATTTAGTGGAGATGGTGCCGATAATCATCAAGGAAGCGAGGGTAATTCTCTGCAATTAGCCTCTGAAACGGCACTACAAAAGATAACCCTTACGCCTCAAGAATTAGCATCTGCTCGTGGTGGTGTTGATATTTTTGCCTAATACAAATGTATTGGGAGGACACCCTATGTCAATAAACGTAAGAGTTAATGGTTTTTTCCCTATCTGTTTCTGCAATTAAAAAACAGAAATAGCGGGATAATTAAGGTTGATTTAGATGGATATGGAAGTCCACAACAGTGAACACGTATCCACTACAAAACAGGAATTTAACTGTCCATGTCTAATTACAGCAATGAACGTAAAAGCTATAGCTTAATTCTGATCATCGTATTATTGGTGATCGCCATTATTGCAGCGGCATTCGGTGGATATAGTTGGTGGGCATTGAAGCATGCTAAATCAGGTTCAGCGGGCACAAATCAGGAAAAAGTTATACCAGCACCCGTTTTTATGTCATTAGAACCCTTTACGGTAAATTTAATTGATGACGAAGAACACTTAGACAGAGTGCTCTACATAGGGATCACATTAAGATTACATAATGAAGAAACTCGTAAACGTCTACATGATTATTTACCTGAGGTTCGTAGCCGCTTGTTATTACTGCTTTCTCGTCAACAGGCTAATAAGCTCGCGACAGACAATGGAAAACTCCAGCTAATGACGGATGTAAAAGAAACGCTGAGACCGACTCTCGTACCGGGAGAATCTGAACAGATCCTCTCCGATGTACTGTTTACCACGTTTATTCTGCGATAATCATTATGAGCGATAATATCCTTTCACAGGCAGAGATTGATGCTCTGCTGAATGATGACACATCAGGTGACGACGCCAAAAAAAGCGCGAACAGGGAACCTGCGATAGCGAAGGATCCGAATGAACCGGATATTCAGCCTTATGACCCCAACACGCAACGTCGTGTGGTTCGAGAACGTTTACAGTCGTTAGAAATTATTAACGAACGCTTTGCACGTCAATTCCGTATGGGGCTGTTTAACATGCTCCGTCGGAGTCCTGACATTACTGTTGGTGGCGTTAAAATTCACCCTTATCACGACTTTGCTCGTAACTTACCTGTGCCAACAAACCTTAACTTGGTGCATTTAAAGCCTTTACGAGGAACAGCATTATTTACCTTTGAACCCAATCTGGTTTATATCGCGGTAGATAACCTGTTCGGTGGTGATGGCCGTTTTCCAATCCCTGTGGAAGGACGTGAATTTACCAACACAGAGCAGCGGATCATCAACAAAATGTTGAAACTGGCACTTGATGCCTACCGTGATGCTTGGGATTCCATATTCAAAATTCAGGTGGAATATGTTCGTTCTGAAATGCAGGTGAAATTTACCAATATCACCTCATCACCGAATGACATTGTTGTTACAACACCTTTTCAGGTGGAAATTGGTTCAATGGTTGGGGAATTTAGTATTTGTATTCCATTTGCCATGATTGAACCATTACGTGAACGACTGATTAATCCACCAATTGAAAATGTTCGTCAAGAAGATGGGGTTTGGTTAGATAGTTTAGTCAACCAAGTTCAGCATTCGGAGCTAGAACTGGTCGCAAACTTTGCTGACATCCCACTGCGTTTATCAAAAGTGCTAACACTTAAAGCTGGGGATGTTATCCCAATTGATAGACCAGAAAGATTGATTGCACATGTTGATGGTGTGCCCGTATTAACAAGCCAATACGGTACAGTAAATGGGCAATATGCCCTTCGTGTTGAACACCTAATTAACCCTGTTTTAAACGCTCTGGATGAGGAACAAACCAATGAGTGATGCAAATCGCCCAACTGATAATTCACAATCGGCTGAGGATATGTGGGCTGATGCAATGGAACAGCAAACTGGGAAAAGCCAGGATAATAGTTCCGATCTATTTGAACATCTTTTACCTGAAGACGATACGCTGAACCATCTATCTGATATCAATTTGATTATGGATATTCCAGTCAAATTAACAGTAGAGTTAGGCCGTACCAAAATGACCATTAAAAAATTACTGAGCCTGTCACAAGGTTCTGTCGTTTCACTGGATGGTTTAGCTGGTGAGCCTCTTGATATTCTTATCAATGGCTATTTAATCGCTCAAGGTGAAGTTGTTGTTGTTTCTGATAAATACGGTATTCGCATTACCGATATCATTACGCCATCAGAACGTATGCGTCGTCTGAGCCGTTAATCTATGGAACAGCTTCCTTCCTTTTCCAGCCAAGGTGCGGTAAATACTACCGCACCCGCTACAACACAAACTGTTCAAACACCTACACAGCCGTTGCCTGTAGGTCAAAGTCTTGCTCAAGTTAGCACGGCACTTGCAGGCATTATCGTTCTTATTATTGTTGCTATGTGGTTATTTCGCCGTTTTGGCTTTACCCGTGGTTCATTTAAAGGAACGACAGCACAACTTAGCGTTAAAGCAAGTTGTTCATTAGGTGCAAAAGAACGTGTGGTGGTGGTTGAAGTAGAACAGGAATGGCTCGTATTAGGTGTAACTGCATCGCAGGTAAATCTGCTGCATAAATTACCCATCCCTGATAAAGCCTCGCAGGAAGCGAACTCATCACCAACATCGCCATTGTTTACTCAAATATTACAAAAAACGCTAAAGCGAGATAAAGGCAACTCATAATGCATCAGTGTGTCACTTTTTTTAACGCATTAAAGCGTTGGCGTCTCTTCGCTAGTGTGCTGGTTTTAATCTTGTTACCTACCAGTGCGTTTGCCCAATTTCCGAGTGTTATTACACAGCCTTTACCGGGTGGTGGTCAAAGTTGGTCATTACCAGTACAAACATTAATCTTCATTACAGCATTGGGGTTTATTCCTGCTGTTTTGCTGATGATGACAAGTTTTACCCGCATTATTATTGTCCTTGGATTATTACGTAATGCTTTAGGTACACCTTCTGCACCACCAAACCAAGTGGTTCTTGGTTTGGCATTATTTATGACCTTTTTCATTATGGCACCGGTTTTTGATAAAATTTATCAAGATGCCTATATGCCATTTACTGAAGATCAAATTACCTTCGAGCAAGCCTTAGAGAATGGCTCTAAACCTTTGCGTCAGTTTATGATGCAACAAACGCGTGAAACTGACTTAGCTCTGTTTGCTCGTCTTGCCGATGCGCCTGCGTTTGAAACTCGCGAAAGTGTACCAATGCGTATTTTGGTGCCTGCTTATATTACGAGTGAGCTAAAAACCGCCTTCCAAATCGGTTTTATGATTTTTATTCCTTTTCTTATTATCGACTTAGTTGTTGCCAGTGTATTAATGGCGCTAGGTATGATGATGGTGCCACCTGCCACAGTCTCATTGCCATTTAAACTCATGCTTTTTGTTTTAGTAGATGGTTGGCAATTAATACTAGGCTCGCTTGCACAAAGCTTTTTCAATTAGCGCAGAGGTAACCCCATGACACCAGAATCCGTCTTAGCACTAGGTACTGAAGCGATGAAAATCGCTTTATCACTAGCTGGCCCTCTTTTATTGTCCGCTCTAGTGACGGGTCTTGTGATCAGTATGCTTCAAGCTGCAACGCAGATAAACGAAATGACATTGTCGTTTATTCCAAAAATTCTTGCTGTATTAGCTGCTATTTTAGTTGCGGGTCCTTGGATGTTAAGTTTACTTATCGATTATATGCATAACTTATTTACTGGCATTCCTGGGATGATTGGTTAATAGCAATGATAACCCTGACCAGTGAAATGCTTAACGGCTACATTAGTGATTTTTTCTGGCCATTTGTGCGTATACTCGCCCTTTTTAGCACTGCACCGCTATTTAGTGAAAAGCAGACACCTAAAAAATTTCGCATTGCGCTCGCCTTTTTAATTACCGCATTAGTTGCACCAGGCTTACCGCAAAGTAATGTACCTTTATTCTCGCTTATTGCCTTTTGGGTACTGTTGCAACAAATTCTAATTGGCACAATTCTAGGGTTATCAATGCAGTTGGCGTTCGCTTCTGTTCGTCATGCAGGTGAAGTGATTGGTTTACAGATGGGGCTTTCATTCGCCACCTTCGTCGATCCATCAGGCGGCCCTAATATGCCTATTCTGGCACGTATTTTTAATATGCTAACAATGCTATTATTTATGGTATTTGATGGACATTTATGGCTATTGTCTATATTAGTTGATACGTTCTATGTTGTTCCTATTGGAAATCAGACGTTTAACTCATTAGGTATTCTCACTTTAGTTCAAAGTGGTGGCACAATCTTTATTAACGGTATGATGTTAGCCATGCCATTAATCACTCTACTTTTAGTACTCAACCTTTCATTAGGTATTCTAAACCGAATGACACCACAACTTTCAGTCTTTGTGGTTGGCTTCCCTCTTACGCTGACTATCGGTATGTTAGCATTATCCATGATTATGCCTGCATTACCTGTGTTTACAGAGCGTGTCTTTAGCGATACGTTTAATCGTATTACATTGATATTGCAACAGTTGGTTTCTTGAGATTTCGGATTATTAACTTTTAATTAGTTATTTTTCATCTCACTCATTAAAATTAATCTGTTTTCACTCTAGCCATCAATGGTCATTTATTCCACAATCCTTGTATATCATTATACCTGTCATCATTTTAGCGAAAAACGCCGTAAACCCTCGGTCAATGCGGGCGTTCAAGCGATTATGGTTCATGCTCTTACAGAAAATGCAAAACAGTTTTATCTTCATAATAGTTTTAAAGCCTCTTCAACACAAAAAGACACTTTATTTCTAGCATTAAAGAAATGAACTCATCTGTTGTATTCAATAAAAAAAAACCCCTGATAAATAAATACCAGGGGTGATATCAAAATGTCTTAGAACCGAACTAAATAATTAGCGATACATTTTGAACATCGACATATCTTTCATGTCGTTAAAGACTTTATAAGAAGCTTTTAATACAGACTCTTCTTGGTAATAATCTGAAATTGCTTGTGTCCAGTCTAAATCACGCAATTCGCTTAAACGTTTTGCATTTCTTAAAGACGTATCCGCACCTAAATCATCTAAATTATCAAGCTCTTGAAGTTGTAAGCCTAATTTAGCTTCAACACTAGAAATATTATTTAGCGTTGCACGGTTAATACGGTTTGCCGCATCAATTTTATCTAATGCAGCATCACGCTCAGCTTGTGATTTACCTGTTAAAGGGTCACGCAATGCTGTAATCGCATCATCAAGGGCATTAAAAATGTCTGGCTCTGTCCCTTTACTACCTAAAGATTGTAATGTTTCGATCCCTGTAAAGTTAGTGACCATTTCAATATTACTATCTACTTTTTGGGTAATTTGCTTATCACCGCCTTGATAGGTGATTTTGCCTGTTGCATCAGCGACAAAAGGAGGTTTGTCTGATTGGAAGCCTGCAAAAATATAACGCCCCACACCATCTTTTGTATTACCAATACCCACTAGCTGGTCTTTTAAACCAGCTAATTGTTCAGCTAAAGACGAACGGTCTTCATCACTTAATGTTGCATCATTACCTGCTGCAACCAGTGTTTCTTGAATTTTGGTTGTAATATTCACCATTTGGCTTGCTAAGCTCATTTGCAAAGACATACTGTTTTTTGCAAATCCACGAGCTGTCGCATACTGCTGATTACGCGATTCAGATTGTTTAACCATCACCGCTTGAGAAGCCGCCATTGGATCATCTGATGGTTTTTCAACGCGACGACCACTGGAGATTTTATTTCCTTCAGTCATCCATTTGCTTTGCGAACTGGTGATATTGTCCACTCGCTGACTAAAAATTTGATTTGAACTTAAACGCACCGTGTTATTCCTTATTCTGATGAAGGCTTAGAGAACTTGCATAATTGCATCAAACATACTGTTTGCTGTTTGAATAACTTTCGCATTTGCCATGTAATATTCTTGAATGCGATACATCTCGCCATACTCTTCATCCAAGTTCACGCCAGAAACAGACTGTTGTTGTTCTACAATACTTTTAGTGATAGAAACCTGAGCATCAAAGTCAACTTGAGCGGTATTCACTTTATTACCGACCATACTGATCAATGAGCCATAACCACCAGCAATTGTTGTTTTACCATCAATAATTTTTTCATCGGGTAACTCAAACAGTTTTTTCATGTTTTCGTTATCGCTTGGGCCAGTATCTTTAGAACCTGCTGCCGCAATTTTGCTAGGATCAGTCAAAGCAACTTTCATACCAGCAATCACGTTACCCACAGATTGAACGACAATGGAATCGTCTTTTTGTGGTGTACCATTGACTTTGATACTCATCCCTTCGAATTCTAATTCGCCCGTTGCACCAACTTTAGATGCAACTTTACGACCACCCGGCTCTACCGTCACATTCCAATTGCTGCCGTCATATTTAACCGTATAATCAGCCGCTTTTACTTCTTTAGTGTCAGTATATTTCACATCAAAGGTGGCATTACCTTTGTTTTTGCCGTTTGGCATAACATGAGCGCCACCAAGGTCGAAGAATTTTCCACCTTTGTCGCCATTTAAATCAAAACCTTGCTCATGTTGTTTATTAAATTGATCGCCCAACACTAACGCTAATTGGTTTAATTGATTACGGCTTGGATCTAACACTTCTTCACGGCTACGATAAGCACCGCCGAGTTCGCCACCTTTAATGCGTTTTGCATCCACTTCACGAACTTCATCAATACCGTTGCTATAACCAATAACAAGGCGTTCGCTGTTTTTATTAGATGGAATAGCAGAAACTTCATAAGCACGAGTACCAGACACTAATGGCAAACCATTAGCAAATGTGACGTTAACAAAACCACCGTCTTGTTGAGTCACTTGTACATCAACCAGTGTGTTTAGCTCTTGAACTAAACGGTCACGTTGGTCTAATAAATCATTAGGTTCAGCGCCATTAAAGCCTTTAGCACGACTGATTTCATTATTTAATTTTGCGATCTGTTTTGTATATTCATTGATATTTTTAGAGGTGTTAGTGACCTGACTATTAATATCTTTTTCTAGATCGCGCAATGATTGGTCTGCTTTAGCAAACATATTAACCATCGCTTCCGCTTTACCAATAACGGTTGTACGCGCAGGATTATCTTCTGCGTTATTGGTAACGTTAGGTAAGCTTGTAAAAAATTCGTCAATTGCGCTCGAAACGTCATTCCCTTTATCTGCTAACAAATCATTAATTTGTGAGATATTTTTGGTATAACTGTTTAAAGCACTTTGTTTTGCCATTGCACGGTTCATTTGGCCAGCAAGGAATTCGTTATATTCTCGATGAATACGGCTAACATTAACACCATTACCGATATAACCATTACCGGTCATTGTGCCACTGTTTTCATTAAAAACAGTCATTTGACGGTTGTACCATTTCACATTTTGGTTAGCGATATTATTACTCACAGTGCTCATCGCAGCTTGTGCCGCATTAAGTCCGCTCATCGCTGTATTAATTAAACTGTTGGACATTTGTCTATCCTTTTACGTTTAGTCATCACCCGTATGCACGGAGCATAACTGGCAAGTTAAATGGATGCTCTGGTCTTTATTATCGGTTCTTCCCCTCTAAACTTGAGGGGAAAATGATTAAAATAGGTCGCTTAAATCGTGAGTATAAGTTTTAGCAACTTGCTCACCACTTCCTTTTAATTGACCAATAATTGAAACCAGTTTTTTGGCATAACCCGGATCGGTAGCATAGCCTGCTTCTTGGATACGGTAAGCCGCTTGTTCAGGAGTTTGAGCTTGAGGTACTTTAGCGTAGCGAGGACTTTCAGTGATCAATCTAAGGTAATCTTGAATAGCTTCAACATATGAGCCATAAACACGGAAATTGTCACGCATTTTAATCGAGTTACCATCGATCACTTCAGTTGTCATGATATTCGTAACAGGCCCTTTCCAGCTACTTCCTGCTTTAATACCAAACAGGTTATAACTCGGTTTACCGTCACCAGTTAGAATTTCACGCTTACCCCAACCTGATTCAAGTGCAGCCTGAGCAACAACTAAAAGATGGTGTACACCAGTACCTTCTGTGGCTTGTTTTGCAGGCCCTAACAGTTTTGAAGCAAAAGAAGCACTGCTTTCAGATAAGCCCTTAAGCTTGCCAATCGTACTTTCAACTGCATTTTGATAGGGCTGCATCGCACGATAAATTTGCCCCAATGCTTGCGTTGGCATGGATTGAAATATATCACTACCATCTAATGGCATAGGTGTTTTGCCCGCCATTTCACTTGGGTCTAGCGTGACTTTGGCAGAAAGTTGTTTTTCTATCATGTCAGCAAAGCCCAAGCCTTTTTGTGATAAGTCTTGAGCGATTTGTTGATCATAAAGAGAGGTGTACATCTTGGTACTTTCTGAGTTGAACATGCTTTCTTGAGGAATAGCATCACGCATGCTCTTTAACATCATTTGAACAAAAACACCTTCAAGTTGCTGCGCCACTTGGCGCAGCCCTTGCTGATCAGCATTTTGCCCAACCTGATATTTAAGTTTATTCAATGCATTACTGTCATATGCCGGCGCAGACATCGTCGGCATTGAAGAAAGCAGAGATAAATCTTTCATCAGATAATCTCCAGTCTCGCACGTAAGCAACCCGCGCTTTCCATTGCTTGCAAAATTGACATTAAATCTGTTGGTGTTGCACCAAGTGCATTTAATGTGCGGATCACTTCGTTTAAGCTTGCGCTTGCATTCACTTGTTGTAATGAACCACCTTGTTCACTCATATTTACGCTAGTATTACGCGTTACAACAGTGCTACCCCCTGCAAACGGAGTATTAGGTTGGCTTACATTAACTTGGCTATCAACCGTAACGGAAAGGTTGCCTTGAGCAATAGCACAGCTTCCTAATGTCACATCACGATTCATAACAACAGAACCTGTTCTTGCATTAATGATCACTTTCGCATCTGCAACAACACGTTTAATTTCAAGGTTTTGAACTTCAGCCAGAAAACGTACTTGTTCACTTTTACCAATAGGAACACGCAATTGAACTGTACGGGCGTCTAAAGGAATAGCTGTACCTACACCGCGCAATTTATTAACGGTATCAGAGATGTGTTGTGCCAAAGTGAAGTTTTCTTCATTCAGTTGTAGGTTCAGCAGACCTGTTTGACCAAATTGCGAAGGCAGTTCACGTTCAATGATAGCTCCGCTGCTAATGCGTCCACCCGCTAACTGGTTCACTTTAACGCTATTACCACCCGCAGATGCACCTGCTCCTCCGACAACAATATTGCCTTGTGCTAAAGCATAAATCTGATTATCGACACCTTTTAATGGTGTCATCAGCAACGTACCACCACGTAAGCTTTTGGCATTACCTAAGGATGAAACAACGACGTCGATTGATTGCCCTGTACGACCAAAAGGCGGTAATTTTGCAGTTACCATTACCGCTGCAACGTTTTTCAATTGCATATTGGTGCCAGGTGGTACTGTGATCCCCAATTGTGAGAGCATGTTATTCAGACTTTGCGTGGTAAACGGGGTTTGCATTGTTTGGTCACCCGTTCCATCTAATCCCACAACCAAACCATAACCAATCAGCGCATTTTCTCTTACCCCTTCAACAGAGGTGAGATCTCTGATCCGTTCGGCATGAGCGGAAAAACCGACACATGTCATCACGATAAAGAAAAGGCTCATCGCTATTTTTTTCATCTGGACCCTACTCATTAAAAAGGTGATACATTTAAGAAGAAGCGTTGTAGCCATCCCATAGACTGTGCTTCATTGATATAACCGTCTCCGATATATTCAATACGAGCATCAGCAACTTGGGTTGAATTTACGGTATTAGCACCACTGATTGTTCTTGGGTTCACAACACCTGAAAAACGGATAAATTCAGTACCTTGATTGATAGCAATTTGCTTTTCACCGATAACGTGCAGGTTTCCATTGGCAAGAAGCTGATCGACGGTAACAGTGATGGTGCCTTTAAAGGTATTGTTTGCATTTGCGCCACCTTTACCGCCAAAGTCACTGTTTCCCTCCATTCCCATATCAGCACGGCTATTACCAAACAATCCTTCCAAAAATCTTGGCGTGATCGAAGCAAGGAATCCTGCTTTGCCATTACGGCTCGCATTTGCGGATGAGTTTTTGCTTGCACTCACGTTTTCTTGCAATGTAATCGTTAGCGTATCGCCAATATTTCGAGGACGTCTGTCTTCAAATAGAGGTTGATAGCCAAAATAAACAGGCTGAGCTGACTGAAAAATAGAGCCATTAGGTGCAGGTGCTGTTGGTGCCGTTGGAACCGCCGTTGTGTTACCTTCTACTAACGGTTTTTTGGGTATATGTGCGCATCCCGCCAGTGTCAGTACCAACAGGGCGGTACCTAAACGTTGATGACGACGCCATCTGACACTAAGCTTTCTTGCCCCAGAATTGTCAGTAATGACCTTTGTATCCATCTTCGATACTCTTTTAGTAATACGCCTGACAGGAACCCCTGCCAGGCTAATAAACAAACGAAATTAGAGTTGCGTTAGTTTCTGTAACATCTGATCAGATGTTGAAATCGCTTTACTGTTAATTTCATAAGCACGTTGAGTCTGGATCATATTGACCAGCTCTTCAGCTACGTTAACGTTAGAGGTTTCAACATATCCCTGATACAACAAGCCTGCGCCGTTGATACCTGGGGCATTCTCAGTAGGTGCGCCAGAACTTGCGGTTTCTAAGTACAAGTTTTCACCAACACTTTCTAATCCGCTGTCATTAATGAAGGTTGTTAGCGTCAATTGACCCACTTGTTGTGGTGCAGGTGAGCCTTCAATTTCAACACTGACAGTACCATCACGACCAATCATCACTTTTTTGGCGGTATCAGGTAAAATAATGGCTGGAACAACTTGGAAACCGCTAGTTGTCACTAATTGCCCATTTTGATCCATTTGAAAAGAACCATCACGAGTATAAGCATCGGTACCATCAGGTAACTGAACATGGAAAAAACCTTGTCCTTTAATCGCCACATCACGAGTACCGTTTGTTTGAGCCAAGTTACCTTGACTATGTAAACGCTCAGTAGCAACAGGACGAACACCTGTACCAATTTGTAAACCTGACGGTGCATTCGTCTGTTCTGATGTCATTGCACCCGGCTGGCGGATCGTTTGATACAGTAAATCTTCGAAAACCGCACGTTGGCGTTTAAAGCCATTGGTGCTGACGTTTGCGAGGTTGTTGGAAATCACATCCATGTTAGTTTGTTGTGCATCCAACCCAGTTTTAGCAATCCATAAAGAACGGATCATGGTTTTCCCCTTACACTATTTAACTCAGTGATAGCAATTGGTTAGCCTTTTGCGCATTTTCATCAGCGCTATGGATAACCTTCATTTGCATTTCGAAACGTCTTGCGTTTGCTATCATATCGACCATGGCTTCTGCTGGATTAACATTACTGCCTTCTAAAACACCAGCTAGCACCTTCACGCTATCATCCGCAGGTAATTCCTCACCGGCACGCGCAGCCCCTTTAGGGGATAAATGGAATAAACCATCATCGCCACGAACTAAGTCGTTTTGCTCTGGTTTTACCATTTTCAAACGACCAATTTGACCCAACATTTTCGGTGGATCAGTCGGTACATGCGCAGTCACAATACCGTTATTGGCAATACTGACGTTTGCTTGAGCAGGCACTTCAATCGCACCGTTATCGCCCATTAACAAACGCCCTTGTACCATTAACATGCCATCAGCGTTGCGTTGGATATTCCCGTTTCGGGTATACGCTTCTGTGCCATCTTCAAGTTGAACGGCCAAAAAGCCGTTATCACTTAAAGCAACGTCCATTGATCTGCCGGTATAGTTCATCGTTCCTTGACTCTGATCGCTACCTGGCGTTGAGGCTACCGTTAATGTACGAGTTGGTAAGGTATCGCCATTGACAGGTACGGCTCGCATTGCACTAAGCTGCGCTTTGAATCCCGGCGTTGATGCGTTTGCTAAGTTGTTCGCCACGACAGCTTGGTTTTCCATCGAATGTCTGGCGCCGCCCATCGCGGTATAAATCACATGATCCATAACAGATTATTTCCTGCGTTATTAGCGCAAGCTAACCAGAGTCTGCAGGATCTGATCCTGAGTCTTGATGGTTTGTGCGTTTGATTGATAGTTACGTTGAGCAACGATCATGTTGACTAACTCTTGGCTCATATCCACGTTAGACGCTTCTAATGCGTTATTGGTTAATTTGCCGAATACACCAGCGCCTGCAACACCCACGATTGGTGAACCTGAACCGTTAGTTTCAGACCACATGTTGTCGCCTTGTGAGCTTAAGCCGCCTGGGTTTGCAAAGTTAGCGAGTGCGATTTGACCAACAACTTGGCTTTGTTGGTTTGAGTAGGTCGCCATAATGGAGCCATCTTGCTCAATACGGAAATTGGTGAATTCACCCGCTTGGTAACCGTTTTGCGCTAATTTAGAAACGCTTGATTCAGCAACTTTTTGTTGGGTACTACCGGTGAAATCAAGTTCAATTTTGCCTACAGCAGAACCATTTAAAGAATCAATAGACATACTTGGTAATGCTGGTGGTGTTACACCCGCTGCGGTATAACTCTCTAATACACCTGACTTAGTATATTTTAAAGTCCCTAAATCTTGGTGAAGAGTTGGAGTACCACCAGCAGTCTTAGTTGATGTATCTTGTCCATAAACTTTCCATTCATTGTCATTCGTTTTTACAAAGAATAAGTTCAGATTATGTTCATTACCTAAGCTATCGTAAGTAGTAACGTTAGTACTAAAGTTATATGTATCACCATCTTTAGCATCAAATGGAGCTTTAGCGGGTTTATCTTCACCAGAGTTCAGGTTAACCGCCATATCAATTTTGTTGGTTGCGCTGGCATTCATCATATCGGTAGGAATAACGATAGGTGTTGGTGTTGCCCCTTTTTGAACAACGTTTTTACCATCAACAACTTGTACTGGATAACCTGTAATACGCATACCTTGCATATTAGTCAGGAAACCATTTTTATCTTTACCGAATTCGCCATTACGTGAATAGAAAACGCCACCGTTTTGGTCTTCAATGCGGAAAAAACCACCGCCAGAAATCGCTACGTCTGTTGGGCGGTTAGTGGTTGTGATACTACCGTCTTTAAAGTTTTGGCTAATACCTGCCACTTTAACACCTAGACCTGCACCAGAGCCGGCGAAAACGTCAGCAAAAGAGACAGTTGCACCTTTGAAGCCATAGGTTGCGGAGTTAGAAATATTATTACCGATAGAATCTAAGTTAGCGGCTGCTGCGTTTAAACCACTTACTGCTTGTGAAAAGGACATGCGCCCTCCAAGTTGAATATGTGTTAGTTAAAGAACCTGACGAATTTCATCCAATGAAACGGTATTACCTAAGCCAACATCAAGGCGGGCACCACCATCCACCATGGACACACTATTCACCAGCGCATAATTCAGTGTCTTAACAGGGACCTGAGCATCATTAAGCGTGGCGTTAACGGTAAATTTATAACTGCCAGTTGGAACAGGATTGTCATCTTCATCAGTACAATCCCAAGAGAAGTTATAAACATCCGGTAGCATCTTTTTGTCCATTTGGATTGTACGAACGGTAGCACCACTGGCATTAGTGATGTTTATCGTAAGAGAATCGGTTGGACTGAGTAATTCAAAACCAAAAGGTGTTGAAAATAGGTGTTCATCGCTAGGCGCAGTTGGGTCAGTATCACCTGATTTATATATTCCCATTTGCTGGCGCGTTTTTTCATTTTGAGTATCAGGTGTTGGAATTGTGTCATCCCCATCACTGGGCTTTTCAGTTTCACCTTTACCGTCGGTTGGCTGAAAGACAACAATTTTATTCCCAGAGACCATAACACCACGGCCTACTAGAGAAGAAGCGCGCAACGCCTGACTTTGATCAATCTGTCCAACAATGTTATTCACTGTTTTATTCAGTGTTTCAATGCCTTCAACGGTTGAAATTTGAGCCAACTGGGAGGTTAACTCATTATTTTGCATTGGGTTTGTTGGATCTTGATTTTTCATCTGAGTGATGAGAAGTGTCAGGAAATTCCCTTTAATATCCTCACTACCACTTTTTTTCGTATGGTATGAAGAAGGTGTATCCCCGATAATGGTATTATCATAAGGTTCATTCATTGAGGAGGAAATACCCACAATTTATTCTCCCTATTGACCTATCATCAGTGTTTTTTGCATCAGCGATTTTGCCGTGTTCATCACTTCGACGTTAGCTTGGTAGCTTCTTGAAGCAGAAATGGTATTAATCATTTCACCCACAACATCAACATTCGGCATACGTACATACCCTTTTTCATCGGCAAAAGGATGTCCCGGCTGATATTCCATGCGAAATGGAGCAGGATCATCCACCACTTCAGTGACACGAACACCACCAACTTCTTGACCAGCAGGTGCGTTTACCTGAAAAACAACCTGTTTTGCACGATAAGGTTCACCATCTGGGCCCGCAACACTGTCGGCATTTGCCATATTGCTAGCACTTACGTTTAAACGTTGAGATTGCGCGGAAAGTGCTGAACCTGAAATATCAAAAATACTAAATAAAGACATGCTCTTTACCCTACTGTTGCAATACAGACATCATGCTTTTAACTTGTGAATTAATAAATGTCACATCAGCCTGATACTTAAGGCTATTGTCAGCAAAATTACTACGTTCCATGTCCATATCCACGGTATTACCATCCATCGCAGTCTGATGAGGCACGCGATAGAGTAAGTCCGCTTCTAAGCGATAACCGGGTTTGATCGGGATATGGCGCTCTGATGTCATCGCCAATTGCATGCCATGACTACCAGTACGTCCGTTTTCAATGGTTTTCTTCAATTCAGAAGCAAAATCAATATCACGAGCCTGAAAGCCTGGGGTATCTGCGTTTGCGATATTCGCAGCGAGAATTTCTTGGCGTTTATTGCGTATTGAGAGCGCTTCTTGTTGAAAATGAAACGTATTTTCTAATTTATCGAGCATCTTCTATCCTTGGTGGCTAAGCCACTTACCTCAGCTGATAAAACAATTTCAGTTGACAGAATAAACGCTCAAAAAAAAGATGATTGGAGGAATAGGCGTAAATTGGATTGCTATTTATGCGTTTAAGGCGTGCAAAGTCGATGTACACTGTTATTGCTAAATAATGACAAACGCACAATTAGCATCAACTCTGTAAGGTGATACAAATTATGTTAGTTAGAACTCTTATCGGTCTATTTTCTTTTTTCTTTATGGTGAATGTGAGTATCGCGAAATCACTGCCTGAAGAACTGCAAGATTTCTTTGTCGCACTTCACCAACAAGACGATAAAGTGACTGTGACAGTTTTAACGCCAGAAGAGAAATGGCCTGTCTGCCAAACACAAGAGATCCAACGTCATGCTGGCTCTCGTAATTGGGGACGTCTTTCAATCCCAATTCAGTGCGATAAGCAACGTCGTTTTATTCAAATTGATGTTAGCGTTAATGGTGAATACTTAATCGCGAAAAAAGACATCAATCGTGATGATATTATTGAAACGTCTGCTATTAGTACGGCAACGGGCGAATTAGAAAAATTACCTTATGATGTATTACGTGATCCCGCATTAATTAAAAATGCGATCGCAATGCGACAAATATCCGCAGGAAAACCTTTAACCTCCACAATGGTTCGTCGCCCTTGGGCTATTTTGGCAGGACAAACCGTCACCGTATTTGCACAAGGCCCTCACTTTCAGATCCGTTATGAAGGCAAAGCTGTAAACAACGCGGTTGCCAACGAAACCATTCGAGTGAGAGTTAAATCAGGCCAAATTGTCACTGGCGAAGCACTTGAAAACGGCTCTGTACGCATCCCTCTTTAATGGATAAAAAAGCTGATAAGCAGAATAAGCCTATATTGAATTGCTTGTTACCCGTTTCAGTTATGGCAAGCCAAGGTAAACTCTCTTGCGCTACATTTTTCACTCTAAATAATTAAAGCTGTAGTTAGACAATAATTTAAAACATCGCATATTTAAAGCATCGCATATAGATACTCTAAATAACTCAAGTTGTAGCTAGGCGACAAATGAACGAATCGCTAGGAGCATACATAAGTATGTGACTAGTGTGAGTGAATGCGGTCAACACCGCTACGGCTTGAAGTATGACGAGTAGTGTGACTAGTGCGAGTGAATGTAGCTAACAACGCTACAGCTTAAAGTATAACGAGTATCACGACTAAGATTAAAGTTTTTGATTTCACAGCCGATATAAAGAAACAAGATGATAGGCGAAAACACATAGGTTGTTTTACAATGGCTTCATCTGACTATTAATTGATGCCTAACAAAGGATTTTCCTATGAGTATTGAACGCGCAAATCCACTGCTTCCGATTAACGCAATTGCACAACGCAACCCGAGTGAAATCACTCAGGGCTCTCGTAAATCGGGAACAACTGAACAAAAAACTGCAACAGGCGACACTTCTGTAAAACTTAGTGAAGCGCAGAAAAAACTTGTTCAACCTGGAAATAAAGACATTAACGTTGAGAAAGTTGCTCACTTGAAAGAAGCAATTGCCAACGGAACATTAACCATGGACAGTGGTAAAATTGCGGATGCTCTTTTCCGTGAAGCTGCTGAAAGCATAACTCAATAATATTTTAATGATTATGATGGAAGAACTCCGCCAGACTTTAGATCTTCAATTATCACAGCTTAATACCATTGCGGGTATTTTACGTGCTGAACAACAGTTATTATGCGCAGGTAATATTGATATCAATGCCCTGCACGAAGTGACTGAACAGAAGAATTTTGTCTTGTCTGCTTTAGGTCATACAGACCAACAGCGTCATACGCTAAGCCAACAAGCCGGTGTAGAAAAACCTTATACAGGGTTGCCGTTCTTATCTGATTTATGGACACAGATAATAGACATCACGGCGGAGTTAAGATATCTAAATCAACATAACGGATTACTACTCGATCAACACATCTCTCGTAATAGTGATGCTATCCGTTTTTTGCAGAAGAACCACAGCCCAACCCTTTATGGTTCTGATGGGCAAGCACAGCGTTCAACACTGGCTGGGCGTAAAATTCAGGTTTAGGTTTTTTCAATAATTATCAGAATTTACACGAAACGCTATCAATATTGATAGCGTTTTGCTTTTCCAATAAAACACCTCTCACTTTAAGCCACCAGCAGATCACACTAGCACTGTTATCTATCATCTTTTCGTGGCACATCATTTTCTTCTCTAAACATTGGCTTTTATTTGAGCCTTTATTACCGCACCTTTTCTAACACACTAACCCATCGCACTCTTCAGTTTTATCAACCATTACAAACACAAAAAAGACCACTTAATAAAGTGGCCTTAAATTTAGATAATGACATATTAGCGAGAATGATTAATGAGGTTGTCCACCAATCATTGATGTCATACGAATATGGCGACCTTCACTGACTTCCATATTCGACAATACAGCTAATTGTGGCAGGCTACGGCGTAAGAAACGTGACAATAATGAACGTAACGCATGATTGACTAATAATACAGGAGCTCCACCTGACATCTCTTGGTGACGTACCGCATCCGCTGCTTGTTGTTCAATATTTTCAGCCAGTCCTGGCTCTAAACCGCCGCCACTTTGCATTGCTTGAACAAGAATACGCTCTAAGCTTGCATCTAACCCAATGACTTGGATTTCATCTTGATCGCCAAACCAGTGTTGTGTAATCGCACGACGAAGTGCAACACGAACAACCGCCGTTAATTCAGCCGGATCTTTTTGATCTGGTGCATGCTCTGCTAAGGCTTCTAATATGGTTCTCATATCACGAATAGGCACTTGTTCAGACAGCAGGTTTTGCAATACTTTGTGCAATACAGTGAGTGAAAGCATATCTGGGATCATATTTTCTGTCATTTTAGGGAGCTCTTTACTCACCCTATCAAACAGCATTTGTGCTTCTTGACGACCAAATAATTCCGATGCATATTTCGCTAATACATGGTTAAAATGTGTTGCAATAACGGTACTTGCAGCAACAACGGTATAGCCCTGAACCTGAGCTTGCTCTCTTAAGCTGTCATCAATCCAAACAGCAGGTAAACCAAATGCAGGCTCTTGAGTAATATCGCCCTCTAAAGAGCCAACGGCATTACCCGGATTGATTGCTAACCAACGACCTGGATGCGCTTCACCATGACCAATTTCAACCCCTTTCATTAAAATGCGATAAGAAGAAGGTCTTAATTCCATATTGTCTCGGATATGAACAACAGGAGGAAGATACCCCGTTTCCTGAGCAAACTTTTTACGGATACCACTAATTCGGCCTAACAACTCACCATTTTGGCGACTATCTACCATTGGAATTAAGCGATACCCTACTTCCATCGCTAATGGATCTTCAAGTTGTACATCTTCCCATGAAGCTTCAACAACACGATTTTGTTTTTCAACTTCTTCCATCTCTTTTTGTTGATGCACTTCAGGGTTAGCGTTGCGACGTAAGATATACCAACCTAATCCACCTAATGCTGCGGTGAAGAAAAGGAAAACAAAGTTAGGCATTCCTGGTACTAAACCTAACAGACCTAGCACACCTGCGGTTAACAGTAGAACACGAGGGTTGTCAAACAGTTGGGTAACCATCTGTTGCCCAACATCTTCATCTGTTGCAACACGAGTAACGATAACACCCGCTGCTGTTGAGATAATCAATGCAGGAATTTGAGCAACCAGACCATCACCGATGGTTAAAAGAGTATAAGTCGTTGCAGCATCGTTTAATGCCATCCCGTGTTGAGCGACACCGACAATAAGACCACCCACCACGTTAATCACAAGGATCATTAAGCCTGCGATGGCGTCACCACGAACGAACTTACTCGCACCATCCATTGAACCGTAAAAGTCGGATTCCAATGAAACTTCTTTACGGCGTTTTTTTGCTTCGTCTTCGTTGATAATGCCTGCATTCAGGTCAGCATCGATTGCCATCTGTTTACCCGGCATTCCATCTAACACAAAACGCGCACCTACTTCAGCAATACGTCCCGCCCCCTTAGTGATAACCATAAAGTTAATCAAAATAAGGATGATAAAGACCACAATACCGATAGCAAAGTTACCGCCAACAAGGAAATGGCCAAAGGCTTCAACAACGCGTCCCGCAGCATCTGGCCCTGTATGTCCTTCCATTAAGATGATACGTGTTGAAGCCACGTTTAATGATAAACGTAACAACGTAGTAAACAGCAAAATAGTAGGGAAAGCAGCAAAGTCCAAAGTACGTCGAGTGAACATTGCGACCAACAGCACCATGATGGAGAGTGCGATGTTAAAGGTAAATAATAAATCCAATAGAAAAGGTGGCAATGGCAATACCATCATTGACAGTATCAACAAGATAAGCACTGGCCCTGCCAGTATCTGCCACTGAGAACTTTTCCAATTTCCCGGCAAGCGGAGTAATGAGGCCAAATTAGCCATGACGATTATCTTCTCCAGCAAAGTCCAGTGCGGGAGGCACTGGCAAGTTCATAGGTTGTTTAGGTTTTAAACCACCTTCGGTTTTCCATCGTTTCAGTTGATAAACCCATGCAAGCACCTCGGCAACCGCAGCATAAAGGGTTGAAGGTATTGCATGACCTATTTCACTGTGACGATATAACGCCCTAGCAAGCGGTGGCGCTTCTAGAAGCGGAATTCGATTTTCTGCACCAATCTCTTTAATTTTTAACGCAATAGCCCCTGCACCTTTTGCTAAAACTTTAGGTGCGGTCATTTTGTCGTTGTATTGCAGTGCAACAGCATAATGTGTTGGGTTCGTAACAATAACGTCTGCTTTCGGTACATCCGCCATCATTCGGCGACGAGACATCGCATGTTGTTGCTGACGGATACGCGCTTTAAGTTGCGGATCACCCTCTTGCTGTTTAAATTCATCTTTAATTTCTTGGCGCGTCATACGTAGCTTTTTCAAATGACTACGAATTTGGAAAATAATGTCGAATGCCACCATCGGTATCAGCATAAAAACCGTAATGTAGACGGCAAAAATCAGCAGTTGCATTGCATTGGCTAGCGCACTAAGCGGTGGCAGTGTGATCAAATGGAGAATATCGTTCCAGTTGTGCCATAAAAAAACGGTTGCGGCGATCCCCACAAAAGTTGATTTCAGTATCGCTTTAAATAATTCAGCCAACGCATTCATTGAAAATATGCGTTTTAACCCAGAAATAGGGTTCCATTTTTTTGGATCAAACTTAATGGATTTACTGCTAAAGTTAATCCCGCCTAATAAGGCAGAGCCACCAATTGCCACGATCACTAACCCCAAAAACACGGGAGATAGCGCAAAAACAGCTTGTTTAATCAAGCTACCAAATCGAGGGATCAACAAATTCTCATTACCAATAAGGTGATGATTAAACGTAAATCCTTCTGTTAACATGGCATGTAGCCCACGGGTGATAAATCCACCACTCATCCACAGCAAACTCACGCCCCCCAAGATCATTAATACGGACGATAGCTCTTTAGAACGGACAATTTGTCCATCCTTTTTGGCTTTTTCCCGTTTATGGGGTGTGGGTTCCTCTGTTTTTTCGAGATCGCTATCTTCAGCCACAGTCTGTCCGATTTAGATATTGAGATTAAAAGCATGAATGAAATGACTCTAAGCATGACAAATTCAGAGGAAATTGATGGGCTGAACAATCGCAAATTTACGGGGCTTTTTGGGCTATGACGGTATGCACTGGAAAAACAACTCAATGATAAAAATGGAGATATAAGCAATATTGACGCTGATTATAAGGAAATCAGCAAAATTCACAGTAAAATTGAGTAATTTTGCTTTTGATGATTATTTCGACAACATCAAAAGCCGCTTAAAAAAAGCGGCTTACATTTTCTTCAATAGCGTGGGCTATTAAAGCATTATTACGTACTTTTTTATCCATAAAATACATCATCCTAAAAGAGCTGAGCATAGAGCGAATGCGTCCTGCATATCTCAACGTCCTTATCGCCCTAAAACTCATTAGAAGGTTAGAAACCTAAACTTTCCAGTAAATCATCAACTTGATCTTGATTTTTGATCACACCAGCGTTGTTTTTATTAACCTGTGGACCATTTAATAAAGAGTCAGTCTCTTTCTTCACATTAGACTTTTCAAGTTGCTCTGGTGGCAGGTTTTCCATTAGGACCATCACAAGTTGTTTTTCAATTTCTTGAACGACACTCATCATGCGCTTAATTACCTGGCCGGTCAGATCTTGGAAATCCTGTGCCATCATAATTTCCAATAACTGACTGTTAGTAAAAGCCGTACTCTCAGGGATATCCCGCAAATAATTGCGGGTATCTGTTACAAGAGAGCGTACATCTTTCAGCTCTTCTGGCTGTTCAAACCATTGGTCCCAACGTTCAGTAAGCTTAGTCGCATCGGCACTTAACGCATCCTGTTTAGGCTGCGCAGCTTCGACACAGTTCAATGTACGCTCAGCTGCCTGAGCGGTCATTTGAGCAACATAGTCCAGTCGTTCCCTAGCGTCAGGGATGGCTTCTGCTGCTTCGGCTATTGCTTTATCCAATCCTAATTCTCGCAAACTGTCGCGTAACATCCGCGTCAATTGTCCGATCCGGCTGATAATATCAGATGTCATTTCAATATTATCTTTCGGCATAATTGGATTCCCACTCATTGCGACTCCTTAGATGCCCAGTTTTTCAAAAATTTTATTTAGTTTTTCTTCAAGAATTGCTGCTGTAAAAGGTTTAACAACATATCCACTTGCACCAGCTTGCGCTGCTGCAATGATATTTTCTTTTTTAGCTTCAGCGGTTACCATGAGTACTGGTGTTGCTGCAAGTCCCGCATCACTACGAATATTTTTAAGAAGCTCTAGACCATCCATGTTTGGCATGTTCCAGTCTGTGATCACAAAATCGATTGCCGAATTGCGTAATTTAGCTAACGCGTCAGCACCATCTTCTGCTTCTTCTACATTCGTAAATCCTAATTCCTTTAGCAAATTACGAACTATGCGGCGCATTGTTGAAAAATCATCAACCACTAAAAATTTCAGATCCTTACTTGCCATTGAAAACTCCTTCAAAATATATCGGCAAATTACTGTGTTGCTTTTTAAACTGAACTTAATCAGATACGCAATGATTGTGTGCTACTGATTTTCATCAGAACAGCTTTACTCATTGCGCTTATGCTTTTCACCTCGTCTACTGCGCCTAATTCAACCGCAGCACGAGGCATACCAAAGACGACACAACTCGCTTCATCTTGTGCAAAGGTATAACTACCAGCGCGACGCATCTCTAATAAACCAGCAGCACCATCACTTCCCATTCCGGTTAAAATCACACCGATGGCATTACGTCCCGCATATTTTGCGACAGACCTAAATAGCACATCGACAGAAGGACGATGACGATTGACCGCAGGCTCTTTATTAATGTGGATCTGGTAGTTAGCACCATTACGACGAAGCTCCATGTGATAATCACCTGGCGCAATATAAGCATGCCCAGGTAATACACGTTCGCCATCTTCTGCTTCTTTTACACTAATTTGGCATAAACGATTTAATCGTTCTGCAAATGAGTGTGTAAACCCTGCGGGCATATGTTGCGTAATTAATATCGCAGGGCTGGTAATAGGTAATGGTTCTAGAAAATTACGAATAGCCTCTGTGCCACCAGTTGATGCGCCTACTGCAATCAACTTTTCACTCGAAATCATCGGTGTAAATGACAATGATTTAGAAGGAGGTGCTTGTACTTCTCGGCGATTAATTCGTGCCTGTGCAGCAGCACGAATTTTCTCGGCAATCAGTTCACTATAAGCCATCATACCTTCACGCAAACCAAGCTGTGGTTTAGTCACAAAATCAACTGCGCCCAGTTCTAACGCTTTTAACGTCACTTCTGAGCCTTTTGCTGTTAATGATGAGACCATAACGACAGGCATTGGTCTTAATCGCATCAGTTTTTCCAAGAAATCAATACCATCCATGCGTGGCATTTCAACGTCTAACGTTAATACCTGTGGGTTGTACTTTTTTATTAAGTCACGAGCCACTATAGGATCTGGTGCACAATCAACAACTTCCATATCGCTATGACTGTTGATGATTTCTCGCATGATTTGACGCATTAGCGCCGAATCATCAACACAGAGTACCGTTATTTTATTCATAACCTCTCCTTGCTGGTGTCAGCCCGTAAACGGTATGCCCATGCAAGTAGAAATCCTTGCTAAGCTGGCTTACATTTTCAGAATGTCCAACAAACAGCATTCCGTCTGGCTTAAGTAATGAGGTAAAGCGGTTAAGTAAGGTTTGTTGTGTCGCTTTGTCAAAATAGATCATGACATTACGACAAAAAATCGCATCAAAACTGCCTTCTAAATCCCATTGCTTATCGAGTAAATTCAAATACTGAAAAGAGACCATCTCGCTAATTTGCTGTCTAATTTTCACGTATCCTTCAAAATCGCCGACACCTTTGAGAAAATATTTTTTCAAATATTCATTATTTAATGTTTTAAGCTCTTCCTGTCGGTAAACACCTTTTCGTGCTTTATCCAACACATTAGTATCGATATCGCTGGCAATAATTTTGGTTTTATAAGGGTTATTTCCAAAAACATCGCGTAAAGTCATCGCAATTGAATAAGGTTCTTCTCCAGTAGATGCAGCTGCACACCATACTCGGTAGACGCCTCCTGCTCTTTTTCTGGCATGTTTTGCCAAAATAGGAAAATGATGCGCTTCCCTGAAAAATGCGGTGAGATTGGTTGTTAATGCATTTACAAACTCTTGCCATTCAGGGTTGCGTACATCACTTTTAAGAAACGCAAGATAGTCACCAAAGTTATTCATCCGTAATTCACGTAACCTCCTAGTGAGACGGTTATAAACCATCTCCCTTTTGTTGTTAGTCAGCACAATACCTGCCTTTTGATAAATCAATTGGCATATAGATTGGAACTGATCATCGGACAACATAAACCGTTGGGTAAAAATATCCAACGGTTGAGCAGCGATATCTGATAAGACTTCAGTAACATTACGTTTCATTGTTTTTTAATGGGTCTTTTTAAAAAATGATTTTTTATCTGCTTTTTTCAACCCATTACCTTCTAGGGATGAAGAGTTATTATCCTCATCCGTGTCAGGCAACTCGAATGCCGATACAGCATTAACAAGGTTATTAGCCTGATCTTCTAATGCTGCGGCAGCAGATGCTGATTGCTCCACCAAAGCAGCGTTTTGCTGTGTCACCTGATCCATCTGACTGACTGCATCAGCGACTTGGTGAATACCTCGGCTTTGTTCATCAGAAGCTGAGGCGATTTCTGCCATTAACTCAGTGACTTTATTTACTGATGTGACGAGTTCCTCCATTGTCTGCCCTGCATTATTAACGAGTTGAGAACCTTGAGAGACACGTAAAACAGATTCATCAATCAACAATTTAATTTCTTTTGCAGCATCAGCACTACGTTGAGCAAGGTTACGAACTTCTCCAGCAACAACAGAGAATCCACGTCCTTGTTCACCCGCGCGAGCAGCTTCAACCGCCGCGTTAAGTGCTAATATATTGGTTTGGAACGCAATACCATCAATCACACTGATAATAGCCCCTATCTTTTGAGAACTTTGTGTAATCGCATCCATGGTTTCAACAACACTATTCGTGATTTGGCCACCACGAATGGCTGTTTCAGAAGCAGACTCTGCGAGCTTGCTCGCTTGCAGGGCGTTATCAGCATTTTGTTTTACCGTTGCTGTTAACTCTTCCATGCTTGCCGCAGTTTCTTCTAACGAAGCAGCTTGTTGTTCAGTTCTTGAGGATAAATCCGTATTTCCTTTGGAAATTTCTTGAATACCAGAATACATAGCATGGCTGTTGTCTCGAACGATACGAATAGAACGCGCGAGCTCACCACGCATATCTCGTAGTCGTCTAAACACATCCCCTATTTCATCATCGGTGAAGACAAGAATTTCACGATTTAATTTACCGGTAGCAACATCATTAAAATAACGGCTTAAACTTGCGAAAGGCTTAATGATATTAAAACTTAGCCAGCGATGAGCGGCGAGTGATACAACAATAACCATCGCTATTGCACCGATAAACATCAAGATAGCAATAGTATAAGAGCGATGTCCCTGCTCTATAGATTCAGTAATTTCGCTCTGAACATAATTCATATAGGTATTAAATGAATTTTCCATCGCTGTTTGATAACGTTCCGTTGGTTGATCTAAAAAACCTTGGAAGTTATTGTTTTTTAACATGCTATGTAATTCAGTTAATGCACCATATAAAACGTGATAATCGTTTTTTACAGCTTCAACGATTTCTTTTTCTTCTGTTGGGATTGCCTCTTTATTTATCTCAGCAAGGAAATTTTGAAAATGAGTATTCGCCGTTTCCAAACGTGAAAGTGCAATTGATTCAATAGATTGAATATAATCCGTTGACTGTTCAGTTTTCACTGCAATAGCTACACGATTAATCGCATTACGTGTTTGTATTAAAGATGCCCAACTTAATCCTAATTCATCTCGCTTAGATGTATCTATATCTACTTTGGTGAGTTGTTCGTTATTCAAATGAACGATCCCTAACGAAATACCACTAGAAATCACCTGCATAACGCAAAACATCATCAGTAATAAATAGAGACTGGTGGATATCTTTAATTTGCGAAACCTAAACATGCCTTCACCTCGTTTAAAGCGGTGGTTAAAAGCCACCGCTTGTCAGCCACTTGTTGTTGTTAGAAAGTTTCCCAGTTAGCGGGGTCTTCAACACTGCTGCTCTTTTTCTTTTCTGAGGTTCCTGGTTTTATAAGTGGAGCAGCGGCTTTAACTACAGGGGTTGCATCCGATTCCTTTCTTTCTAGCGTTTTTTCTTCCTGACCCGGTAATTTGAAGATTGAAACTAAGCGAGTTAATGCAACTGCTTGATCTTCAAGACCAGCAGCAGCGGCTGCAGATTGTTCTACTAAAGAGGCGTTTTGCTGAGTGACACGATCCATTTCAGAAACCGCAAGGCCAACTTGTGAAATACCTCGGCTTTGCTCATCTGATGCAGAAGCGATTTCGCCCATGATGTCAGTAACACGCGTTACTGAATCCACGATACGCGTCATCGTCTCACCCGCACTTTCAACGAGTACAGAACCCGTTTCAGTACGATTTACAGAATCTTCAATCAGTGTTTTTATTTCTTTAGCAGCTTCTGCACTTCTCTGTGCAAGGTTACGAACTTCACCGGCAACTACCGCAAATCCGCGACCATGCTCACCGGCTCTTGCAGCTTCAACAGCTGCATTCAGTGCCAAAATATTGGTCTGGAATGCAATGCCATCGATAACAGCTGTGATATCGGTGATTTTCTGAGAACTTCCGGCTATGTCGTGCATCGTTTGCACCACATTAGCAACAACTTTTCCGCCTTGGCGGGCAATATCTGAGGCGTCATTAGCAAGGTTACTTGCTTGGCGAGCATTGTCCGCGTTCTGTTTCACGGTCGCCGTTAACTGTTCCATACTTGCAGCAGTTTCTTCTAACGAAGCCACTTGCTCTTCTGTACGAGCAGATAAGTCATTATTTCCAGCAGCAATTTCACTTGTACTGTTATAAATGTTTTCCGTACTTTGATAGACACCACGAACAGTTTGAATAAGCTCTTGTTGCATATGTTTTAAACCATTTGCTAACAAGCTCATTTCATTGCGACCATTCACTTCGATATTTGGACGTAAATCACCTTCAGAGAAGGTTTTAATACTTAATAGAAGTGAATTTAATGGTCTAATTAAGGCATTACGTAATGCAAACCAGCATAGAATTAATGCCGAGATAACGATAATAGCTAACACAACCATAGTAATGACAGTACGTTGATGAGAGGCTTCTAGTGCCACATTTAACTCTTCGTTAAATTTTTCATTGCGCATGACATATGCAAGATATTCTTTATAAAAAGCGTCTTGATAACCCGTGGTTGGTTGCTCAAAAAAGTCTTTTAAGTTTCTATCTTGAAGTAAAATTTCTAGTTGGTTTAATGCAGAGAAATATTCGATAAAACGCCCTTTTAAGCTACGAACATCATCTTCTGAGTGAACTTGATAAGCGGTAATATTCTTTTCAAATTCTTTAAATTTCTCGTCTGCACGAGACATATTTTTACGAGCAAGCCCCGTCAAATAGTCAACAGACAGAGAATCATCTACATTAAGATTTTTATCTTGTAATAAAAAACTAATCGCTGCACGATTAATATTATTACGCGCTTGTAGTAAGTTAGCCCAGCTTTCATCTAGACGCTCACGTTGATCCTGTATTGTTAGTGTTTTATTCAGGTCATTTCTTGTCTCAACGATATTTGAGTAAAAAACACCCCCAGATACAAACTGCAAAACACCAAACAACAGAAGAATGGATAATAATCCAGTCACTATTTTCATTCGGCTAAACATAGTTTCCCTTTTTATAATAAATGGTAATGAGCAAGTTATCGGCAGACTTAAGAGAAACTTTATAGGATTCATTTCGCCTTAGTCGCATTTTTGCTCCATTAGAAAGCGGTGGTAATACTGTTTTTAATTAAAATTATAAGTATAAGTATAAAAAACTTTAAAGTTATTTCCGTCAGTAGAAAAATATTATAGCTAGGTGATAGCTACTTATAAGTTGATAAATAATAAAATAGAACTTAACTAAAATTATTAGTTCTTTTTTATCTTTTAATTTTACTTAAAGTTAATTTAATGCTTTAGCACTCGCTAATAAAATAAAAAAAGATAGAAATAGCTATTCCGGCAAAATTACCGGAACAGTATTTAGATTATTTTTAAAAAAACAAAACTTATTTAGCTTGAATTGTTGCGCTATCGACTAATTCCATTTCTTCACTATTGAGTAATTTTTCAATATCCACAAGAATAAGCATTCTTTCATCTAAAGTACCTAAACCTGTTAAATACTCAGTAGACATTGTGACCGCAAACTCTGGCGCGGGGCAGATCTGCTCTGGTTTTAGCGTAAGAACATCAGAAACGCCATCAACAACAATTCCTACAATTCGATTTAATAAGTTAACCACAATAACAACAGTATTGTCATTATAAGTTACACTTTCTTGTGAAAATTTAATACGCAGATCAACTATCGGAACAATAACGCCCCGTAAATTAGTTACGCCTTTAATAAAGCTAGGTGAATTAGCAATACGTGTAACTTGGTCATATCCGCGAATTTCTTGAACCTTTAAAATATCAATTCCATATTCTTCATCGCCCAGCGTAAAAATTAGAAATCCTTGTCCAACAGTTTCACCGGATAATTTCTCGAAATGTTCCGAAGCCATAATCTTATTTTATCCTCACTATTAAATGACTGCGCTTGCAGTTGTATTCTTTTTCTTATTCGTCATTTGTGTATGACTTAAACGTTGCAATTCTGGTACATCAAGAATTAAAGCCACACTACCGTCGCCCATAATTGTTGCAGCAGATATACCAGGAACTTTTCGGTAATTGCTTTCTATATTTTTAACAACAACTTGATGCTGGCCAACTAATTGATCTACCAATAAAGCATAACGACGTCCGGCACTCTGAACAATAACCGCAATTGCTTGGGTAATATCAGTTTGAGCGCCTTCAATATTAAAAGTACGATGCAGTTCAATCAGTGGTAAATATTCCCCTCTGACCTGCAATAATTTCTCATCGCCAGCCAATGGATAAATATCGTCTTCTTCCGGTTGTAAAGAACTGACTACCGTTCCTAATGGTAAAATAAAGACTTCGTCATGAACTTTAACGGACATACCATCTAAAATTGCTAATGTCAGTGGAAGTAAAATACGAATGCGCGTTCCTTTACCCACTTCAAAACTGATTTGAATTTGACCACCCATCTCTTGGATATTTCGTTTTACAACATCCATACCCACACCGCGACCAGAAACATCTGTTACTACTTCTGCGGTAGAGAAACCGGGTGCAAAAATCAGCATAGCAATTTCTTCATTGCTCATATTTTCAGAAACAGCAAGCCCAGAGGAAATCGCTTTTTTCAAAATACGTTCGCGGTTTAATCCAGCACCATCATCAGTCACTTCAATACAAATATTACCGCCTTGATGTTCCGCAGACAGGGTTAATTGCCCCGCTTCCGGTTTACCCGCCGCAACACGATCAGCGGGCATTTCAATACCGTGATCAAGACTGTTACGCACTAAGTGAGTTAAAGGATCGATAATTTTTTCAATTAAGCTTTTATCAAGTTCTGTTGAGCTACCAATCATGTTTAGCTCAACTTTCTTATTCATTTTACCTGCAACATCACGCACAACTCGAGGGAAGCGACTGAAAACATACTCCATCGGCATCATACGAATTGACATAACAGATTCTTGTAAATCACGAGAATTACGCTGTAGCTGAGCAATACAACTTAGTAAATCACTATATATTGCTGGATCAAGACTACCACTGTGCTGTGCCAACATTGACTGAGTGATAACCAGCTCACCCACTAAGTTGATTAATTGGTCAACTTTTTCAACGGCAACACGAATACTGCTTGATTCTGTTTTCGGTGCAGCAGCGGCAACAGGTCTTTTCGTTGGTGCTGCCGATGCTGCTGGTGCTTTAGCAGGTTCTGCCGATGGCGTCACTTTTTCAGCAACGGTTTTTTGTACAGGCGCTGGTTGCTCAACTTGGATTTCAACATGAGCATCATCAACAGATGTTGTACTTTCTTCTGTAACTGTGTTTTTTTCTGCAACAGCCACTTTTTTAAACGAGATTTGTTCAGGTTCAATCACAAAACAAAGTACAGCGCTGATATCTTCTTCTGTTGCAGTGGTTTTCAATATTGCTTCAAGACCATGATGCTGTTTTTCAACTTGGCTAACTTCACCAAGATGTTTTAATTCATCAAGCATTAAATCAATATCTGTCTCTTTAAGATCAGACAAAATAATATGATGATAATAATGTCCATCAGCCGCCATCGTCGATGCGACTTCGACCATAGTTTCTACGGCTTCACTTTGCACATTTTCAGCGTCAGATGACAAAACAGGAGTTTCAGTCATTGTGGCCTGTGAGTCTGAAGCTTCAGATCCAGCAACAGCCTCAACGTGAGGAGCGGATTGTTCTTCTTTTACATCGAGAGCCAGCTGACGCAACTTCTCACAAATATAGTTAAATGTTTCCTCATCAGGTTCTTGTGAGTTTTTATGTGCATCCAATTGCTGTTGCATAATATCTTTCGCTTCCAGAAACAGGTTAATAATGTCGTCGGTGAGCGCCATCTCATGACGTCTTGCACTATCGAGCAAGTTTTCAAGCACATGAGTGGTCTGTTGAAGTTTAACGAAGCCAAATGTTGCAGCTCCTCCTTTTATGGAGTGTGCACTACGGAAAATCGCATTCATCTGTTCTTGATCTGGATTTGCAGGATCAAGTAACAGTAAATGCTGTTCCATATCAGCTAACAACTCATCTGCTTCATCAAAAAATGTTTGATAAAACTCAGTAATATCCATCGTTACTCATTCACCTTTACGCGATTACTAACAAATTAGGGTGCTGTTCCCTGCTTTGTAGTAATATTTGTCGATTGTGATGGCAAACTTTCCCCAGAAAATCCTGTTTCAACATTTTCCTTTTTTGATTCGGGAAGCTCAGATGCAGAAGACACAGACGAACCCGTCTGTGTGTTTCCTGCTTTTTCTTGTGGGGTTTCTTGCCCTGAAAGTAGAGGTTCAATTTCTGAAGTCTCTGTTACTGTCGGTGCAACCCGCTCATTTTCTTGTACAATTTTTTGTTCTGCTTGCTTCGTTAAGACCAAAATACTGATCCGTCGGTTAGCAGGTGCAAAACCATCCTCTTTAACTAAATGAACTGTTGATGCCATACCTACAACACGCAACACTTTCCATTCACTCAATCCTGCACCAATTAATTCTCGACGAGAGGCATTCGCACGATCTGTTGATAGTTCCCAGTTACTATATTTTAAAGCGCCACTTGCATAAGGAATATCATCGGTATGACCTGATAAACTGATTTTGTATGGCGTGTCATTTAAAATAGGTGCTATTGCCGTCAAAATATCCTTCATATAAGGTTCAACGGTGGCACTACCGACTCTAAACATAGGTCGGCTTTCTTTATCTATAATCTGAATTCGTAACCCTTCATCCATCATGTCTATTAATAAATGAGGCTTCAGATCTTTTAACCGAGGATCATTTAAAATGACTTGCTCTAAACTGTCTTTTAAACGACGGAATTGTTGCTTTTCATTGAGCTGTTTATCTTCCTGGCCTTTTGGCAAAATATCACCTTCGTTATAGACAGGATCACGCCCTCCTCCAGGAATAGGATTGGTTGCATCCCCACTAAATCGCCCTTTCTCAATAGCAACTTTTAATGGCGTACGAAAATATTCGGCTACACGAGTTAATTCTTGAGGGCTAGCGATTGAAAGTAACCACATCACCAGAAAGAAAGCCATCATTGCAGTCATAAAGTCAGCATAAGCTATCTTCCATGCACCACCATGAGCGTTATGTTGTTTTCTCCCTCGCTTTTTAACTCGAATGATTTGTGAATTACTCTTCATGATTACTCTTCTTTCATTGCATCAGGATTTGCCTGCATCGGTGTCCGTACCTGACGTACATGTTCTTCCAATTCAACAAAAGAAGGTCTGTCTGCCAGAAAGAGGGTTTTACGTCCAAATTCAACTGCTATCTGTGGCGCATATCCATTCATGCTAGATAACAATGTTGTTTTGATACACTCCATCATTTTCATTTGTTGACTAGAGCGTTGTCTAATTCGAGAAGCTAATGGTGAAATAAAACCATAAGCTAATAAAATACCTAAGAAAGTACCAACCATTGCGTGTCCAATTAAAGCCCCCATTTCACCAGCAGGCCTATCCGCAGCACCTAACGCATTTACAACCCCCATAACGGCGGCAACGATACCAAATGCTGGTAATGAGTCACCCATAGTTGACAAACCTAAAGCGGGTACTTCACTTTCCTCTTCAAAGGTTGCGATCTCTTCATCCATCAGAGATTCAATCTCATAAGGGTTCATATTCCCTGTCACCATCAGGCGCATATAGTCCGTAATAAAGCTAAGCATATAAGCATCTTTCATAATGCGGGGATACTGAGAAAAAATATCACTTTGCTGTGGGTTTTCGATATCTCTCTCTAATGCCAACATCCCGTTTTGACGCGCTTTTGACAATAAACGAAACATCAGTGCCATTAAATCCATGTACATCGCTTTATTGTAATTTGTGCTACGAAGTAATTTTGGTAGGATCTTCATTGTTGATACAATTGCTCTACCATTATTACCTACAATAAAAGCACCGATGCCGGCACCAAAGATGATTAAAAACTCGGCTGGTTGATATAATGCGCCTAAACTACCTCCGACGAGGGTATACCCTCCGAGGACAGCACAAATCACCACGATATATCCTAAGAGTACTAACACGCGATATCCCTTTAGCTAATTTCGTTATAGAGAGAATGGCGAACATAGCAGCAAGAGATAGGAGGGGGAGAGGAAACGGCTCAGGTTATAGATAACTAAACTCTATAACCTGATATTTAACTTTCAATCTCGAATCACATTGCAAACTGTTCAAGACCATCCAACAGTTGTAAGTTAATATCGGCAGGATTGGCGGAAAGTTTACGTTTTTTTATTGCGCGAGAAGGTGGCTGGCAAAGACTACAAACATAATTGCTAGCTGGTTGGTGTGCGTGTGTAATAAATGAACCATTACATTTGGTACAAACAGAAAGTTGCAACATGCCACTTTCAACAAAGCGTACTAATGTCCATGCTCTTGTTAGTGCTAAAATAGGTTCTTGATCTTTAACAGGCGGACATTGTTCTAAGTATAAACGATAAGCTTTAACAACAGCCTCAACACCAACACAACCGCCATTTTTTAATAAAAAGCGATAAGCGTTATAAAACATTGAGGAATGGATATTTTGTTCCCATGTCATAAACCAATCCGTTGAAAATGGTAGCATTCCTTTTGGAGGGGGGCTCCCTCTTAATTCTTTGTATAATTTAATTAAACGCCCCCGACTTAATTGAGTTTCACTTTCAAGCATTTGCAAGCGGGCACCCAAGGTGATTAATTCCATTGCTAAGCGAATATCTTTCGCTTCTCGGACGATACTTTTCTCACTCATTGTTATGCCCGCTTCTTTGTCGCAGTAGTATCTTGTTCCGATAACTGACGAAACAAGTTAGAAGAAAGAAGAATACCAGTATGAATTTGTTGTAAATCATCCACTCTAGATTCTTTAGTGAGTTGTTCTATTGTTTCGCTGTCTTCAAACCGGAAATTACAGATTAGTTGGTTTGTTTCAGCCAACTTAACCAATTGAGGCAATGTAAGCTCTGCCAGCGCATCCGCCATCGCGTCACTAATCCCAAGCCGAAACATTGCGGAAGCCTTTTCTTGGTTAATTAACCTTTGCGCTAAAAGCAAATACGATAAATTTATGTCATAAATATGCTTAAGCAATTCAACCGTACTCATCTCTTTACATCCCGTCCGATTATATTGAACAAAGAGGATCTCTCTAATGAAAGATCCCGAGGAAATTAATATAAATGTAATATTAAATTTCCAGGCCCCATTTTATGAACATGACACGTAGTAACACTACCTTGTATTACTTAGTTACGGTCATTTTCAAAAGTAGCGAAAAAAACATTTAAATTAAAAGTAAACTTTAAATGCTCGCCAATATAGCTCGTTAAGAATAATCCTAACGCAACAACTTTACTCCTTAACGATTAAGTTATTCAACGGATAAAGTAGTCTAATTTAAATACTCTGTGAGTCACATCACAAAAAGATAATCATTATTATGGAATTAGTTCATTAACTATTCAAGTGATAAAAGTAATAAAACATGGTGTAAATTAATAAGCTAATCTACCCAAATTAAAATATTAATGATAATTTTTTATTTTATACGATCTATTAAACTTATAAATCTAAAAATACAGCATAAAAATTTGACAAATCCTAAATTGTAGATTTTTTTGATCACAGTAACATATATTGATATATCTCCTCCTCATCTTTATCTAAACAAGCCCCCCAAATTTAATAAATATTTCTATAGATATTATTTTTTTCATCATTTACGTAAACCTTCAGAAATGATCACTTTTTATTTACAATTTGTTTGAAAAACAACCCATTCTAATTATTTATAGTTATCCTAAATTTTTTTATTATTTCACGATAAAAATTATCCTTTAAAATCAATACCATAACTTGATGTATTTATTAAGCAGAACGATAAGTCATATAAAATTAAATTCTTAGTTATGCATCTTCACCCTTAAATCATTGAATATTTATTTCCACATTATTAAAGTTTCAACTGTAATAATAAAATTTAATTAATGATTATTAAGCGCTATTTAACACTTAAATTACAGAACTCTTAATAAGAGTTTTATTGGCTGTAAATTAGTCACAAAGAAATAATATCCACATATAAGTAAGTTTTACTTATGAATCACAGTATATTTTATGAACAATATAAATTTAAAATTGCCACAATTTTAATATAAAAACAAAAGAATACTTTTTATTTAATTAAATAAAAAAACTGTTATTTAATTATCGATTCAAAATGGAATATAAAAATAATATAGCATTTAACTTAAGTTAAATTAAAAAAAACAATCATTTTTTTATAAAATAAAGTCACAATTTATTAGTATAAAAAATCAAATTAAAATCCGCTTATTTTTCTCTTTATATAGATATATATTAATAAAATAATCGACGATTAATTAAAAACATAATATCCAGTAAAAAATATAAATAAAAAAGCAGATTTATAATTTATATCTTATATAAATACACATCTTTTTTTATAAAAAAAGACATTTTATGAAATATAAATTTCGATTTCATAAAAAAAGATCCCAAGATCTCCAATATAAAGTGATTAATTCATAAAATAATAAGGCAAAATATAAATTCTGTTTTTCCTGTTATCAGCATTATCTCAACACAATAAACGGCTGTAATGACAAATATGACAACCTGAAGTTAACACTTGTACACATCAACTTTTTCAATGTAAAGACAGAAAAACAAATATGATCAAAATAACATCTCATTGACTATTCTATTAGCATTAGTGCGAACTAAAAAATATCAAATGTTACCTTTTAGCCCAAAAATAGTCCCTATCAGTAATTAGTTTTACTCTTACCAATGATGAGCATTGTTTCACGTTTCCTCTTATTATGTGGTTAGCCTCTTTTTTTTAACCTAGCTAGCACAAGTATCAAGACATTACAGAGCCAAAAGTGCTGACTTAGTAACAACACCATTACTTAACAAAAGTTGATGTTGATGGGCTTAGGAGAGTATAAAGATTTATATATCGGTATATCTTTACTTAAAGCACTAAAATATATCTCTAAATATTCTTCTATTCTAACCACTAATTTTACTCATTTTATTACCTTTTTTATGAGTAATTTTGCGTTTAAAAAGACTTTTCCTCTCGATCAAAACCTAATAAAAATATTGGTGTATCTAAATAATCAAGACTTATATCTCATTTATTAGATTAGTCTTAAAAACCAATAACAGACCTTAGTATTCTATACACCTAAACTGTTCTAAATTTTTGGAAAAGAAAGGTTTTGAAAATATTGTAACTGTATTTTTCAAAAGTAATAATTGAGATCATTCATGCGGTGAATGCAAATACTTTATGCATTGCTTTCAGTTCTATTGAAATGAGTTACATCGTTTTTAGTAAGTAAACATGAAATGATTGTTCACCCTTTTATACCAGCAATTTTTTAAATTAATGTACCTCTTATCGTTGTTTTTATCTTTTTTGGTAAATCGAAAAAGGTCAGTACCACAATTATCTTTTATATATATTTTTACAGCGAATACTAATGACACATCTATTTCATACTAAGATAATTCTCCTTCTGTAATAAGTAAGATTTACGTCCTTGACAAATTTATAAACAATATAATTTTGAAATTATTATTTTATTGGATGGAAAGAGTGGTGTGGTTTTTCTACTCTTATTATAAGATTACTTATTGGTATCAATTTTTCTACATGACTTTTACAAAAAATCCTACAATTTTTCAAAAGGTTTTCATTCATAATTGATTAGTGATTACAAACAACATACCACAGCAATTCATCAGCTTTACTGTAGCGGTCTAAACTCACCATTTTCCTGAATTCTTCCTCATTTTTTGAAAGTCTAATTTGATTAAATTAAAAATATTACTCAAAAAGTCACACTTAAATTAAATACAATAGAAAATATTGATAAAATTTTCGCCAAATACATTGAAATAATTTGAGAGTATAATTTAGGTATTAAAAAAAAATCCAATATAATCAATGGAAAACACCGCTTTTTTCCCAAAATTCTATACTGCACTAAGCCCCTTAATAACGATTTTTTGTCCTACAATACTCCTAAGTACCTCATTTAATAAGCAAACTATGGGAAGCAATCGCTTACTTGATTTTAGTTTTTCCTGTTTATTAAAAACAAAATAAACAGAGATAAATCAAATCAGTCTAAAAAGGACGATTAATAAAGATGAGAAATAACGTCAAATACATCCAAACTCTGTTCAACATTTTTCATTCATAACTCATTATATACGGGTTAACCACAATACAAATAATTGTACATTAATCAATTTAGGTAAAAATGTTTGTTTTTATTAAAACGAAAATGAATATATTCCACCCTATTGCGTATTTTAATTAGTTTTTTTGAGCACATTTTTCTATTTTTTATTCCATAAAGTAATAGTTACAAAAATAATAATTACATAAACAAAATACTTTATTTCTATATATCAGTAATAATACGTAACTCATGACTAAGATCTCATTATTCCCATCAGAGAAATGAGTTTTTGAATTAAGTATTATGCTAAGGCTCTTAATAACTTGAGGTTTAGATAGGCAAAAGTGAATGGTTTACTAAGAACAAACAAAAATATGTGACTGGTATGAATAAACATAATCGACGACACAACAGCTTGAAATATGACAGTTCTATTACTTACAAGTTACAAAGTTATATTCTTTATAACTTTTATCAATATTCATATTCCCTTTTGAAATAACTTTGTAATTTGATATCTATCTCGTCTTTATACGACAAAAAAAGCGCCCTATATTTAATATAGGGCGCCTCAAGTAGAAAGATATTATCTTGAAAAGATCCATCAAGCAGGATGCTCTGCCGCTATCTTCCAATTAATTGCGCTGACACTCTTTTCTAAACTTACTCTGCAAACAATCGCTTCTATCTCTTTTTGCTCGACAGGTGTTGCCAGCAATTCAGCACACACTTCTAGCTGACTAGGCATCAATGTATCAGCACTGCTTAAAGACTGTAATCGAACATGTAATCCATTTATTGCTTGTAAAATGAGTGTTCTAACCAAAACTTCATCTTCTTCATGACAAATAATTCGTATTGAGTAGCGTTGTTCTATATCTATTGCTTGATGTTGTGGCTGAGCGTTTATCCGCTGAGCTGCTTCTCGTAGTAAGATATTCGCACAAAGAATAAGAAGTGTTGCTATAGTTGCCAATTGATATAAACCTAAACCACATAACACGCCAATTCCTGCTGAACACCAAAGCGTTGCGGCAGTATTAAGTCCGCGTATATTCATTCCTTCACGCATGATCACACCAGCACCAAGAAATCCAATACCTGAAACAACTTGAGCTGCGATCCGACCGGGACTATCTGGCGAAGTTTCTATTGAACTTAAAATAAAAACAGCGGCACCGGTTGCAACTAAAGCATTTGTTCTTAAACCGGCCATTCTTTGTCGCCATTGACGTTCGGCACCAATCAAAGCACCAAGACACATTGCAATCACGAGATTTAAAATATAAGGCGTCATCGTCATGTTTATTTCCTCTACATGATGATTAAAATCGATATGAAAATTTTGCTCTGATAGTTCAGAGTGTTGAAATTAATTCATCGCCTTAGGTGGAGGAAATAAAGAGAAAAAAATGTAGCACATGAAGTTACCCTTCTTATGTTAGCGGCATAAGGGAAATCATTTGGGTAAGTACATAATAGGAATATATAAGAAAGGAATATTACAATGCACTGCCCACCAAAATGGTAAGCAGTTTTAGTGAAGAAAACAGCTTACCTATTATTTTGAATAAAATTATTCTCAGTTAATGGAGTTATCATTAACCTACAACTTTCTGTCTCCACTATGTTTTCTCCTAACTAAAATTTGGCAAAAGTATAAGTAGCTGATTTGAAAATGTAAATGAACCGTACCTAAACGTCAGTCACTTTTGCTGTATTGGTCTAACAAATGTTCCTTCACCGCCCTCTTTTTCATTAAAAAACCAAATTCCTTTTGGATATTCAGGGAGTGATACTAAATACATTATGCCTTCATTAAATTCTTCGATAAGTAGGATAGTTCCTTCACGATCGTCAATACCATCAGTTTTCACAACAACGTTATCATTAACCTGCATTTTCTCTCCTGATAAATATTATCATTCTCTTTTTCTTTATTTTACCCATAAAGAAAAAGCCTGCCACCATAAGGTGACAGGCTTGAAGAAAATTTTTAAAAGGCTTTAAATTACAGAGCTGTTACGTTAGCAGCTGCTGGACCTTTTGCACCGTTTTCAATTGTGAATTCTACGTTCTGACCTTCAGCCAGAGTTTTGAAACCGTTACCTTGAATGGCAGAAAAGTGAACGAATACGTCTTTGCTTCCGTCTGCTGGAGTAATAAAACCAAAGCCTTTAGACTCGTTGAACCACTTAACTTGACCTTTCATTTTGTCAGACATGTGACTTTCCTATATATCAATAAAACGTTGCCTTCTCGGCATCTACTGGCCTGAACTACCTATAACTTATGGGCACACATGAAGAAAACGGTCAAAAAGCGATGCTGTTTAAAACTCATTAACTTAGAATGTCAATCATAAATCAGGTCTGTATTGAGGCCTTACTCATTAACGCATGAGACAAGTTTAATAGCAATAGTTTTATGCGTCTAAAGATTAAAAAAATGCGAATTGCACATTAAAAATACAATTCTTCCTCTATTTTTATCACTGTGCATAAAATTTATTTGATATTTTATCTCTATTATTAACAATGACTAAGAATATTCTTAATGGTCTAACAATAACAGTTAATACCAGAATTTAAAAAAACTGTTCTACCCGCTTATCTTGTCCCCGTGATAATCTAGCAATAAGAAACAAGTTTGCAACATTCATCTCTTAAGGTGTTTACAATGAATGTATTAAAAGAAATCTTAGAGCGTGATTTAGACCGGATCAATACAGCAGAAAAAAGAGACGGGAAACCACATTTTAATAGTCAGTTTTTAAAAAACCATATCTGGTTATGTATCAGCATGGTTCTCTCTTATATATTGCTCGCTGCGTTATTAATTTATTCACCTTACTTTGGTGTTATCTCGCTCGTTCTCTTTACTGTCATGTTCTTAGTTATGGCAGGTATCTTGTTATTTGATATAAAACCTATCTATAAATTTGAAGATATTGGTGTTCTCGATTTGAGAGTTTGCTATAACGGTGAATGGTATACCTTTGAAAAACTCTCTGATGAAGCCATAAATGAAATTCACCAGCACCCTGCAATATCTAAACAAATAAAAGAAGATATTCGCGAGATTATTAATAAAAAACAAGAAATTCATTTTTACGATGTGTACCTGATGGCATTTGATCCCGTACAACAATCAATTTCAGCATCACAATTATCCCCTCAAACTTAATTGATTCTCCGTGTTACACACAAAAACACGGAGAATAACTTCTATTATTTAGCCACTTTGTTGATAAACCAACCAAACAGATATTTAATCCATTTTTAACGTTGACACTCTGATATATCATCGTTATTATGCGCCTCGTTCTCACGAGAACTCGCTTCCTCCATAGTTCAGTCGGTAGAACGGCGGACTGTTAATCCGTATGTCACTGGTTCAAGTCCAGTTGGAGGAGCCAAATTTAGAAAAGCCCGCGCTATTGCAGTGCGGGCTTTTTGCTTTCTACATTCTTATCATCTAAATCAGCTACCTAAATCCAATCTGTATCGTTATCTTGCTTGATTAATAAATAGCTAATTTATATCTAGTACGATAAAGACCTAACCTGCTATTCCAACAATTTCGTGTTTTAGGTGTTTTTTATACGCTTCAACATCTTGCTCAATTTGCGGTTGTTTCACCACATCAAACATTCCGAAGGTTTTTAATCCTTCCATACCTAAAAATTGGTTCGCTTTATGGAATGGAAAATAGACAGCATCAATTCCTTTTCCTTCAAAGAACTGTTCTTGTTCTTCAAAAGATTCAAAAGGCGCATTCCAAGTTACAGAAAGAAGATACTTTTTGCCTTGTAATAATCCACCTGAACCATATTTTTTCGAAGGATCTTTTCGTGTACGACCATCATCAATATACATTTTGCCGTACCCAGCACTAAATACATCATCAATGTATTTTTTTAAGATCCAAGGGCCTTCCATCCACCATGCTGGCATTTGATAAATAATGACATCAGCCCATAAGTATTTATCAACTTCTTCGTTAGTATCATAACCATCATCAATGCGTGTTGATTGCACATTTATCTGATGTGAAGACAACAAATCTGTGGCGACTTGCGTTAAATGATCGTTGAGTTTCCCTTCAGAACCATCAAACTCTTTTGCAGCATTAATAATAAAAACGTTAGTCACTTCTAAACTCCTTGTATACACATATTTAATAAGCAAACTGTAACGCAATTACTCATCACTGCTTTAACTCATTCCTCCATTATTCTTGCCTAATAATCCAAAGATACCGTTTCAGTTTCTGATTCTTTTAATCGTTGAATATCTTTTAAGGGCGATAAACCAAATAATCGATGATATTCACGGCTAAATTGTGAGGGGCTTTCATAACCGACGATAAATGCTGCTTTAGAAACATCACTCATTTCAATCAGCATGATCCTTCTTGCTTCATTCAGCCGCAACCACTTTTGATACTGCAACGGCGTCATGCCAGTTCGTTTTTTAAAGTGAAAATGAAATGATGAGGTGCTCATACCCACTAACGTTGTAAGATCTTCAATCCGAATTGTTTCGTGATAATGTTGTTTAATCCAATCAAGCGCATGACTAATTTGCCGACACTGAGGATGTTGTGATGCTAATAGTTGCTGACGCGCACCATCATTCGATCTTAATAAGTAATAAAGGATCTCTTTTTGGATCAAAGGAGCAATAAAAGGTGCATCTTCTGGTGTATCTATTAGTTTTATAAGCCTTGTTACTGCTTGTAAGATTGGCGCGGTTGCTTGAACAATTTGTTGAGCGCTGATTTCGTTATTTTCTTGTAGTAATTCAAACTTATTTTCAGCCAGCAGCTCAGGTAATAGAGCGAGGTCTAATTTTAGTAACATTGCTAAAAAAGGTGTTTCTTTTGACGCTTCACAGACTTTAGCAAAAGTAGGTATATCTGATGATGTTAAAAGCATATTCATAGGACGATAACAGTTTGTCTCTAGCCCTATCGTTATTTGCTTTGCACCTTGTGCAGCAATAGCCAAACTGGGTTCATACATCCAGCCTTCAGACTCTGTAATAGAAGTATACCGACATAACGCTAAACCAGAAACAGAGGTATCCCATCCCCCTTCTTTATCTTTTGTATATAGAAGAAGTGTTTTTTTAAATTGCTCAAACTCTAATACCATCGGTACTGATAAATTCGTAGTATCCATCGTCTCGGGATCTTCAATTAGTCTTTGAATTCGTCAGATTGTATAACTAAACAGTATGAAAAACTTTCTTTTAAAAAAACGCTTTATCTTTTCTTTCCAATGTAAGACACATTTCAGCGAGTAGAAATGTAATTTCGAATATTATTTCTATTGATAACCATTTATTTTTTATACATTTTTGTCAAAAAAGAAACAATCTGATGCACTCTTGAGCAAACGGTTATTTTTTTCATTTTTTTACTTTACAAGGTGAGCGAGGATAGCTATTATTCGCCTCGTTCTCACGAGAACTCGCTTCCTCCATAGTTCAGTCGGTAGAACGGCGGACTGTTAATCCGTATGTCACTGGTTCAAGTCCAGTTGGAGGAGCCAAATTTAGAAAAGCCCACGCTATTACAGTGTGGGCTTTTTGCTTTCTACTCATCAGTTATTTTTATTCCTCTATTTCTTATTTATTTCCTTTGTATCCTCTACATATTCATCTTATGCATCTGTTATTTCTGTTCTGTGTTAACTCAAAATCATCAATAAAAAACACCTTTTTATAAAACTATTTCAATCAACATAGCTCTACTGACTGTTTTTTAAACGTAAAACCACCTTATTTGATTTAAAAACTATAAATTAGTTATTTTTTAGCCACTTAAACTATTATTTCACTTTTTTTACTTTACAAAGTTCATCACCCTCGCTATTATCCGTCTCGTTCTCACGAGGACTCGCTTCCTCCATAGTTCAGTCGGTAGAACGGCGGACTGTTAATCCGTATGTCACTGGTTCAAGTCCAGTTGGAGGAGCCAAATTTAGAAAAGCCCGCGCTATTACAGTGCGGGCTTTTTGCTTTCCACCTTCTCTATTATCAATACCTTTCTCATTTTTCTATCTATTTTATTTTTCAGAGCCCAACATGGTCTCAAATACGTTATCTCTTTATTTTTTATCTTTATTTTTAGTCTTCAGTGTGAAAAAAATAGCCATTTAAACGAGTTCACCACCTCATTATTAGATTATCTGTTTTAGAAACACACAATATGTTGTTTATCTATGCACTTAAACAAATATCGTCGATTGTCCTTTGACATATCAAATCACCCACTATATGATACACGCCACTTAATGATGTTCCTCCATAGTTCAGTCGGTAGAACGGCGGACTGTTAATCCGTATGTCACTGGTTCGAGTCCAGTTGGAGGAGCCATTTCTTTTTGTGTCACCCTCGTAACTTCTTGATTTTATTCTCTGTTTCACCTTACATAATTTCAAAAACATAATAAAAAAATACGATTAAATGGTAGCTATTTAATCGTTTTCGTATTAGCATTCGTTTCCGGCTTGACTATCTAGTCCAATCCAATCCTTGATCTTTCGATTTTCCTAAGACACACGGAGCCGGTATATGACCACTGCACAACCTATCACCCTCACTATTCGCCGTCCTGATGATTGGCATGTTCACTTTCGTGATGATGACATGCTAAAAACTGTTGTTCCTTATACCAGTCGCTATTTTGGCAGAGCTATTGTCATGCCAAACCTTGTTCCACCTGTTACAACGATTGAAGCGGCTCGCACTTACCGTGATCGCATCAAAGCGGCTATTCCTGCCAGCGATAACTTCGAACCGTTAATGACTTGCTATTTAACAGATAGCACATTGCCTTCAGAAGTAGAGCAAGGTTTCTTACAAGGTGTTTTTACTGCTTGTAAACTTTATCCTGCGAATGCAACAACTAACTCAAGTCATGGTGTATCCGATATCACAAAGATTTATCCAATCTTAAGTGTGATGGAAAAAATCGGAATGCCATTGCTGATCCACGGCGAAGTAACCGCCTCAAGCATTGATATTTTTGATAGAGAAGCACGTTTCATCGATAGCGTTATGTCTCCTGTACGCAAGCAATTTCCTGAGCTAAAAATTGTTTTTGAACATATTACAACTAAAGAAGCCGCTCAGTATGTATTAGAAGGAAATGAATTTCTCGGTGCTACCATTACTCCGCAACATTTGATGTTTAACCGCAATCATATGTTAGTTGGTGGTGTTAAACCTCACCTATATTGCTTGCCTATTCTTAAACGCAACGTTCACCAAGAAGCACTAAGAGAAGCAGTTGCATCAGGAAACTCTCGCTTTTTCTTAGGTACAGATTCAGCACCTCACTTACAGCACCGCAAAGAATCATCTTGTGGTTGTGCTGGGGTATTTAATGCACCAACCGCACTGGCAGCCTACGCAACCGTATTTAAAGAACTCAATGCATTACAACACCTTGAAGCCTTCTGTTCTCTAAATGGTCCGCGTTTTTATGGTTTACCCGTTAATGAAGGAACAATCACATTAACTGAAAAAACTGTTGAGGCTCCAGCACAAATCCTTTGTGGTAATGAAGCGCTTATTCCTTTCTTAGCGAATGAAAATATTCATTGGGATATCACTGTCGATTAATTCTCCCCCTTGATATTTATCTAAAATGCACCATATAACATTTGTTCGACTGTTAATGGTGCATTACTCTTTTATCAGAGCCAGTACACATTTTTTTGTTATAACCAAAATTTATCTTTTTAATCACGATAAATCTCGTATACTGAAAAGTAACCACTTTGTGTGGGAGCTTCTCTCTTAGTCAAAACCGGTTGTATGATTAGGAGGTATTATGAGTAGAAAAAATGAAGTTATTCAGACACATCCTGTTGTAGGCTGGGACATCAGTACCGTTGACATCTACGATGCCATGATGTTGCGTTTACATTATCTTCCTGAAAACGAACATCATCCAGAAAATGCAGTTGTAGATAAGACACTTTGGCTCACAACAGACATAGCTAAGCAGTTGATTCATATTCTTCAAGCTGGCATTGATAAAATTGAATCATCTGAAGATTCTGTTTCAGACAACACCAAACATTAATAAAAAGATCTAGAAAAGTTAGCGAACGTAAAACAGGAGTACTTGGTACTCCTGTTCTCATTTTATCTCCCTACAGTCCTCTATCACATATTATTTATATCAATATATAAACCAGCTCTTACTGCATGCAAATAATTGCCCATATTAATAAATCAACTTTCATTTAATGAAAAAATAATCATAACCTTTTTATTCGATATATCTTCAGAAAAATAATATATAAGCCGAATTGACATAAAATAAGGTTATCTTTATTTTAATAAATTAAAACAGCTACAAACAAGGAAGTTATTTGTGAAAGTATTAATTATTGATGAATGTTTTTTTACTCGTAATGGTATAAAACATTATTTTTCGAAGAGAAATCTAAGACATGAAATAATTGACATATCATCTATACAAGAAGCCAATAGTTATATTAATCACTCAATGCCAGATATTATATTTATTGATCTCACAAGATATTGTCGAGAAGTAGCACATTGCCCGCATTTGCAACTTTTTTTTATTTCAACAAGAAGCTGTCGGCTTTATCTTTATATTGATGCTAACTACCCAGACAAAGAAAGACCTATCGCATTGACAAATAACTGTTTTATCCTTCCGAAGAAGATACTTCCTTGGGTGCTTGAAAAGACATCTTTGTTCACTTCTCGATGCCAAGTTTACTTTCCGACCTATAAACATTCATTATGTTCTATTTTTAGTTCACAAGAACAAAAAATTATTAATTATTGGATGAATGAAATACCTAATCATCAAATTGCTAAAAAACTATCCATTAGTAGTAGTACAGTATATTCACACAAAAGGCATATTACCGAAAAAATTAATGTGAAAAATCGAATTGAATTATTTTTCATATATAATATTTTAAAATACATATATGAGAAATAATCCTATTACATTTCAATCAAAAAAAAACAAACAGAAGAAAAAAGGAATCCAATTCCTATTATTACTCCCTGTAAATGAGGTGGCTAATATGCGTGTTGACCACCTTAAATTTATTATAATATTATGTATGTAGGATACATATGATATTAAAATAATTAAACTGATATAGCTCTATCTTATAAAAGATAAAGTAAAACTGATTTGTTATGCAATCACTTCACTCTTCTTTTAATAAAGAGTGAAGTGATTATTTAAAATACCAAATCGATAATTAAGCTATGCGCTCAATCTTAGCTGGTAAACCTTGGCGCACAGATGCACCAGATACCCAATCTAACCATGTATTAGTGATTTGACGTGTTGGATCAGCAAACCCTAAATCATTAAGATTGATACCGTTGCCAATGCCTTTATCCATCGGTAATGGTTGTTCATCTAAATAATGCTGACGAGAGCCTAACTCTTGATGCCCATATCCATGTTCAATCGCTAAAACGCCCGGCATTACGCCATCAAGTAAACTAATCTCAGCTTCCACTTGTCCACCGGGTGTAACAATGCGAACTTTATCACCATGATTAACCCCCCATTTTTTACCATCTTGAGGATTAATTGCGACTAAGTTACTCGGTTTTACCATTCTTAAACGCTGGATCATGCCTGTTGAACTACTCACCACATGAGACTTAAAGGACATTAATTTTAATGGCCACTGCTCTTCAGGATAATGCTGATGAATATCACTACCATCCGATAAACGTGGTGGATAATAAGTCGGGCAACCACTATAACGTTCACCTGTTATTGCATGATGGTTTTTAGCCACTTCTTCATTCCAGATTTGTAATGGTTTTTTCCACTGAGGTCCAGTTTCTTCACCATTCCACGCTTTGTCATAAGGGGCAAAACGACCGCCTCGTGTATAGATATAGGCAACTTGAAGAACTTCTTCATTTTTTAATGTTGATGTTATCGTAGGTAAAATACGGTCTACACCACTTAATAAAATATCTTCATTGGTTGCAGGGGCAACAGGTTTTTCCCCCATAAACGCCATATTAGCGGCAACGCGTAAATAGTAATCTTCTGCACTATTGATTGGATAGAAGTTACCATCCATATCTTCGATTGCTTTCTCACCAAAGCCTGGCAAATCTAAGGCTTTTGCAACAGCAATACAGAATGTTTCCATTGAAATTGGCTGACCATCAGCTGTTTTTGCAACACGAGGTTCAACAATCGGCCAGCGTGCTGTACTTGCTTTAGTTTGAACACCAGACCAAGGCGCACTAAATCCCCAACTCTCAAAGTTATGCGTATCAGGAACAATATAATCTGCCAGCGCTGTTGTTTCATTCATAAAAGCATCAATACCAATAATCAAAGGTAGGTGCTTCGGATCTTTCAAGCGCTCTTCCATCACTTGGCGAATACCCGCAATCCCATAAATAGGGTTGGTCATATTTGTTATCCATGCTTTTAATGAATAAGGATAACCTGCTAATGCAGAGCCTAGCTGCTCAGTTAATTGTCCAGCAGCAAACGGATACCAAGGTGCTTTTGCTGGATATGGGGATCCCCCTTTCTCTATACGCTCACGGTATTCATCAGATTTCTCATAGGCGGCTTTGCTGCGTGATAACACCATGCCTTTTGGTTTAACTTTACCTTTAAAGCTATCCATTTTGTAACATGGCCCATCGGTTGCACCATTAAACTTACCGCCACCAACAGATACTCCACCTTTAAGGTTTAAGTTACCTATTAGCGCATTCAGCATAATCACGCTCCATGCAGTATAGAAACCATTACCGCCCATCATACCGCCATGAGAGATAACCGCCGCTTTTCGTCCATAAGCGGTAAATTCGCGACCTAATGCAGCGATTGTTGTTTCTGGTACTTTACAACGCTCACTATATTCTGCCAGTGTCATACGTTTAGCCGCTTCATCAAGTAATTGGAAACTTGATTTAACCGTAACGGTAGCACCCGTTTTTAATGTCACAGTATGCGTAGCAAACAATTGTGCTTTATTAACTTGGGTCGATGGAACTAATTCACCTTCAAGTGATAAAACCAAGGTTTGTTCTTCCCCTTCTGCAACATCATTAAAATGTGCAGTTGTCAGCATTTGTCCTGACAAAGGATGTTTTTCATCACTGATCACAAGGTGAGTCGCATTCGTCCAGCTCTTCTCCCCCATATTTTTCATTGAAACTTCGCTTGGTACTGACAGATATTCTGCATTGTAGCGATTGTTTTCAATGATCCAGCGGATCATCCCCATAACTAAAGCGGCATCCGTTCCCGGTTGAACTGGAACCCAATGCCCATGATCGTTAGCTAATGTTGTTGTTAAAGGTAAAGCAGGTGCAACAACCACATAGTTAAACGAATCACGAATTCGTGCGTTAGCTAACTGACGACCTTGACGCTTAAATGGGTTACCTGATTGTGCTGGTGATGTTCCTAAAAATAGTGCAAATTCAACGTAATCCCAGTCAGGCTTAACGTGGGCGTTTTTATCTAAATCGTTCATTAACGCACCAGAGCCAGCACGGTACGCCAATCCACAATAAGAGCCATGAGCACCAAAGTTTTTACTACCAAATGAGTTTTGAGCAAAGCGACGAATAAACGTATCTCGACCATCATCACCCGCATTTGTCATTAATAATTGATTAGCTTTAGGGCCTAAAGCCGGTTGCTTTGGATCGATTAAAGTCTCTAAATCACGAATGGCGCGTAAGCCATCAACATGGCCTTCACCAAAGAGATCGCCACCTTCAACAATTTCTTGGATCAACTGCTCAAAACTAATGCGTTTCCATTTACCTTCACCGCGTTTACCCACGCGTTTCATCGGCTCAAGAATACGTGTTGGGCTATCAAGGCTTTCCATCATGGTTGCACCACGAGCACACGCCGTAGAGCGGTTTTCTAAACCACTTTCACCACCCATTTTTTCAAATGCTTCTTTAATTGGCATGTTATAGCCAAAATGATGATCATGAGAAAGTGGGTGATAAGGATTACCTGCAATACGTAAAACTTTATTATTGGCTCTATCAACACGGGCACGAACGCCGCATTGTGTCCAGCAACCAAAGCATTGCGTCATACAAACAGATTGATCTGTATTCGCTTGCCATTTTGCGTCTTTTACAACTTTACCTTCAGGTAATAACGAGTTTCCGTTGATCCTATCAAGTGTCACTTTACCTGATGTGCCATCAACTAAACCATCTATGGCACGTTTAGCAACATCACGGTAGCTGGCAGCAAATGCGGCAATACCACCGATAACTAACCCACCTTTAAGCCATTGACGTCTTGTAAACTTAGCCATGCTGCACTCTCCTGACAACCCAACGAATACTTTCTCTAAATAAAATAGTTAACGCTATCCACAATCCAAATGTACCAACAATTGCCATCAATCCATCATTACCTAGCGTAAACTCATAAGGGTTTGTAATTATGTTATATTTTGGAATGTATTGAGCACCCATCAACATCAACCAACGTAATACCCACGCAAGTCCCATTGATACAAATGCCATGATGGTAACAAACGCAACCGAACGTACTTGTTTTGCCATCAAAAGTCCCATCGCAACAGAGATACCCCATAGTACGATAACGCCCATGGCACTCCACCAGCCAAGGCTTCCCATTACTAATTGTTCTCTAATTGCCTGACCTGAAATCGTATCGCCTGCAACCCAAAAGCCCGTACATACTGCTAATAACATCAGTGAACTCACAAACCACATCGCTAATTCACGCTGATGTACAGGTTCACGACGTGTGCCTAATGCGAGTAATGTCGGTAGTACTTGCATTGCACTAAAGAACAACAGTATTGGTAACCAGTAGGTATACAACACAGGTCTTGCTTTTAAGATAGAAGCTTCGCGACCTGTATATAACAACAAACCAATCGCAGTTAATGAGCAAGCTAATGCTACCCAACGAGTTAATTTGTATTCACGCTTCCAGACTAAACGAACGACCATCGCAGCAAAGTAAAGCATGCTAAATACTGAGAACAATGGCAGTAATAGTGATCCCCATGCCATCCAAGACCACGGTGTTGGATAAGCATAGAAGTGCCACACGCGTGCTGTTTGGTGTAAATCTGCCGTTAAAGCAAGAGGTGCTGTAATGCCAGCTGTTACCGCAATAAAGACAGCAACCGCTTCTAAACGTTGATTACCTGCACCGCCTTTCCAGCACTGCCAGCACGCATAAAGCGTTGCACTACAAGCAATACCGATAAAAAAGAAATATTGCACAGCCCAAGGTAACCAAAAATATTCTTGAGGGATCGCGATGACTTCTTGAATTTGAGAAATTTGCGGGATCATGAGTGAACCTCCTGCTGCCATAATGCGGGTTGTCCTTGACCTGCTAACGGTTGTACAAATGCATCATCGAGGCCGAGATAGAAAACTTGTGGCAATGTACCGCTTTCTGGTTTTAATACTTTAAGCTCTTTTTCATGTGTACGTAGCATTTTGCTGATAGTGCTATTAGGATCTTTCATATCGCCGATAATACGAGCACCGCCAACACAAGATTCAACGCACGCAGGCAATAATCCAACTTCAAGGCGATGTGCACAGAAAGTGCATTTATCTGCTGTTTGTGTTGAGTGATTAATAAAACGTGCGTCATAAGGACATGCTTGAACACAATAAGCACAACCGACACAACGTTCATTATCAACGACGACAATGCCGTCTTTACGTTGGAAAGTCGCTTGAACAGGACAAACTGGCACACAAGGTGGTTCATCACAATGGTTACACAATCTAGGCAGTAAGACGTTGGTTATCCCTTCTTGCCCCTTGATAGCAACCTGATATTGGTTTACTGTCGTCCTAAATTGTCCTTGAGGCGTCTGATTTTCGATGTTGCAGCTCACAGTACAGGACTGGCATCCTACACAACGGCGTAAATCAATCAGCATACCGTAGCGTTTATCTTCCGAGCCCTCACGACGCTCAGGTGATAATTTAATGCCGGCTTCAGCTAAAGGAACCAGTGAAGCACCCGCAGTAAGGACCCCTAATTGTTGTAAAAATTTTCGTTTTCCAAGATCCATATTTGTCTCCAGCATCACTCAATAACACAATCTCACTATGAGTGAAGGAAATAGAAATTAAAAAGTATGTGTTTTGTTATAAGTGCATTGTAAAAATTACTGAAGATGACACCTATTGTGGTTTACCACATACCAAGTGCGAACTTGATCCAAGACAATATTTAACATTAGATATTTATGACGATAAAACAGACAATTGGGATAAGAAACGCAGTAAGTATCGGGTTATTGCTGCTCTTTTTTGTACTTCCTCTACAAGCCACAGCAAAAGAGTGGACAATCGGTGTTTTAGCACTACGTGGTGATGCGTCCACTCAAAGACACTGGCATCCACTTGTTGATACATTAAATGAACAATTTCCGTCAGAAAACTTTGTGTTAATGCCATTAAATCTGGAGGAGATGAAATTAGCAGTTGCGAAGAAAAGTGTTGATTTCTTACTCACAAATCCTGCGCAATTTATTCAATTAGATAATGCATTTCCATTACGCTGGTTGCTCTCTTTACGTTCTGGCTATGAGCCTGATAACACGACACGAAATGTCATTGGTAGCCTAATTCTCGTCCGTAACGATAGCCCGATTACTTCTGCACATGAATTAATCGGAAAACGCGTTGGCGCCATTGCCCCTGATGCCTTTGGCGGCTATCTTTTAGGTTACAAAGCGCTACGAGAAGACGGAATTGATCCTGATAAAGATTTCACATTGCGTTTCACGGGTTTTCCGGCGGATGCTTTACTTTATCTATTACGAGATGAGGATATTAATGCGGCAATTATTCCCGTCTGTTTACTGGAAAATATGGATAGCGAAGGGCTTATTCGTAAAAGTGATTACCGCCCCTTGATTTCCTATCAAACCAATACGCCATGTTTAACCAGTACACCGCTCTACCCTAATTGGTCATTCGCAGCACTAGATACCGTACCTGATGAACTTGTTGATAAAGTCACTCGCGTTTTACTCACCGATGATAGTAAACCGATGAAATGGGGAGCCCCTGCTTCACATACACAAGTTGAAAAGCTATTAAGGGAAGTCAACCAACATCCTCGCCAAAGACAGCTTTGGCAAGATGCGCAAAGTTGGGCTATTCAGCACCAATTTATTATTGGTCTTTCATTGGCGGCTATCCTTTTTCTCATCCTAAACCAAGTCTGGATCAGCTATTTAGTTAGGCGTCGTAGTCGCCAACTGGAACACGCTCACAATCGATTAAGACAGCAAAAGGAAGAGTTAGAACACGCTCAACGCTTAAATATATTGGGAGAAATGGCATCAGGATTTGCTCATGAGCTTAATCAGCCACTTTCTGCTATTAAAAGCTATGCGCAAGGGAGCGTTATTCGCCTCAAAAGAGAGAATGAATCGCACCCATTGCTACCTGCATTGCAACAAATAGATAAGCAGGCGCAACGCGGCGCTGATATCATTAGAAATCTACGCTTATGGGTTGGAAAACAAACACCTAATACTGATACCATTTTGCTTTCTCATCAAAGTATTGCAGAGTGTATCCAACATATTTGGAAGCTTTTACGCGTAGAAGACAAATACCCACAAGTTTCACTGATCACCCATATTGATGAACATGATACCCTGTGTTTACCCGAAACATTATTAGAGCAAATTTTATCGAATTTAATCACCAACAGTCTCCAAGCTGGCGCTAACGAACTAAAAATTAGCACCCATAAGGCTCCTGATAGGTTACTTATAGTCATTGAAGATGATGCAGGTGGAATGAGCCACAGCCAACTTGAACAGCCCTTTTCCCCATTCCAAACAACAAAAACGGAAGGACTTGGGTTAGGTTTGGTGATTTGCCAACGTTTATTGCTTTCTCAAGGTGCTGATATTCATATTGAAAACCAAAAGAATGAACAAAATAAAGTTGGAATAAAAATCACACTTATTTTCCCTAACAAAAATAAATAACGGAGAAAAAATGCCAACAATTCATCTTGTTGATGATGATCTTGCTGTCACTGATGCTTGTCAGTTTTTATTAGAAAGCTTAGGTTATTCAGCCCATGTCTGGAATGATAGCGAGTTCTTTATCAACAATGTCAATCTCTATCAGCAAGGTGTTGTATTGTTAGATATGAGAATGCCAAAACCCGATGGCAGGCAAGTCCACCAGCATTTAATTGATAAGCACAGCACCCTTTCTGTGATTTTTTTAACTGGTCATGGCGATATCCCCATGGCAGTTGAAGAGATCAAAAAAGGAGCTATCGACTTTCTACAAAAACCCGTTGATAGCAATGCGTTGTTATCTGCTTTAGATGCAGCATTTCTTGAAACCAATACGCGTTTTACCGCCCATGATATTCGTCGCCGTTATGCTTCATTAACCCCAAGAGAAAAAGACATTGCCTATTATGTTATACAAGGATTAATGAACCGAGAAATTGCGGAAGTTGCTTGTGTTTCAATAAGAACTGTCGAAGTTCATCGAGCAAAAGTGATGGACAAAATGGCAGCTAAAAATATAGCCGAATTGGTGACGGCATTACAAGGTATCGAAATAATTTCACCTAATTTATGACAAAATTTCTTATCTGCGCTAAAAAGTGTCACAATATAAGATATTCATTGGAAAAATAGTAAATAGATAGGCTTATGATAAAGTCACCTCCATTTAAAAAATCATTTTTGCATCCTAAATATTGGCTGACTTGGTTCGGGATCGGATTACTCTATATTCTGGTTCTCCTTCCTTATCCTGTCATTTATTGGCTAGGTACGCGCCTAGGCCGTTTTTCAAAAGTTTTTTTAAAAAAACGTGTCCAAATAGCGGAACGTAATCTTGAACTCTGTTTTCCACAGATGCCAAAAAGTGAACGAGAAGCCTTAGTTAATAAAAATTTTGAATCTGTTGGTATGGGATTATTCGAAACGGGTATGGCGTGGTTTTGGCCAGAGTGGCGTGTCAAACGTTGGTTTAAAGTCAGTGGGCTTGAAAATATCAAAAAGGTTAAAGGCTCAGGACAAGGGATCTTACTTATTGGGATCCATTTTCTGACACTAGAGCTTGGTGCTAGGATTTTTGGTATTTGTAATCCTGGCGTTGGTGTTTATCGCCCTAACGATAATCCCGTTATGGACTGGCTACAAACATGGGGTCGATTACGTTCTAATAAATTTATGATTGACAGAAAAGATGTCAAAGGCATGATCCGTAGTTTAAAAGCAGGTGAAATTATTTGGTATGCACCTGACCATGATTATGGTCCTCGTAAAAGTGTTTTTGTGCCTTTGTTTGCAGTTGATAAAGCGGCAACAACAACGGGAACTTATATTCTGGCAAAAACGAGCAAGCCCGCATTAATTCCATTTACCCCAAAACGCTTACCTGAAGGCAAGGGTTATGAATTAATTATATCGCCACCTGTTGCTGATTTTCCTACTGATAATGAGGAAAGTACCGCGAGAGCGATGAATAAAGTCGTTGAACAAGAGATTTTACGCGCGCCAGACCAATATATGTGGTTACATCGTCGCTTTAAAACTCGCCCAGAAGGTGACGCTTCCTTATATAACGAAATAAAGAAAGTACACTAACGACAAAGTGGCTGTTTTGAAATAAAACAGCCACTTTGTTATATTGCAATACACTGAAATAACAATAATAAAATCAATAACAGCATAAGCTGTAAACTCCTGCAAAACACATTATAAGAGCAAGACCTATCGCACTTATTCTGTATCATGGCTATATTCTTATTCATCATAAAATAAGAAAACCGACTCGTTGTTGTCACGCCCAACATCGCTACGGTTATTGTCAGCCTATTTTCTTGGTTTACTCTCTCGTTCTCGGTTAAAGGAGTAACATGGATCTCAAGCCCCGAAATAACTCTTGGAAACGTAATCTCTATATTGTCTGGTTTGGCTGTTTTTTAACTGGCGCTGGTTTTAGTTTGATCATGCCCTTTCTTCCTTTATATGTAGAAGAACTGGGTATAACCGATCACGAAGAGCTTAATCTTTGGACAGGTGTTGCATTTAGTATTACTTTCCTTTTTTCTGCCATTGCAGCACCTTTTTGGGGGAAATTATCAGATAGAAAAGGTCGAAAATTAATGCTGTTACGTTCTGCCCTTGGTATGGCAATTGTGATGGTATTAATTGGGTTTGCTCAAAATATATGGCAATTATTAGTATTGCGAGCCTTGCTGGGTGTATTAGGTGGCTTTGTTCCGAATGCAAATGCGTTAATTGCCACTCAGGTTCCAGTTAAAAAAAGCGGCTGGGCATTAGGAACACTTTCAACAGGTGCAGTGAGTGGCGCATTAATAGGTCCTTTAATTGGCGGTATGCTTGCCGATCTCTATGGTTTACGTCCTGTCTTCTTTATTACTTCTGCCGTTTTATTTATTTGCTTTTTAGTCACCCTCTTTTTTGTCAGTGAAAACTTTACACCTGTTTCTAAAAAAGACGCACTGACCACCAAACAAGTATTCTCATCACTTAAAAATAAAAGACTCGTTGTATGCCTATTTTTCACTACGATGATCATTCAAGTAGCAACAGGCTCCGTTACGCCTATTTTGACACTTTATATTCGTGAATTAACAGGTTCAGTTAGCAACCTTGCCTTTATCAGTGGTGTTGTCGCCTCTGTACCTGGTATTGCTGCACTTATTAGCGCACCTCGTTTTGGTAAATTAGGTGACCGAATTGGTCCTGATAAAGTCCTTCTTTTTACCCTCGGACTCTCTATTTTTATGTTAATTCCAATGGCACTGGTCAGTAGTTATTGGGAACTTGGCGCGCTACGTTTTTTACTTGGTGCGGTCAACGCAGCCATGTTACCTGCGGTACAAACGCTTATTCTCTATAACATTACCCCTGCTATTGCGGGTCGAATTTTCAGCTATAACCAAGCACTAAGAGATGTTGGAAATGTTACGGGACCGTTAATGGGGGCTTTTGTCGCTGCAAGCTATGGATTTAGAGCTGTTTTTTATTTCACCGCAGCCGTTGTCTTTTTTAATCTAATTTATTCTTGGTTAAGCTTTAGAACACCACAAGAAAAGTAGTCAAAAAATCTACAAATTAGATTAGTTAATAGTTTTTTTTCTTCAAAAAATTACACTTTTACATTTAAAGGCCTAATTGTTATTTTTTTTATTCTATTTTTTGTAATTTATTGTTTATTAAGAATATTCTCACCCCCTATTTGTTAAGACCTATAAAATTTTCTTGTCCTCTTTTTTCAAAAAATTGCAAGGTTAACTATTGCAAAATGAGATTTTTATCGACTTTTGCACCAAAAAATGGTTTATAAAGTATTAAATATACTTTTAGTCACTAAATTCTGACAAAAGTATGTTAAAAATATATTAATTAAATGCAGTGGGTATTGATAACAGAATGAAATAATTTTGTTTCACCACTAGCTGATATTTTGTTCTTTTTACTTGCAAACGACCTGTAGAGGTTTTTTTTGGGAATTTAAGATGCAATCTACTCACTCAAAATCTAGCCGAACTTTCTTTGGCCACCCATATCCATTAAGCTCCCTTTTCTTCACCGAAATGTGGGAACGCTTTTCTTTCTATGGTATTCGCCCATTATTAATTCTATTTATGGCGGCAACCGTTTATGAGGGTGGCATGGAAATCCCCAGAGAGCAGGCATCTGCTATTGTGGGTATTTTCGCAGGCGGTGTTTATTTAACATCGCTACCAGGAGGTTGGCTGGCTGATAACTGGTTAGGTCAGCGCCTAGCTGTATGGTATGGCTCTATCTTTATTGCATTAGGGCACCTATCCATCGCACTTTCAGCGTTTTGGTCACAAGATCTGTTCTTTATCGGTTTATTACTGATTGTATTGGGTACAGGGCTATTTAAAACCTGCGTAACTGTGATGGTAGGAACCTTATATAAAAGGGATGATACTCGCCGTGATGGTGGATTCTCCTTATTTTATATGGGTATCAATATGGGCTCATTTATTGCACCACTCATCACGGGTTTCTTAGTGCGTGATTATGGCTGGCATTGGGGCTTTGGTATCGGTGGGATTGGTATGCTTGTTGCGTTACTGATTTTCCGCTTTTACGCAGTACCGACCATGCGTCGCTTTGATAGCGAAGTCGGTTTAGATTCAAGTTGGGATCGCCCAACCGTCGTTCGTCGTAATGTCGGTCAATGGATCTTAGCGTTATCTGTCGTTCTTATAGCAATTGTTGGCCTTATTATTTCTGGTGTTATTCCTTTTAACCCAGTTGTTGTGGCTAACTTTATGGTCTATGTAATTTCAGGTAGTGTTATCGCTTATTTTATCTATTTATTCCTATTTGCTGGATTAAGTAGTAGTGACCGTTCTCGCTTATTTGTTTGTTTCCTCTTATTGGTTTCAGCAGCCCTTTTCTGGTCTGCATTCGAACAAAAACCAACATCATTTAACTTATTTGCCAACGACTATACTGACTTAAACTTTATGGGTTTCGAGATCCCAGCAGTTTGGTTCCAGTCTGTTAACGCCCTGTTTATTATTATTCTTGCACCTGTATTTAGCTGGTTATGGCCAATGATGGCACGTAAGAATATGAATTTAAGCAGTATGACTAAGTTTGTGATTGGTATTTTATTTGCAGCGGGTGGCTTTACCGTCATGATGTTTGCATCTGAAAGCGTTATTGCAACAGGACAAGGCGTTTCACCTCTTTGGTTAATTGGCAGTATCTTATTACTGACATTAGGTGAATTATGCTTAAGCCCAATTGGTCTTGCCACTATGACTATTTTAGCGCCTGCTAAAATGCGTGGTCAGGTGATGGGATTATGGTTCTGTGCAAGTGCATTAGGTAATTTGGCAGCAGGTTTAATGGGTGGAAATATCCGTCCAGACAAACTGGATGTAATGCCTGATTTCTTCTCTCATGTTTCTATCGCTCTGGTTATTTGTGCTGCTGTTCTTGCTGCACTGATTATTCCAGTTCGTAAACTTTTACAAAGTGCAGATAGCAAAGAGAAAGCACAAGCTTAATCTAATGCGTTAATTATTAAAGCCATGTCTAATTACTTAGACATGGCTTTTTGCTTTTATATCCTACAATTTGTAACGCTGTTTTTAAGTATTGCACCCAATATTTAAAACACTTAATCTCATTACCTTCTATTTATTGGTAGTTTATCACTAAGGTAATACGATGACAGTTCTTCCTATTTATTATGTTAATGCTTTTTCCTCTCTGCCTTTTTCAGGAAATCCCGCAGCTGTCGTTTTGTTAGAAGAGTGGTTGCCTGATGACACCTTAATTACACTTGCTAGTGAGATTAATTTGCCTGAAACCGCTTTTTTAGTTGGTGATCATATTCGTTGGTTTACACCTAAAATTGAAGTTCCTCTTTGTGGACACGCAACATTGGCCACAGCTTTTGTACTAAAAACGATAAAACAGTCTCCTAATAAGCTCTTTAAATTCCAATCTCTTTCAGGTGAGCTCACTATTTCTTGCCAAGGATCTCTCTTTACACTTAATTTTCCAGCTATACCCGCGACATTAAATAACGATATAAAATCAGCGCTTGAAGAAAAATTAGCATTACAAATAGATGAAGTTTGGCAAGCGCGTGATCGTTATGTTTGCTTTTTATCTGATCCAGAAACTGTCATTAACTACCAACCGGATTTCACTCAAATCGCACAGTTGCCTTTACCTGGCGTTATTATCACAGCTAAAGGTCATGCTCCTTTTGACTTTATTTCTCGCTTCTTTGCGCCCGTAAAAGGCGTGAATGAAGATCCTGTTACAGGCACATCGCATTGTGTATTAGCCCCAATTTGGGGTAATAAACTCAATAAAACACAGTTACAAGCAAGACAAGTTTCAAAACGAGGTGGAAATATCGACTGTGAATTAAAAGATAATCGCGTTTTACTAACAGGAGATGCTGCACTCTTTTTAACTGGCGAAATAACCTTTTAATTACAGACGGCATAATCAGCCATTCATCTACTTTGCTTTCAATTTACTCTATTTTATACTGTGGGGAATTTCTCCCCTACAGTATAAAAGAAGAAGGCTTTATTGTTATGTCCATCTCTGACTTATCTCCTGAGCTACAAGATAAAATTAAAAATTCAGTCACTCGTGTATCTAAAGTCATATTCCCTACCACGACTAATCATCACTCAACACTCTTTGGTGGCACTGCATTAGCTTGGATGGACGAAGTTTCATTTATTACCGCCACTCGCTTTAGCCGTAAACGCCTAGTGACGGTTTCAACTGAAAAAATAAATTTTAATCACCCTATTCCATCGGGTACGATTATTGAATTAGTGGGTGAAGTTATTCGTGTTGGACGTACAAGTTTGACGGTAAATGTTTCTATTTTTCTTGAAGATATGTACGCAGAAGGCCGTGAAGAAGTGATCCATGGTCAGTTTAATTTCGTTGCGGTTGATCATGACGGTAAACCAACGCCATTATTCGATAAATAGCATCTTATAGAGAGATTTATCATACTTTTTATCTCTCTTAATTAAAAACTGCATTATTTTATAATGTGATTTATTATTTTGAATAATAACAAAGAGTAAGAACATTAATTTAAATGGATATTTTTCAATCAACATAAAATATCCAACAAAATCAATAGATAATAAGATTACTAACATGTAAGACAAGAGTTATCCACAGTTAATGTGGATAACTGATTAAGTTCAAAAATCAGAGAACACAGATTTTTGTTACTGCAAACTCAATCTGACAAATAGTCAGTTTCCTTCCTACAGTTGCACTTTCAGCAATAACAATATCCGTAGATTGTGAATACTGTCGCCCCACTTCAAGCGCTAACTCAATAGTGGGCTCAATCAGTAATATCACCCCAATCTGTTCAATATCAACAGGAAAGTCTGCAAGTGATCTAAGTTGCACCACTTGTTTTATCTTACTTTTAGCAATCTCTTGTGCTTTTTCTGTTGCGGCCTGATTAACTCTTGTTTGTTTTTCAAAAGCGCCACCACCCGAATGAAGAAAGATCATAATTTGCTCATTATAGAAAACAAAGGCTGTTACCTTTATTATTCAAATCCAAGCCATAAAAGCCAGCAGATAGATAAAAAAGAAACAGCCTTATCTCTATTTTTTCATTCTATTGAGCACAATATAAAAGTGCTTTACCAACCATAAGAAACACCTCCGCCGACAACACCGCGATCTTCTGTATTCCATGAAGCAGAGACACGAATAATGGCACTTTCTGTTATTTGATACTGAGCACCTGTTGCAAGGGCATTAGCATCGCGATAATTACCCACTCCCACACCTAAACTAAAAGTATGATTAGTCACATAAGGAATATTGGCCATTGCCGCAACAGAGGCAATACCTGCACTTGCCCTTTTGTCAGCTTTATCTATTTTGTTATCCATATTATTGAGCGCGACATCATTATCAATAAAGATATTCTTAATCTTATTGTTGGTATATTCATTCGCAATAGAAATAGAGTCTTTTTTTGACGAATCAATGTATTCTCTTAGGGACTCATCTCTTTCATTGATAACAGTATTGGTGATATTGATATATTCATTTCCTTTTTGAGTAATATATTTTTCACGCTCTTTTGTAATTTTTTCGTTATTTCTATTTATTGCACCCTCAATACCTGTGGAAATTTTACTGATTTCTATATCAGTATAATTATTGGCATTTTTTTCAGATTTTATAACTCGCCCTTCTGTCAATGATGTTATTTCATCTCGGGTATTCTTGATATGTTCTACTGTTTTTTCATGATGTTCATTGACTTTAAAATCAGTGTATCCTTTACCACTATTCTCAACTTCAACAATTCTATTATTGGTATATTCTTTAATATTATTTTCAGATTTGGTAATTTTATCATTGGTGTTTTTCTCAATATTACCTTTCATTTCATCCACTCGATTATTAGTATAATCTTCAACGCCTGATTTTATTTCAGCATATTTATTTTCACTATAGATATGAAATTCGTTTTTTGCTTCATTGATATAATTAATCGTATTCTCTTGATGTTTTTCTATTTTACTATCAGTATATTGATTTGCTTTCTTCTCTGCACTATTGGCTAATTCATTTGCTTTTGTTTCACTTCTTTTTAGCACCTCCTCATTTGCTTTAGCAATATCGCCTTTTATTATTTTATTATTATCATTTATTTGATTATTTGTCTCTTTAAGAATGCGATCTTTTTCTTGCTCAATTCTATTATAAATATTCTGGTTATTGTCATTAATACGCTTATCTGCCTCAATAAGAATATTATCTTTTTCTTTTCTTAATTGAGAAACATTAACAGCATCGTTATCTTCTGTACCTGCTGCGACATTAATAATTTGTCGCTGATTTTTATCACTACCGATTGATAATGTATTATTGCGATTATTACTACTGTTATCGCCTAATATAATTGCATTACTTGCTGATCCTGAAGATTTGCTACCAATAATAACTGAATTATCTGCATTATCAGAAAGGCGACTGCCACTACCTAAAATAACCCCATTTTCAGCATTATTTATTGCCCCTTTCCCTATACTAATTGAATCTTTATTTTCACTATAAGCTTGAGAGCCAATAGAAAGAGAACCGTCACCGATTGCCATTGCACCACTTCCCAATGACATCGCATTATCTCCTATTGCTGTACTTTTATGGCCTATTGCCGTTGCATTTTTACCTTCTGCTCCCGCGTTAGCACCAATTGCGGTTGATTGGTCTGAATGTGCCCATGTATTATATCCAACCGCGGTCGATTCATTACCATCTGCTTTACTATTTCCACCTAATAACGTGGTATTATTGGCATAGGAAGAAGTAGATGAAAATAATATAATAACTAATAGTTTTATCTTAAAATTTATATTACAAACCATACCTATATCACTCCAAAATTAATAAACTCACATGTAGAGTAATATGTATTTTATTTTTTACACATTATATATCTTATAAAACAACTTAATAACTCTTGACGATTCTATTAAATATAAATAGTAACATCATTAGATGATTTTAAATTTAATAAAAAAACAAATAACTAATTTTTATTTTTAAAATAAAATCAACCACTAAAGAAAAAGCATAAATAATAAAAAATAAAAACAAACATGAAAAATTAAAATAATAAGTATTTTAATAAAATTAAAATATTTTGGAATTTGAGATAGAGATCAAATAAAAAAACAACATTATTTTTTATCTTTTAGTGATATGATTAATTTATATTAAAATAGTATCTAAGTAAAAATCCCTAAACGTGGTTACGTTTAGGGATTTTGTTTTACTCAATAAATTTCGCTTCTGCAATTAATAATTTATCAATTGATGATTGGCATAAATAAGGCCTCAGAGCATCAAATTTCTTTTCTGACCATTGGTAAATCTTTAAAGATAAAAGTTGCTCAATAACTTTTGGCTCAAAACGATATTTAAGGTGTCGTGCAGGTGTTCCTCCAACAATGCTATAAGGTTCAACATCTTTGGAAACAACGCTATTAGCAGCAACAATAGCACCTTCTCCAACCGTCACACCAGGCATTATCATTGCACGCATTCCTATCCATGCACCATCATGAATATGAGTATCACCTTTACCAATATATGCCTCTTCAATTTTATCCATAAAAGGATAAAGAGAGAACCAATCCATACGATGTGTATGGTTTCCTCCCATTAATATGACGGCTTGCGCACCAATGCAGACATAATCGCCAACATATAATTTATCAATTTCCCACAATGGCTCCCATTGCAGACTAGCTTCATCACCATAAAGATAGCGAACAACAGAGGTCTCAAAACCCTCATCCCAACAATCACTGTAATAGCTGTGTTGTCCTTTGATGATAATATTTTTATTTTTAACCGTTTCGTGTAGATATTCTACACGCGACCAATGTTTATTTTTCATAATATGACTCGCAATAAATTAATGAGTCATCAAAGAATGCTTAATTCTCTGATGATGTGTTCGCATTCAAAACACATCGTCTTAAGCAATCCTTGGTTGAAGCAATAAGGGATTTTTTTTCATCTTATTTACGACCAATTATTACAACGCAATTCAATTATGCTTGCTGTTTATGCGCATCATCATAACGGTTATTAAAGAAAAAGCCACGGCTCCCCTGAATAACACCCTGTTATTCCCCGTGGCTTGGTATCACTATTTAAAAAAGTCTTTGCTACCATGAGGCGCACAACGTAAATATTGAGGCGCCACTTTTATGGTTTGTTTGAGTTTTTCCGCCGCATGCCAAGGCCAACGAGGATCATAAAGAATACCTCGGCCTAAAGCGATAAAATCAGCCTGCTCTGTAAGTAAAATGGCTTCGGCTTGTTCTGGCTCAGTAATTAGACCAACAGTAATAACAGGTAGTTGCGTTTCATTATAAATTGCTTGAGCAAATGGTACTTGATAATTAGGACCTAGTTTAATTTCTTGTTTTTCTGATAATCCACCAGAAGAAACATGAATATAATGGCAACCTAATTCTTCAAGATGTTGTGTTAACGCAATCGCACTTTCTAAGTCCCAACCGCCTTCAACCCAATCTGTCGCAGAAATTCTGACACCAATACAAACATTATCAGAAACTGCATTTTTCACGGCGACAAAGACATCCACTAATAACCGACTACGATTATTAAAATCGCCACCGTATTGATCCGTTCTGTGATTTGATAATGGAGATAAGAATTCATGCAATAAATATCCATGAGCACCGTGGATCTCAATTACATCAAATCCTGCTGACTCCGCTCTTCTCGCAGCATCAACAAAAGCTTGTTTTATTTCTTCAATTTCATCAATAGCCAAAGCATGAGGCTGATGATTCTTTCCAAAAGGAATTTCTGAAGGTGCAACTTTCTGCCATCCATTAGGAGAATCTGGCGCTAATGACGCTCCGCCATTCCAAGGTACATCGGTCGATGCTTTACGTCCTGCATGTGCAATCTGTATACCAATTTTTGCAGATGAATATTGCTTAACATTATCAACAAGTTTTTTTAATTCACTGCCATGTTGATCCGACCAAATACCTAAATCTTTATAACTAATACGACCTCTAGGCTCAACCGCTGTTGCTTCAACAATCACTAGCGAAGCACCTGATAATGCTAGCTGCCCGTAATGTATCGTGTGCCATGCTGTCGGGTAACCTTCTTGTGCTGAATATTGGCACATAGGTGCAACGATAATACGGTTATCTAACTGATGGGGGCCTAGTTTTTTAGGGGAGAACAACAAACTCATTTAAAGCCTCCTGCTATCAATAAGAATTTATGCAAAGAAAAATATCTTCGCTTTTCGATATACCATTTAAATATACAAGTTTAAGGCTATCGGATCTTATTCATTTAGGCGATGGTTTACTTCACATTGTGAAAAACAAAAAGATCAGCATCAATTGCTGATCTCTTTTTTAATTAATCATTAGATTTGGCTGGTTTCACCAATAACAGTGAAAAGCGTCTTGCGATCGGCAAGACGAATAAAACAGTAGGAAAAGCAATCATCCAAGAGATCCCCCAAGAAGTTAACCACGGGGAGATAACGTATGTTCCCATTCCTAACGATTTGACGGTACTAATAAAAGCAACAATACCTGACATGATAAAAGAAAGGAAAAAGGGAACAAGAAAAATCATTGCTCGAGTAGGAAGTTTAGGAATACCTAAAAAGTAATTTTTGTCATGAAAAGACATAGATAAAGACTCCAATAATACGATTGTACAACAGCACATAACTGCCGATACAACAGGCTAAAAAAGTTATATGCGTTGATTAACGTAAACGCTTACGAGTCTTTTTGACCAAACTGAGAGCTAGTTTATTAATAAATATTTCTTTGTCAACTAAATTATTCTCATTATCATTTAGGTGATAATTGATAAAATTAAGATTAGTGAAAAATGAGAAAACACGATACGGTTTTCTCATCTTTTCCCTACCAATCTCGTGTTGCAATTAACTCTTCTATATCAGCATTCTCAAAACCGTATTCATCAGCGATAACGCAAAAATCCTCAGCAATACACTCTCTTGCTACTGTTTCAATTTCGCTATTTTCTTCATAAAACTCTTCCGCTAACTCATTAAATTGATCTGTTGTTTCTTGCGTTAGAATATAAAGTTCTGCCAAATTTTTAGGTGAAGTCGCTTCTATTTTTACACAAAGTGCTTTTAGTAAATCTTGCCCTTTATTTACAAGGTGTGTTGGATAATAATTATCATTGTCCATTCCCTTTAAAAAATAATGTGCGGCAAGTACTTTATTTTTAATCATGAAAAATATCCTTATCTAAGTATTTATCTTAAGGTCATTAAAGTGCACTTATTATCTTAATTACGGGAAAGTATATTACGTTTATTAATTAAATGTCTCGCTTTTATTTCTATGAATTTATAGAATTCTGACCAGCAAACGGAAAATAGGCAATTAATTAAAATGGCTAAAAAAATACGATTTATATTTCTTTTTTTGACGATTGCACTGCTCTCATTTTTGATCATTAATAAATATTTCCAAAACTCACCTTTAGCGACATGGTACTTCTATGGCAATAACGGTGAATATATTACAGGTCATTACTACCTACCAACAGAAAATGATGCAACAGATGCCGTGATTTCCATTCCAGAAAAACCAACTAAAGAAGGTTTAACAATAACACATTGGGATACTTGCAGTATTGGACTGAACATTGATAATAAAACGCTTAATATTTCTTATTTTACTGATGGTCTTATTCAAGCCTCATTATCAACAAAAACCACACCTTATGTTATATTAACTGAGCTGTATTTTTATCAACCTGATGATATGCATTGGTCGATAAATCGATTAGAGGATGGAACATACAAAGGTTGGATGTGGGATAATGTTGCAAATCAGCTTATTTCCTTTCGTTATCAGGAAGATAAAACAACAATTATTGATGGTACAAAATATACATTGATGCCAGAAAGTTATTGGCTATTTCAACGTTGGGCTAATGGCGTTTTGGTGGAAGAATACACATTAGATGATTTACCAGCAAAAGATAACTTTATTCCTGATATAGATAAACAAAGGCTGATTCAAGCAAAAGCAGAGCTTCAAACCACGGTGAATGAATTAGTGGCGCCATTAAATTTACCATTTAACTTAATGTTGTGGGATAACTCACTTTGTCAGTGATAACATCATGTGAAATGCTCCCAGAGGGTTGGGAGCATTTCTGACACAGAATGATTTAATTTATACTAAATAACACCATCTAATTTCATGTAAATTCCTTTTATTAAAAAATCAATTCCTTTCAAGTAGTTAATTTTTACTGCAAGAGTATAGATGAATAGAGTAAATAATTTAAATCTAATAAAAATGTTGCACAACAGGGATATATTAAAACAGTTATCCAATTTCAATAAAAGAATAAGACATAAATTTAATAGTTATATTATTCAATAAAATTGATATTTTATATTTATATTGTTTTAAATATAAAAACTTATTTAGTCAATGTTAATTTTTAATAACCTTCTCTTTTAAACCTAAAGTATCTTAAATAAAGTATTTAAGTTACCTTAGCATAATAGAGTGAAGTATTTATTATTCACATTAGATTAATTATGCTAATTCTATCTAAAATAGATCTTTAAATTTAACATTAAATGCCTTAACGTGATAAATATGAAATAAATAGCATACTTATCTCAATCCATTCCTGAAAATTCTAGTCATTTATTTTTAGTAAACCGTATTAAATAAAAATTTATCTTACATTAAGAGTTCATTAATCAAACCTTGCTTTACATTTTATTATATTGCTCAATTTTTATTTGGCTCTTATACTTTCTTAAGACGATTTTAGGTAGGTATTATTATGAACATTTTATTAGTTGAAGACGATTTACAACTCGGTAAAGCGCTTTGTCGCGGGCTTGAAATTGCTGGTTTTCAACCATGTTGGGTCAGATTGCTTGCGGATGCTCGTGTTCAATTAAGTCAACGCCCTTTTGATTTAATGCTATTAGATTTAGGTCTACCTGATGGTGATGGGCAAGATGAGCTGATTGCACTTAGAAAAAGTGGCGAGAAAATTCCGATTATTATTTTAACTGCCCGCACTCAAATTGATAATTTAGTACAAACATTAGATTCAGGCGCAGATGATTTTTTACCAAAGCCTTTTGCTATGCCTGAACTTATTTCTCGCGTAAAAGCGGTTAGTCGTAGAATGGCCGGTTTTTCTTCACAAATATGGTCTATTGGCGATTTACAGCTTAATCCAGCAAACCATCAAGTCACTTTAAATAACGAATTGCTTTTATTATCAGGTAAAGAATACCAACTATTATATGAATTAATGCGTAATACTGACAATGTGGTGCGTAAATCAGAGTTGGAACAGCGTTTATTTGGTTTAGACGATAAAATTGAGAGCAATTCCCTTGAAGTACATATGCATAATTTACGGAGAAAAATAGGCAAAGAACGTATTATCACGGTTCGTGGCGTAGGTTATTTATTAAAAAAAGAAACTAATTAAATGAAGATCCGCTCCTTCTTTATTTACACCATTGTCCTTCAGATTATCTCCATCGTTATGCTTTGGGGCGTTTGGTTAGCTTGGATACAATTTGATTATCTTGCTGAGTTCGAAAAAGTGTATAACAAACAGCAAGAAATTATTGCTGAGGGTTTTGCTAATACCTTAGAGATTGTTGCTGACCAGCCTGAAGTTCTCAAAGAAGTCGCTCATAATTTACAAGGCATGTATATCGACGCCATGCTTAATGGTGAAGATGATGAACTACAATATTTACCGTGGTTTATTGCCTTAGATGAAAATAATACTCTGATTTATACTAATCGTCCTGAGTTGCCTATCCCTACAAGAGTACTTTCATTAGCATCAGAAAAAGTGTCTGTCGCAGGTGAAAAGTGGATACTCTCTTTTAGCTGGGGAGAAAAACATAAAATAAAAGTGTTTATCGGTGAATCGGTTGAAGACAGAGGCCATGTTATTGGTAACCCTGTTGAAGGCACCTTTGTTCCTTTTCTATTTATTCTCGCAACTGTTATTTTTGCAATCCTAATTACTGCTTATTTTAGTTTACGCCCTTTAAGGCAAGCAGCAGAACTTATTTCTAATCGTAAACCACGTAATTTAACGCCTATTAATGTCAGTCAGCAATTTAAAGAAATTCGCCCTATCTTTAAAGAGCTAAACCAATTAATGGCAAGAATTGACGCTGCTAATATTCGTGAAAAACAATTTATGGCCGATGCCGCCCATGAATTAAGAACACCAATAGCTGCGGTTATTGCTCAATTACACCTGCTTTCTTTAGTCGATGATCAGCAAGAGCGTGAAGAAATTATTGATGATATGAAACAATCTCTTGATAGAGCAGCTGCACTTTCTCATCAATTAATTGATCTGGCGCGATTAGAATGTGACGATTTCCCATTAAAAATAGAATCTATTGATATCTATAACGTCATTGGAAATGCAATAGCACAGCGCGTTCCTTATGCGATTACTAAAAATATTGAGTTATCACTTAATGAAGGCCAAAGTTTAACACTTAAAACAGATAAACAGGCTTTACTCTCTATATTTAATAATCTGCTTGATAATGCCATAAAATATTGCCCTGAAGGTAGCCAAGTTGAGGTAACTATTGAGAATCGATACGCCGAAGGGATACATGTTATCGTGCGTGACAATGGCCCTGGTGTCGCAAAAGAACATATTAATGCTCTATTTTCACGTTTTTATCGCGTTCCTGGCTCTAACGAAACAGGTAGCGGATTAGGTCTATCTATTGCACAAAATCTCGCTAATAAAATTCAAGCATCACTCATTGTTACTGAAGGACTGAATAATAAAGGAATTGGCTTTATTATTGTTCTACCTTTAGAAGCTAAATCATCAGAAAACGATTAATAAATAGATAGATAACCGATGTTCCAGAATAAAGGAGGTAATTATACCTCCTTTTATTTTATCGCGATGAGGCTCTAATGAGTGTTATCCCCAAAGATTAATTAACCAACGTAGACTTGCTGTCACTATTGCTGCACTAAGGACAATCATAATAAAGGGCTTTTTCTGCCAAGTAAGTACTCCCGCGACACCAACACCAATAATTTTTGAAATATCAGCAAGTTGGTCACCATCAAAAAATGTCGATGTCATCGCCACCGAAAACAGAATAACAATCGCAGATAATGAGAGGAGCTCTTTAACCCTCTCTGATATACCTGCTTTATTATTGAGCAATATTCCGGAAAGACGCATGGCGTATGTACCAACAGCAAGAATAATAATTCCTGTAATAATAGAAGCTGCGGACATTATATTTTCCTTATCACAAACAGTACGCCTAATAGCGATAATAAAACAGGTATTCCAGCAGGAAGGAATAATGTGGTTACGAGTGCAATAATGCTCCCTATGATTGCAGCATGACGTGTTAGTTTATTTTTTAATGCTGGCAAACTTAATGCGAGAATAATAGCTGGAAACATCGCATCCAGCCCTAGCATCTTTATATCTACGATAAATGACCCCAAGTAAACACCAAGCATGGTTCCCAAAGGCCAAACAAGTAAAATTCCTAACCCACAAGCCCAAAATGCTAATTTATTTTGTTCAGCGGTACGTTGAGATAAACCAAATACAACACTCTCATCATTTAATATATGAAAACCTAATAATGATTTAAGCCCTTTTCCTGGTAAATCCTTTACTGCCATGCTAAAAGGAATATGTCGTGCATTCACCATTAATCCCGCAAGAGCCGCATATATTGCACTTCCTCCCATTGCCACAACGCCAATAAAAAGAAATTCAGAAGCGCCCGCCAAAACAAAAATGGATAACACCAACGGCACCCAAAAATCAAAACCCTGTGTGTGAGCTAAAGCACCATAAGAGATACCGACAATACCGTCAGCTAATGAAACAAGCACAATATCTCTAAGTACGTTATTATCAAGACGACTGTTAATTTGCATAGAACATAGTATTTTTTATCGAACCATTCGTTCATTATGTTGAACGATTTATTTTTTTGCAAGATGATTTTTGAAGGAAGCTATGATGTCATCACCTTGTGCGCCTATTGAAATTATTTCTCAAGCACTAGCTAGAGAAAGAAAAAAAGCGGGTCTTTCACTTGCTGAAATAGCAAGACGAGCTGGTGTTGCAAAATCAACATTATCTCAATTAGAAGCGGGACAAGGAAATCCAAGTATTGAAACACTTTGGGCAATTTGTGTTACGTTAAATATTCCTTTTTCTCAACTTATTTCAGCACCACAACCTGAAGTTAAGGTGATCCGTAAAGGTGATGGCTTTAAAATTAGTGCAGAAAAAGCGTACTATCATGCTTTTTTACTTTCATCCTGTCCTGTAGGCGCAAAGCGCGATATATACACCGTGATTGCACAACCTGGGAAAGATAGAGTCTCTGATCCTCACAGTAAAAATGTGACTGAACATATTATTATTATCAGTGGAAGCGCAATGGTAGGTACTTTAGATAATCAACAAGAATTACAACCCGGTGATTATATTTGCTATCCCGGTGACGTCACTCATGTATTACGAGCTTTAGAGCCAGATACAACTGCCGTCATGATTATTGAGCATCATAATTAACATAGTAAAACGAATTAACATAGTAAATGGTAAATTTACCGCACTGCTATATAGCAATAAAAATCTGAAAGCAGTGCGATAAATTCGATAGAGAATGTCTGTCTAGACAATTATTTTTTAAGTGCTTTATCAAGGTAAATCTCTCGTAATCGTTGAGATAAATGCCCAACGGCTCCCTGATTTATATCTTCATTGTCGATTGAAATAACTGGCCAAATTAATGTAGTCGCAGAGCTAATAAAAGCTTCTTTTGCTTTTTTCGCTTCATCAAGTGTAAATCGACGTTCTGTTATTTTAAGCCCTTCTTCTTGCGCCAATTGAATAATCGCTTGGCGTGTGATACCAGGTAAAATATCCTGACTTAGCGGCCGTGTAATAATTTCATTATCACGATTAACAATAAAAAAGTTACTTGAACTGCCTTCTGTTATATAGCCATCTTTAATTAAAATAGCATCGTCAGCACCTTGTTGATGTGCATAGTTTTTTGCTAAACACGCCGCTAATAATGCCACTGTTTTAATATCGCAACGTTGCCAACGAATATCTTCAACACTGATTACTGAAATCCCTTTTTTTGCATTAGGATGATTAACAACTGTTGAATGTTGTACAAAAGCAACTATTGTGGAAGGAACAGATGAAGATGGAAAATCAAAAAAACGAGAGGAATCAGTACCTCGTGTTATTTGTAAATAAATAAGCCCTTCATGAAGATTATTCTTTTCGATAAGTTGATGATGAACATCAATTAGCAACTCTTTGGTAATAGGAAGCGATAAACCTAATTCTTTGCATGAACGCTGTAAGCGTTGAAAATGCCCATTAAAGTCAATGAGCTGACCATCAATAACAGCAGTAACTTCATAAACGGCATCTGCAAATAAAAAACCACGGTCAAAAACAGATATTTTAGCCTGCTCTTTAGGTACAAAGTGACTGTCTAAATACACGATATCAGACATTTTACCTCCGTTATAAATTTTATTAACAATCTATCTCAATTCACTACCTTACTCCTTCAATTTTCTATTTTAAAGATGCTCCCCTCATCCTTACCTCTTTTTAATTATAGTTTTATGTAACTAAGTCATGTTATATAAGCAAAAATTGCTATAATTTAACTTATGTATCAAATATAAGGATAAGAGGTGGCTATGTTAGATATTAATAAAAATAATTTATCTCAGCTAACAGAGAAACTGGTTAAAAAACAATGTACTTTAATGACTGTTATTGCCACATTGGGCTTTATTGCAGGTTTTATCTGTATAATTAACCCTCTTTCTTCTGGCATTGTTATCAGTGTATTACTCGGTGTTGTATTTTTTGCCTGTGCGATATCCAGCATTATTGGTGGTTTTAATGCTCAAGTTTCTTCTGGTTGGTCAATGTTGATTACGTTATTAACGGGTTTTATTTATCTTCTGCTTGGCTATATTTTTGTCACTGATCCACTACAAGGTATGCTTAGTCTCGCCTTTTTTATCGGCTTCCTATTTATTTTTGCGGGTATACTGCGTCTAAATATAGGCTTTAAACAAATCAAAGATAATTTTTATGGCTGGTTTAATATCTTGGTTGGATTTTTAGATTTAGTAATTGCCTATTTCTTAATTGCTTTTGGCCCTGAAACCTCAGTCGCACTCGTCATGGCGTTAATTGGTATACAACTTATTTTAAGCTCTATCACCATTTTATCGATAATAAGTGCGATAAAACGAATGACTCACTAATTGACTATTTAGTGATAATAATCTTATTGATGAAACATAGACAAAGAGCCACACAAGGTGGCTCTTAAGTATAAAGCAAAATAGATTTGTACTAAGCACAAGGTAAGCGCAGAGATACCGTATACATATTTTCTCCGCAAAGGTAACAATTTCCTGTTTTTTCAAATACCATCACTTGGATACCTAGTTGCCCTACTTCAATATTAGGCAATGCATCAGCCAAAATACTCTCTAATGCAGGCTCAACGATCTCAACCATATTAATAGGATCGTTATTAGGTGTTGTATCGTGTAAGAAATTACCTAAACGAGGATCATCAGCGTAGATTTCTAATGTTGAGCGATATACCAACGTTCTTTCACTACTATTTACCTTAGAATAACCATTAAAAATGATAACCATTTTTTGGATATTCATTTTCGCTACACGATTTTTAATTTGTAAACATAAAGAAGGAACAAGTCTAATATTGACAGAATTAAAGTAGCGATCGCAAATCTGAGGAATAGTGACACTAATACAAGGCTTGGGCGCAATATTTTTAATTTGCTTACTGCATTCCCCAGTTAAAGAGTTATCAACAATAATACGCTCACGTCGAGAAAAACAGATATTATCGAAGATATCAACAGTGAAGAAAGAAATGTAATGAATGCCATTTGTTAATGACTGGTTCTCTAATCTCACAGAAACGGCTGATTTATCAGTACATGGCAACATCTTAAGTTGATCATTAAAATAAAACCCAACTTGGGTGCTTTCACTAATATCACGACCTAAAATAAGATTAGCGTTAACGCAATAGTTCTCACTATGATAGCTGAGAATACCATTTAATGTTGCAGGCACTTTAGGAGAAGGTAATTTCTCCGTTGTCATTTCAACATAATAATCTCTGGATTTAATTGGCTTATCTAGATCTTCACTATTTTCAGTTTCGGCATGAAATATAGCGACTTGTTTCGGTTCACTCTTTTTAAATTTGACTTTAAAATTCGCAATACCGTATTTATTCGTTTTGCCAATATTAATTTTCTCGCCATCAGAATTATAGATTTCTGGCTCAACAGCCAATGTACTATTCTCTACATTGTAAGTTAATTTAACCTCTTTATTTTGAACATCTTCACCTTCTTTATCTTGAAGATGTACCACAAAACTTTTAGAAACACTCTCCCACTGACTTGGCCATTGCATAGATTCTGAACGTATTGTCAACAAGTCATCAAATTGTTCACAATTACTCGATGAACAGTCAGTGTTAGGATTGGTTTTAGGTGGGGTAACACGAATTTGTATTGGTGTTGCATAATAAACAATATTCTCATTATCCTCATCTTTTAAGATCAATTGTAATGACGCCACACCACTGCGATTACCCGTTAAAGAGATTTCTGTTTTGCTGTTATCCACTATTGTGATGTAGACATCTTTGTTGTTTGGTAAAATTAAAATACCTTTCGGACTTGTGCGCCATTCAGCCAAACGTAGATTAATCCCCGTTACACTAACTTCATATTTGATAACTCGATTCAGTTTTACTTCGTTATCAGGCTCATCAGGAGATGATTTTATCTGATTGAATTTAATATCCACATCAGCATCAATAACGGCTTGAGCATGGGCACCATAAACAGGTGGTGTTAGTGCTATTGCACTTTTCTCACCTTGTAAAATTTTTTGTAAACGTTCTTCTTTTGTTTCGATATTCATTGAGTGATTTCCTTTCTTTTTCCGATTCCATTTTTAGCTTAAAGCAAAAAATTTGAGTGAAAATCACAATAGAAAAAAGTCAACTAAGCATTGTTGTTAGATGAAAGTAAAAAAGAGAAAATAAACAATAAGATAAAGAAAGTTTTCAATAGAAAACCCTCTACTTGATCGATAAAAAACATCTTTAAAATAAAAAATAATTTAAATTTTAAAATATTTTTGTATAAAGCTATTGACTGTTATGGAAATGTGATTAAAATCAATCTTAGAAAATATTTGTGACATGAATCACATTTTATTAATAGGACACTTAATATGAAATCAATGACTTCTTTTATTACTAACCTGCACCAAGTTGTTGTAAAATTATCATCAACTCGTTTACTGTAATTATTTGATTTAAAAATAAAATACAGCATAAAGCCAGAAATAGCACCCTCATCGCACAAAAGACTATTTCTGGCTTTTATTCACTCTGCTACGCTTAATTATCATCTCGTTTACCCTCACATTTGTCGTAACAAAAAATTCACCTTCTTGAACTAAGCTCTCGTTTCTATACTCTTAATATACGACCCACATTAACTATGAGGATATTTTATGCAGCAGCAACTGCTTACATGGATACGTCAATTCAATGAGGAGTATGCCCAACTCGCTTCTCTACTACTCGTTTTAGCCATTATTTTTCTTGTCGCAATCATTCTTCATTTTATTTTGCACAAGTTGGTCTTACCTAAAATTTCCAAAGCCATAAGTCAGTACGATCAGAAATGGCAACTTTCTCTAGAAATAAATAAACTATTTAGTCGTTTTGCGTTTTTAATCCAAGGCGTTGTTGTTAATATCCAAGCGCTGGTGTGGATGGGATCAAGAGATCCTCACCACCAGCGCCCAAGCGTGGTGCTTAATTTTTGGCTTGTTGATGCTTTTCTCTATTATGGATCTCTGTATGCAGATCATGAGAAATTCATCCTCATTTGGCCGATTACCATTAAAAGGTATTTTTCAAAGCTTAAAACTCGCCGCCTCTGTGCTGATTGGGATAATGATTATTTCCCTACTTATTGGCAAATCACCTCTTATTTTACTCAGTGGTTTAGGCGCCATGACGGCTGTATTAATGTTGGTGTTTAAAGATCCTATTATGGGATTAGTCGCTGGTATTCAATTATCTGCAAACAACATGATAAGCCTTGGTGACTGGTTAGAAATGCCTAAATATGGTGCTGATGGCGCCGTTATTGATATTAGTTTAACAACGGTTAAAGTGCGTAATTGGGATAATACAGTTACAACTATTCCAACTTATTCTCTAATTTCAGACTCATTTAAAAACTGGCAAGCAATGACAAAATCAGGAGGACGTCGTATTAAACGAAGTCTTGCTCTTGATATTAACAGCATCCATTTTTTAGATAAAAAGCAACTTGATGATCTAGAAAAGGCCCACTTGTTGACTCCTTATATAAAAAATAAGGAAAGTGAAATTAATCAATTCAATGCAACCTTGGGCAATGAATATCAAACACCATTAAACCAACGTGGCATGACCAATATTGGAACCTTCCGTGCGTATGTTGAAGCTTATTTAAAAAACCATCCTAATGTTCATAAGCAAATGACAATTATGGTAAGACAATTAGCCCCAACCTCGGATGGGCTTCCCATTGAAATTTACGCTTTTACGAACACCACCGTTTGGGTTCAATACGAGGCGATTCAATCAGATATCTTTGATCATATCTTTGCTATTTTGCCTCAATTTGGCTTAAGAGTTCACCAATCTCCAACCGGAAATGATGTAAGAGCACTCAGATTACCTGTCGAAAATAATCCGCAATAAATCATTTTTGTATAAAGTAAAAAAGGAGAATTATTCTTCTTTTTTACTTTTCTTATTAACAAATATTTTTAATCTCTTATTTTGTTATCATGTTAACAATCTTGTTTTTCTATATATTAATAATAATCGTTATATTATTTTTTATACACCGATTGATTGTTTAATCCTATTTATTTGATATTTCATTTACCACTAAAGTGGTATTTATCAAAAAATGTAACCATTTGTTTAATAATTATTTTTTTATATAACCTTGTTAACATTTTTTATATTGATATAAATCATTATAGGTAGAAGGGTTATAACTTAACATATATATACAACTTTACTTGTTGTGAAAAATGTTAGGGTAATGTCAATGTCAAAAATTAAAAATAATACTTCTATTACTGAAATGAGTCGGCGTGGATTCATTCAGTCTGCAGCCGTTATTTCTGGTGCTGCTGCTGTTGCAGGAACGGTTTCATTACCATTCGCTGCTAATGCTCAAACTCCCTAGGGTATTCGTCCTGATGAGACATCTGAAACTATCAAATACAGTGCATGCTTAGTGAACTGTGGTAGCCGTTGTCCATTAAAAGTTCATGTGAAAGATGGCGTTATTCGTCGTATTTCTAATGAAACTATGTATGACGATTCAACATTTGGTCTTCACCAAATTCGTCCGTGTCTGCGTGGTCGTTCTGTACGTTGGAAAACATATAATCCCGATCGTTTAAAATACCCAATGAAGCGTGTTGGTAAGCGTGGTGAAGGTAAATTTGAGCGTATTTCTTGGGATGAAGCCACTTCAATCATCGCGGAAAAATTAAAATATACCATCGAAAAATACGGTAATGAGTCTATTTATTACCAATATGGTACAGGCTCTACAGGTGCAAACTTACACGGTAGAACGGCATGTAAACGCTTATTAAGTACTGTTGGTGGTTTTTTAAGTGACTATGGTACTTATTCATACTCTCAATTAACCGGTATTGTGCCTTATGTTTATGGTGACATGCTGGAATCACTGTTAACAGAAATTGAGAATTCAGATTTAGTTGTGATGTTTGGTCATAACCTTGCTGAAACACGTATGTCTGGTGGTGGTCAGTTCTATGAAACGTTAAATGCGTTAGATAAGAGCAAAAGTAAAGTTATCATTATTGACCCTCGCCGTACCGACAGTGTGACAACATTAGGTGCAGAATGGATCCCTATTTATCCGGGTACTGATGCTGCGTTAGTCGCTGCATTAGGCTATGTGATGATCCAAGAAGGCCTCACCGATGAAGATTTCTTACGCGAATACTGTGTCGGTTGGGATAAACAAACACTACCTGCATCAGCACCTGAAAATGGCTCTTATAAAGATTACATTTTAGGTAATGGCCCTGATGGCATTGCAAAAACACCAGAGTGGGCAAGCAAATTAACTGGTATTTCTGTTGCACGTATTATCCAATTAGCGCGTGAAATTGGCGGTGCAAGAGCTGCGTGGATCTCTCAAGGTTGGGGTATTCAGCGTACTTCAAATGGTGAACAAGCCTGTCGTGCGATTATGATGCTACCATTAATGTCAGGTCATATTGGTCGCCCTGGTACAAATACAGGTTGTTGGGGTGGTAACGTTGCTTATCCAGTTGCAAGTTTTGCTCTACCTAACCCAGTTAAGACCTTGATCCCAACATTTATGTGGTCTGAAGCAATTGCTCGCGGTGAGCAACTTACCAGCAAAAATGCGGGTGTCAGAAATAAAGATAAGCTCGATACGGGTATTAAATTTATGTGGTGTTATTCCAGTAACGTGATTGGTAACCAACACGCTGACTTGAATAAAACACATGATTTACTGCAAGATGAATCAAAATGTGAGTTTATTTTAGTGTGGGATAACCACATGACACCATCTGCAAAATACGCTGATATCTTACTGCCAGATGTGACAACCGTTGAGACAAACGATCTTATCAATAACTCTTACGCAAGTGGTGCTTACCACTATGTCGTCCGTTTACAAAATGCGATTAAACCACTTTGGGAAAACCGCCCTTGCTATGATGTCTTAACTGATATTGCAGAAAAGATGGGCACCAAAGAGCAATTCACCGAAGGACGTACTTACGAAGAGTGGATTGAATATTGCTATAACCAAATGCGTGAGAAAAACCCAGCACTGCCTACATTTGCAGAAACTAATGATGTAGGAATTATCGATCGTAAATTACCTAACCGTAATCAATACGTTGCACTTGAAGCATTCCGTCAAGATCCTATCGCGAATCCATTAAAAACAGCGTCAGGTAAGATTGAAATTTATTCTGAAAAACTTATGCAAGATACTGATGGCTGGATTTTACCAGAAGGCGATCGTATTCCTGCAATTCCAGAATATTGTAAAAATGAAGAAGGCGTTGAAAACGTTAAGCTTAAAGAGAAATTCCCTCTGCAAATGACGGGTTTCCACGATAAAGGGCACGTTCACTCAAGCTACTATAACGTTGCTATGTTACGTGAAGCTATTCCTCATCAATTCTGGTTAAACCCAATTGATGCAGCTGAACGTGGATTAAAATCTGGCGATATTGCTGAGATTTATAATGCTCGTGGTCGTTTAAATATTCTCGTCAAAGTGACAGATCGTGTATTACCTGGTGTGATTGCAGTACCGCAAGGTGCATGGCGTTCACTTGATACAACAGGTGTAGATACTGGTGGATGTATTAATACATTAACAAGCTGGCACCCATCGCCGTTTGCTAAAGGAAATCCACAACATACAAACCTTGTTGAAGTGAAACGTGCATAAGGAGTTAACTCATGAAGCAATATGGTTTTTATTTTGACTCCACTAAATGCACTGGCTGTAAAACGTGTCAAGTCAGTTGCAAGGATGAAAAAGATTTAGATCTAGGCCCTAAATTCCGCCGTGTTTATGAATACGGTGGTGGTAGCTGGGCAAAACAAGACGGGATCTGGACACAAAATATCTATAGTTATTATTTATCAATTTCTTGTAACCATTGTTCAAACCCTACTTGCGTTGCAGGTTGCCCAACTGGCGCTATGCATAAACGTGAAGAAGATGGTTTAGTGGTTGTTAACCAAGATATTTGTGTTGGTTGCCGTTATTGCGAATTGCGTTGCCCTTATGGTGCACCACAATTCGATGAGAAGAAAAAACTCATGTCTAAATGTGATGGTTGCTACGAGCGTGTAGCACAAGGCATGAAACCGGTTTGTGTTGAGTCTTGTCCTCAACGTGCACTTGATTTTGATGATATTGAAGTGATCAGAGCAAAACATGGTACTGAATGTGGTATTGCACCAATGCCTGATCCTAGCTTGACCAATCCAAATATCGTGATCAAAGCCCACAAAGAAGCGAAACCTTCTGGTGATAAAACCGGCTCAGTTCAAAATGCGGCGGAGGTATAAACCATGCATGAACTTCCTCTAGTCTTTTTTACTGTTTTAGGTTCGTCAGCAGCAGGCCTGTTTCTTATTGCTTATATCAGTAAAAAATTAGGTCAAATTGATGAAAACCAACTGCGTAATGCTAATATTTTAGCCCTGATTTTAACATTAGTTGGCTTAGGTATTGGTGGATTACACGTTGGTCAGCCACTGCGTTTTTTCAATATGCTCTTAGGCGTTGGTCGTTCTCCAATGAGTAATGAAGCGTTTTTAAGTGGTGTGTTTACAGGTTTTGCTTTTGCAACTGTTGCACTCACTATGATGAAAAAATGGAAGGGCTTACGTGAAATTTGTAACCTACTTACCGTTGTTTTTGGTCTAGCATTTGTTTGGTCAATTCCTCAAGTTTACCATATTCCTACAATTGCTAACTGGAACACAGACTACACCACATTGCAATTTTGGATGACGTTATTAGTTGGCGGTGGTGTATTAGCAATGGCAACAGGTTCAAGACGTTTAGGCGCATTGTCCTTTATTATCGGTGCCATTATCACTTTTGCTACTCGCTCTGGTTATGTGAGTTTCCTTGGCTTTACAGGCCCAGAACTCAGCGCTGACCAATCTCTATTTTGGGGATTCCAATTAGCTGTATTAGCATTAGGTGTGGTTATTGTAGGATTTACTGCAGTAAAAGCCCAAGCATCAAAAATGACGCTAGCAACTTGTGCTGCTGCGGTCATTATTGCAGAGTTATCAGGTCGTATTGCATTCTATAACTTATGGCATATTACAATGTAGTCTTAATTTTCTTACAAAGTAATCCGTAAGAGAAATAAACGAAAATGCATACCTTTTTAGGTATGCATTTTTTTAGAATGCAGAGCCCGGTTGCTGTAAAAAGGCTAATTCTTCGGGTGTAGACGTTCGGCCTAAAATCTCATTACGATGAGGATAGCGACCATATTTATCAATAATTTCTTTATGTCGCAGTTCATATTGATATGTGTTTTCATCATTAAGCTGAGAAAACAAGGTAACCGCATCTTGATGAATTTTAGATGATTCTGAATGCATAAATGGCATGATAATAAACTTACGTTTAACAGGTGTTAAAGTCAGGTATTCAGGTAATCGGATAGCTTCTTGCGCTAAGATTAATGCCATATTATCTTGGGCAAAAGCTTTTGGCGTATCACGCCAAATATTACGTGAGAACTGATCAAGAATAATAATCTCAGCTAAGCGCCCTTCTATTGTTTCTCTCCATGATGCCAGCTCGCCACGACTCGCACTTAAACATAATTCACCAAATCTGCGGCTAATTTCTTTATCAAACTGAATATCTTTTTTAAACCATTGCTCTGGTGTGCATTCTTCAAACCAAAACGTCAAAGTTGATTGATAAGGGATCATAAAAACTACCACGCTAGTTATTTATTAATCAAAACAGCGTTTATTTTCATCAAAATAAACGTCATTGGCGGATTACGACTTTGGTAAGTTACCATTTTAATATAGTGACGGCTATTAACCCCTATCCGAAAAAGACATAAAAATAAATCCCCTTTTCAATCTTAAAAGGGGATTTTAAATGCTTCCTAGCTAACGCTTAAATCCATTAAGTCGCGCCATCCATAAGCTCATTTATCTACAAGTATGTATAAAATGGCATTCATCCCATTTATTACATTCTGTCGATATCATGATGTAATATAATTAACCTGTGCACTTTACAAACATTGAATTTATCTCTTCATCACTATCCTGCCTTAAAAATCAGCATTTAAAAATTTTAATTTTTATAGTGAAACCACTAAAAAAGATCGATACCATTTTGTTCTATTTTTTAATAACCCTCTTTTCAAAACAATAAAGGTTGTTACAAATAATCAGCTAAATCAATCTACTACATTTTATTTTTTTGATTTTTAGGCTTTAACCTTGTTATTATCTTGTGTGACTACACCGCAAAGAAATCGGAGATCAAAAATGAGATGAATGTTTAAAATTTGCACATTAGTAATGACATTTATTGAAAAGTTTGCCCTATTCCTCTGTTTCTTTAACAATTTTGGAGTACAATTGTTGCAGTCTATTTACTGAATGATCTGTTATGTCTGCTATCTCTATTATTGGAATAAGCTACCTTATTGGGGCTGTAATATCGTTTATTATTACTTTCTTTTTAACCAAAGATCCTAGCCTAGCCATGCGCCTTTTAAGTGCATTATTAATCGCCTTAACTTGGCCTCTTAGCTTCCCTATGGCACTTATCTTCTCTATTTTTAGTTAATTTTTCCAAAACAAAACGGATAATGTAGTTATATTCTATTAAATTAGAATAATAACTATTTATTATTATACGGATAATTACTTATATTAATTTAATTATAAAAATAACACATTTAGCTTAGATTTTATTAAAGAAAAAATATTTAATGGTTGGTTTAAAACTTAAATGACATTAACTTACGCTATATATATCAATCAGTTAAAGCTAGATCGGTTTTTCAAAAATATAGATGCCCGTTTAAATACACTTTATAAGTTACAATGTTTTTATAAATTTACAATCAAACTTAATTTAATTACAGTATCTAATATAAATTGGTTAAATGCCTTTCTTTTTATATTACCGAAAATAAATTATTAATCAGAGCCTAAATATGTTTAGCGAAAATGTCATTACAGATATTATCTATTGGATTGAAGAGAATTTAGAAAAAGATCTCAAACTCGAAAATGTCTCACAGAAATCAGGATATTCGAAATGGCATCTTCAACGTATGTTTAAAGAACAAACAGGTCTGACATTAGCCTCTTATATTCGAGCAAGGCGTCTTTCTTGTGCTGCGGTCGAATTACGTTTACAAAGAACGCCACTACTTGATATTGCGTTAAAATATCGTTTTGATTCTCAGCAGACATTCTCAAGAGCGTTTAAAAAACTGTTTAATATAACGCCTTATAATTATCGTAGAAAAGAGAATTGGCAAGCTCACGGCTTTACACTACCGTTAAGAAAATTTAGTGGTTTTAACCTCGATATTGAGATTGTCACAATAGACTCTCTTCCATTAATCGGTATAGAGCATACCTATAAAGCAAATATGATTGATTGGAATTTTAGTACAGAAAAAGCGCGGGAAGATTACTGGAAGATTTTCTTTCAATATGCACTTTATAAACATGATAAAGTCTATGCGGTACATAATATTTTATCTAAGAAAAATGATGAATTAACCGTTAAATATTCAACTATGATGGGTAATACGCCTGAAATTTATAATGCTCAATTGACTCATCGAACTCAGATAGAAAACACAAGATATTTAAAATTTAGTATTCCTGAAGCATTATTAAAATTAGATTATAAAGATATCATCTATAACACCTATGGTATTTTACTTAGAAAACTCAATATACCAAGAAAGAACGGTGCTCCAGATATTGAAGAGTATATTTTTAAAGATGATTATCCTATTTCAATTCTTTTAAACAAACCTGCATCACTATTAAAAGATGTTAATTATTATATTCCAATTGAAGTGGATGATAAGGACAAAAGTAAGATAAAAGAGTAGTTTTATCTTATTGCTGAAAAGCCACCTATAAAATAGGTGGCTTTTGTTGGGAATAGAAAGTTGAGAATTAACACTCAGAATCAAAATTAATACCCAATCGCTATATATGTAAAATGGATATAACCAGAATTTCCAGTTAAAGTGAACCCTGTCCTTGTTCGGTTAGTTGTACCTAACATTGCATACCCATCTGCGGCTGTAACCATTATTGTCAAAACAGTATTAGGAAAAGGCACTGAAAATTTAAAATCTAATGACTGCCCTGCACTCCATTTATGTTCATTCCACTGTTGCATAATGCCTGTATCACCACATTTCCACCACCCACTTCCAGTTTTATTAGCCGTATTCTTAGCTCCATAACTACCTGCGGGAGCATAGTTCCCTTTTGGTTGATATTTATTATCAGACTCACCTTTTGAATAACTATATCCAGAAGCTAAATAATTTCCTTTCGGCTGATACTTACCATCAGACTCACCTTTTGAATAACTATACCCCGAAGCTAGATAATTCCCCTTGGGTTGATATTTACCATCTGATTCGCCTTTGGAATATGCGCCTACATCACCTGCGGTTGGTTTATTTTGGCTATTAAACTCTTTTGCCCATGGTGTAAAATTACCTTTATCATACTGGCTACGAGAATAAATACGGCTCGTGTTATAAACATAATAAAGTTGAGTAATACCCGCATTTTTTAAAACAATTAATGTACCCGCCATGGTTTCTGGGTAATTTAAATTTGTAGTCGCATTTGCATTCGCTGGCTGAAAATAAATACCCGCTGTTTTATAGTTATTTAAATTTTGATTAGCGCCAATTGAAATCGCCTGATTAGAAAAAATATCTTGCGATGTTACCGTTACATCACCACTCAATGGCTTATCATTAACTTTACGTGTGGCAGCAACATAATTACCTTTCGCTTGATATTTATTATCCGCTTCAGATTTTGAGTAACTATAACCCGCTACTTGGTAATTCCCTTTCCCCTGATATTTACTATCAGATTCAGCTTTAGTATAGCTTTCACCTTTAGTCGCATAATCGCCCGACGGTTGATAACTTCCTTTTGGCTGATATTTACCATCAGATTCTACTTTGGTATAGCTTTCGCCCTTAGTAGCATAATTTCCCGCAGGGGCATAATTCCCTTTCGGTTGATATTTCGTATCAGTTTCGGCTTTTGAATAACTATGACCTTCAACTTGATATTTACCTAGTGGTTGAAAGCGTTTGTCCGCATCGTCTTTAGAATAAGCGCCAACTTCATTCGCTGTAATATCCGCTTTTAATTCAATCCATGCATTACCAGCAATTGGTTCAACATTATTATTTTCAATTTTAGACTGCCAAGCTTTATTTTTATGATAAACCACACTACGAATAGGATAAGGTTTGCCTGCTTCCAACCACTTAGCAAAACCCTGCAATTGCATTTCACCAATAGACTCGGTGATATCGTGAAATAAACTATTCATTTTTTCACGTTCAATATCTTTTGCTGCTGGATCAGTAACTTGGTCACGTTCATAATCGTAACCATAACCTTGTGTATAAGACACAGAACCATCAGATTGAATTTCAACAGGCACAACTGTTTTATCCCCTTGTGTTGCAAAGGGGGTTTTAAATATTTTAGTCATAGGAATTATTCTCCGAAATTACTCTTCAGAAAGTTTTTACGATATTGACCATAACCAAAGGCCTTCTTGGTTACGATACGATATTTGACGCCCACGCCAGAAGGACGCGGCATTAAGTCGAAGTTTTCTAATAAAAGACGTAAACGTTCATCTGGATTAAAATTAAAAACATAATACATATACGTCATATCAAAAGGATCGAGCACAAAGACTTTGCTATCTTCACGCCAGAAAAAACGTTTAAGAAACTCATTAATATTGGTCACGGTAGGACTTTGAGTGAGATTAAAATAACGCATTCTCACCAGCATTCTTTTTTGATCTAAAGTCAGCGATAGAGTGTAATCCGCATTTCGTCTAAAGTTTGCCTTAAAATTGGTTTTCTTTTTACCAAAGCCAAAACCTATTTTATTTTTATCACTAGGAGGAATATCAATCCCTAAAGGCACATCTAAAATACGTGACCATACGGATAAACCAAAGTCGTTAGCTGTATCAATATTAAATACATCTCGATACCAGTTTTGCCAAAATGAAACCGTAGATTGATTAAAGTAAGCTGCTTTTAAATGTGCTAATGCTTTTAGCTTATCTGCATTTTCATATTGCCAGAGGATCGCTTTAAGTAGATCAGAATGAAAATCAAATTCTTGAATATTCATACGATCACCACTTGTACTGCCCCTTTTGGTAATCGGGCAATTTGATTAAGACCAATAGGAATTAATGCAACATTCCAATTCTTTCCATCTGTTGAAAGCTCCACTTTAGTGACAAATAAATGAGGCTCCACCGCATTAACCGCCGCTGAAATTTCAAAAGGGGAGACTTCTCGCCCGACCACCAACCCATTGTCTCCATCTATTTCACCCTGTACCCATTTCTCTAACGCATTAGGAATAATGGTTTGTGCATCAATATTGGATTTTTTTACAGAAACACGGCAAAACACCGATATTTCTTTCGGTCGTGAAAATTTAATAGGATATTCTTGACCACTTGCTGGCTCTATTACCTTTATTTCAATATCACCATTAAATGCAGCACCTATTGTTTTTGTTCTTAATAATGATTTAGCAATTTCATGGCTATCCCCACCTTCTATACACACGTAAATGCTATGCGGTAATAATGAAATACCATCAACAATTAACGCTTTATCATTAAAATTTTCACGAAAAGAAAGAGAATTAACGCCCTCTAATTCATATAACGAAGAAGTAATTGCGTCTGCAACGCTGACTGTATTTTTAGCGAGTGTTTGTTTACGCCGACGCCTTGCCTTTATATCTGACTCAGCATGACGACCAACAACTGCATGGGTTAAGTTATTCACTTTTTCCCATCCTAATACAGAACTTGCCACTTTATTTAATTGCCCAATACTACAAGTAATAGAGCCATATTCTTTGGCTCGCATATCGCCATTAATTTTCCCATTATTAGCAATAATTAATGGCGATAACGTTTCAAAAACAGCCCCCATTATTGTGAGTGCCTGAGAACCTTTAGGAATAATAGTACCGGGAATACCCATAAACTCGACATCACTTAAATAGGAATGTGTGGCATTAATACGCTCGCCGCCCATTAAAGCCCATATTGCATCGAGAAAAATACCGCCAGCAATATCTGGATTTATTTGATTTGCCAGTTCAGCATTATTACGAACAATCGCATCCCGATTTTCAATTTCCATAGTCGCCAATACTCCTTGTGGAGTTTCTGGCGATAAATTAATGGATTGACCAAATACAGCACGAAATTCGTCTTCTACACGATTTCGTAATGTTGATGTATCAGGAACAATCACACCTTTATTATTGATATAACGATAGTCAGCCATTCAATGTAAATCCTCCATATATCGTGCGTATATCTGCCTGATATTTCAATGTTCCCTCTTCTAGAAAAGCATGGAAATAAGTGATAGAGACAACGTCCTCTATTTCAGCAATACGTTGTCGAAACGCCATTTCAAATAAAGGAAGATCAGCTTGTCGGCTAAATGTTGCTGACCAATAAGGAATACCTTTATCTTTTTTATGTAGCATTTCACCACGGACAGCCTTAATAAAATGCTGACAGAGATTTTTTACTGCATCATCGTTGTCACAAATTTGAAGGTTACCATCAGCACCTATCGCAAAATCATTCTGCTGGTTTATTGAAAATGTCCTCATATTGGACTCCCTGTATTGTCTTTCCCTGCTTGCACCCCACTATGAGTATGTGTTGAGCCGATATCTTTTCCGTTATGGCGCATCAGCCCACCTTGTGAATCACTATTACCATTTACAGCGTAATTACCATTAACAGTAACATTGCCAGTAAATATCGTTTCAGGTGCGTTGATCTCATATTTTGGGGTTTCTAATACAACTTTATCGTTATGAAGAGAGAAACAGACTGAACCATCCATTGACTGAATAACTAAGGCATCAATGTTCCTCCCATCAATAGCCCATCCTTTGATCGTGTCAGGAAAAAACATAGCATCACTAAACGAATGTAATCGTGTTGTATTGGGTTGATCTTCTAAACCACCACGTTGAAAAATAAGGCTAATATCACGATCACAGGCTTTTAACCAGCCAAAATCACCGGGTTTAATGGGGGCTCTAATAAAAAATCCACCGCCACCAAATCGAAACACAGGAATGTTAGCAACAGGGGCTCGAGAGATTTTTTCATCATCCGTAGTCAACATCATGACCAAGGGCTTTATCATGGCTCGGTTGGTTTTTTCATCATAATTAATGACAGTTGCGGGTAACATATCATCTGTATTCATCATAAAATGGCGAAATGCAGACGAAAAAGCCCCTGCCAGTGAACCAACACTGGCAATATCATTATTGGGTTTACTCATAGTTAAGCTCGTTTACATGTTGCGGTATAGGCAAAATCAGCATCATGAGAGGCAACTTTAAATTCAAGCTGCTCAATAATGTAATCGCCATTTAGTGAGGTATTTAGTTTACTATCAAGGCGAAGCATTCCGCCTAATTCAGAGGTACTATCAATAAGATAACTCACCGTCAATCCACTCTCTGTGGCTTTAGGAATGCCAATCATGCCTGAATTCATATTCAAAATACGAAATCGGCTTTTTAATGCTTTATCGTCATCTTTTACGAATAACGTATCATCATCAATAAAAGCTTTAACATTTCCTGACTCTTGTAAACGCTCTATTTGATGTAATGCGGAGCCACAATAATACCAATTAGCAATATTCTTATCGGTCGCCTGAAAATCTAATTTCACACCACAGTCATTAGCAATGGCTAACGCGATTTCACTCAATTTTTGAATTGCGCCACCACTAGAAGAAATAATTTTCCCAGAACAATAATGGCTGGTTTTTGCAGATAACGTTACGGTGACATTCGGAGGAGAGTCTATTTCTGCACTGACGATATCGCCAATAAAAAGCGAAAATAAACCAGAGTTAATTCGACCAACTTCTAAATAAAGTCGCCGAGCTTGCTTATTTTTATTATAAGGGCTGGTTTCCGTCAGCAAATAATCCCTTGTCTCGGCATTAAGCCCTGTAATAGCGATTTTACATTCGTTTTGTAATGGATTTGCATATTTCTTTCCTCCTGCTGATATACGCAATCCTTCATACCATTGAAGCCTTTCGCCGACCTCAATCCCCACCCTTATTCGCCGAAGATCCATCTTCATTACTCCAATACACTAATGATTGTGTTTTTGTAAATTCCTCATACCACGGTAAAGCATCATTTTCTGTTAAAAAAACTAAATTAATCCCTTGGTTTAAATAACGATAAGGAATAATAGGTGTATTAGCGACCAAGCGAATACCTGTAATAAGTACTTCACCATCTCGCTCAATATCACAAAACATGGTTTGATTAGCGACCTTCAACGTAAAAATCCAATCAACACCAGCTATTTCGACAGAAAATCGCTGATTAGGAATAGCTTGTAATGGAATAGTTTGCATTTTATCTACCTCCTATTTTTCTTTTTTTCCTATTTGTGTTGATTTTTTACTTTTGACATTTCCACGATTGACTGTTGAGGTTTGCTTTGGTTTTTTTGTCGATTTAGAAGATTTTTTATTATATTCAGGCTCTATTGTTTTCCATTCTATAAATTTGAGTTTTAATTCGATGGCATTCACTTTTTGGGGATCTTCATCATGACTGAGGCTCTCTAACAACATCGGTTGATAGGTTTTGGCTCTAGTTTGAATTCCCACCAGTGTGTGTTCGTCATAAAGCTGCTTGATAATAGAGTAACGATTCACAATATCACCCGTTAATAGTAATTCGACACTTATACTAATAGGATCAACAATGATGTGGTCGCTACGATTTTCACCATTTTCAACCGCAAATTTAATAACTTGGTGACTATCAGTAATCGAAACTTTCATCGGATTAACGCTATCAAATAGTGTTGCAAATGACTCTAAATCAAAAATTCTAACTTCAGTTATCATAATTAACTCTTACCTCCGCTAGAGTAGTGCTCTGAAATTTCTTTAGCAGCTTCATTTATCAATGTTTCATTAATCGCTTTCGCAACACCAGACCCGTCAGTGGCTTATGTTTCAATTCTAATTTCACCAATTTGAACATTACTTTCATTTTTAACGCTTGATTGGTTACTGATCATTTGACTGGTCATCGGGTTTAAACTATTTGTTGATGACAGTGTTAATCCATTATTTAACGCATTTACATCTTGTACTGGATTATAATAGGGTATTGCTGGCTTTGGTTGTGGAATGGTGTAATTGAGATTGCCTTCGTCAGATAATTGTCGCTCTACTTTTTGAACAACTTTTATTTCGTTTTCAGCATCCTCCATACCTAAAAAGCTTTTTGCTGATTGCCAAATCCCTTTTATTGAATCAATACCTTCATTAACCCAACCTAATATTTTCTCTATATATTCCCACATCCAACTAAATACGCTAACCACAGCATCAGAGACAAAAACAAAAACATTAATAATTGATTGCCCCCACTCGATAATATTATTAATGCCTGCATTAAGCGCTATAACAAATTGATTAAATGCGTCAGATATATAATTCCAAGCAGCAATAACATGTTCAGCAATAGCCTTTGAAGCAATCGTTAAAGATTGAACAAAAACTTGCCATGCTTCCCATACAATCATTATTGCGTCTTTAAGCGCGGGGTATTGATCCAATATACTGCCTATCATTGAATCATTACCATTAATAAAATTCATAATATCGTCATAAACGAGTTTAAATGCCGTCGCTAAGATGCCAATAACAGCAGCAATAGCTAATATAGGAAGTGCCGTTGCAAGTGTAGCAACTGCCGCAGACACCATTGCAGGTAAATAAAAAATGGCAACAGCACTACCAATAGCTGAAAAGAAACCGATAACAAAATCTTTATTGTCAATACAAAAATTAACTAATTTATCAAACCACGTTATTCCTTTTGCAAGAACGGGAATAATTATCTCTAAAAAGTTATTTTTTAATTGTGCTGCTAATTGATCAAACTTATTCATTACTGTATTAAGTTGAATAGAACTTTCGATACTTTCATCATTAATACCAGAAAATTGTTTTTGAACCCCCATTGTGCGCTCTAATTCTTCGCGCCCCTTCATCATTAATTCAATGGTTTTTTCATCGACAACACCCAGTTTTTCCAGCTCTTTTTGGGCACCATCAAAGCTCATCCCTTTGACTTTATCTGCGGTCTTTAAAAGTTGTTCGATAGGATCTTCTGTATCATTAAATGCATTGGCCATTGCCGTCAAATCAGCTTGAGCGGCCTCTTTTGTGCCCCCAATTTCAGCCATAGCACCTGAAAATGCATCGATATCGATAGCTGCGATACCTATTTTTTTACTCAGTTTATCTAGCGACTCTATTTCTTTGGCGCGATCTAATGAAGCAGAAAAAACCTTTTGCAAAGTCCCCGTAATATCCTTAGCGCCAATGGCGTTAAGAATATAGTCCTTCATTTTCGCTGTGGTTTTCTGATAGCTTTTACCTGTTTCATCAACACTATCACCTAATCGACGTTGAGCCTTTGCTTCTTTAACTGCCGCTTCAATGCCTTGCGTTTGCATTATGGTAATAAAAGTATCGTAATCAGCACCTAATTGTTTAATCAGTGCATCGATGACAATTTTACTTTCTTTATTTTTCTTTTCAGCTTCAGTTAAAGAACTCAACTCACCATTAAGTGAAGATAATTGCGCCTCCATTGCATCATATTCAGCATTCAGGTTTGCTAAAATATGAGCTTCATCACCGCCACTATTATTGACCAATCCTCTTTGGTAATCTAACACCGACATAGCGCTTTTCAGGTCATCAATACTTTGTGTTACTGAATTAATTTTATCTTGAGTTTCACTGATATTAAGATCAATATTTATTGGCTCATTAAGTGATAAGCCCAGCATGCCCACTAAGATTTCTTGCAAGAATTTATCAAACTCTTGCGTTCCCATTAGTGCGCTTTTAACAATGCTTTGAATTGAGTTTTCAATAGTTACAGAAGCACTTGTCATTTCATCACTATTAAATGAAATACTTATGTCATGATCTTCGGGTAATTCCCCAAGATTGAGGTGAATTTCTTGAACAAAGTTATAGAAACTAGTAATACCTCCTGAAACCCCCTGTTCAATATTTTTCATTTCAACAAGAATTTCATCTGCTGATTTTCTAATATTTGCTAATGCACTATCAGATACTTCAGCCTCCAACATTAGTACCTGAGAAAATACCTGTAATAGAGACATTATCTCTCCTTTGACGCCGCAAGCGCCTCGTTATAACGATTAGTAATCGCGATCTCCCACAGATCAAAGGCTTCCTCTAGATCTATAGTTGTTTTGAGTTCTGTGAAGGAGGCGAAACCCGCGGAGATGATGACTGCAAAGAAGCCATCAGCGTTTTTATAATCGACGGGAGAGAACCGCTGAACTTGCCTAGCAGGTATTGTAGGAAATTTGGGCTCCCGTCTTTGCCGAAAAAACTGGTGTTGTACTTCAGCATTTCGAGTTCAAGACGAATCAAAGCTTCCCCATCAGGCACATGATTATCAATTAATGTGCTGGTTTTTAGATAAATCTCTTGCCCTTCTTTTTCAACTGCCACATAAGCCATCATTTTTAACATGGCTTCTTTGCTAACTTCATAATCGCCAATTTTAGGTGCATTTGATAAAGGATATTTAGCAAGAATTTCTCGCCCAATAGTTGCAGGTAATCGGCTAATAATAAAAGTATGTTCTTCACGATCACTATCAATAACAGTGATCTCTTTTGGTTTAATTAACATAATTAAATTCCATAAAAAAGGCGGCCAAAGCCGCCATTAGATGAATAAGAATAACGCTAAAAATTAACGTGCTCTGACACGATCAAAATCTTGGAAAATAAAGGTGTACTGCTTAGATTTGAGACGCCCAGCACTCGCAATTGAATTACCACGACTACCATTAGTAATTCGACCATTACGAGCAGTGGTAATAGAGCCATCACCATAAGAAGCCACTAATGTAATAATATCGCTTGCATGACGACGTCCTCGTCTTGCTGTATTTGCATCAAGCAAAATAGCCAAGTTTTCATCTTCTTCACTACCCGCTAATACATTAACCGTCACAGTTTGAGGTGTAGGCGCTGACCAACTCACTAAATTACCATTAATATCTACTGCGGTTTGAGTGATATCTACTGCTGGTAAATCTAAAGGATCACCATCATCTGAAAATGTGGTAATAGGAATACCTGCAGGAAATGTGTTACTTGCCTGAATAATTAAACTTAAACCTGTTGCTGAAATATCGTTCATTGTTTGTTCCTTAAACTAAATTGTGTGAGCCTTCAACTTTACGAACCCAATCGCCTTTACCGTAAATTAATACATATTTCATGATGTATTCTGGTAAATTAGAAGGGCCTGTTTCTTCAACGATTTCAGCGTTATACCAATAACCTTTATTTTGTACATCGTGCCACGCTAAATCATCACCTGCTGCATCTGTAATTGCGATTTTTTGTACTTCAGCCAGCGTTTTACCCATAAGAATAGTGCCATTATTTAATGCTTTCGTAACCGCACCCGCAATAACCATCATCGCTCTTGCTTCACCATCTTTATTCGCTGGAATACCACGAGTGGAAAGCAATAAGCTTAACCATTGCTGTGCGATATGGGCTTTTAGCCATTGCTCATTAGTATGAACACTCATATCTAATGGATTAGAAGCATTTCCACATAAAAAACCACGTTGATAGAAGCTAATATCAGTGCCAGTAACAGCTGTTTCACCGTAATAGTTCACGCGTAATTTATCTAATCTATCCGCCGCAATATCTGTCTTAACTTGAGATGGGAAAGTGATACCAAATTGACGATACATATAGTTAGTCGTCGCGTTTGTGCGATCAAAATCTGTTGCCGCCATAATTGCCATCGGTAGAGCTTGAACAAAAAAGTCATCATCTGTTTTTAAATTTAATCCCGTTGATGCGGTACCGATTAATGCTTTACTATAAATTTCGGCTTGTTTATCCGGAACTGATAAATAGAGCTGGTATTTTACATTTTCACCCGCAATATACTCTGCTAACTCAACACTTTGCTCTACTGAAAGCTCGGTTAAGAATGTCGCACTACCAAATGAATCAGAAATCGCTTCTGCAGCGATAAATGCTTGAAGCGCCGTTTGTGCCACATTACCCTCAGATGCCTCTCCGTCACTTAACCCCATAGCATCGGCTAAAGGTGAGTGATCTATGGTGATCTTCGCTTTTTCTTGTACACCACCACTCATCAAAAAAGCACCATCAAGTGCATTAAAAGTGACGTAACAATTGGCAAATTGAGGTTCGCTTTCAGCATTTAATTTAGCTTGGATCAGAGAAGCAACATCAGCGTAAGACTCAACATCTTTTAGGGAAATATCAGTAATATTTTTAGAGATATCACCGATAGTCAAAGTAAATGCACCCTCTTCAATTAACTTTAATTTATCAAGCGTTGCTGCTGGCGTACCAAATAATGTCGGAGCACGACCTACGGGTTCAAAAGAAGCAATTTGTAGCTCTTTAGGTTTACTAATAGGTGCGGGACTAACATAACTAAAATATTGACGAGCAAATTTCGCTTCTGGTGATCCTGCACCAAGTAATTCATCCACTTGCCCACTAGCAAATTCAAGTACTTTCCCTGCTGGAATTTTAGGGTTTGTTGAGAAAATACGAGCTGTAAGTTTACGCATAGGTGCGGCTGATGCACCAATAACTGCGCTCGCAATATCAATATAGCGCGTTTGTTTAATAGACATATTTATCCTTAAATACGATATAGATTAGTAATAATTAAATTTGTTGCAGCAGTGTCTAAAGATAACGTACTGGAAAAAGTGACATTAAAATCAAATGAGGGATTATGCTCATAACTATTTCCAGCATTTATTATCGGCGCTCGTCTAATTTCGCTCGCACGTTGTATCCCTATTCCCACTTTTCTCATTGATTCGACAAAAGACAACGAATTAATAATCATTCGAGTCATTCGAATTAAATCACCTGCTGTTAAATTTGGATGTTGTTTAATAAAACCTTGAACCTGAAATGTTAATTCGAACAGTTGTTTTTCTTTATGATTTGCATTATCACCTTGAATATTATAATTTCTTTTTTGCCAACCTTGGCCAACCTCCTTTATAGGAAAAAACATAATAATATTATTATCTTGTTTTTTATCTGGCTGATAACCAGCAATAACATCAACATTAATATTTGCTGATTTAAATTGTTTTAATAGTTGTTCACGAATGGCAATATTAATATCATTATCTTTCATTTTACCTCCTTAATATAACTCTCCTTTTCTTTATAAGAATTTAATCTATTTTATTTTATAAATAATTTTTATTGATTATAAATTAATTAAAGGGATTTTTAATTAATACACTCTTGCCGAATATAATCTTGTAAACCTAAAATGATCTGTTCTGATTGCGCAATTCGTTCTCTGAGTACCCAATAATTTCGGATAGCGGTGTCAGTAGGTCTGGCGGTGCTTGCATCAACCAAGCCGGTGGTGGAATTGGCTGATATTTTGGGGCATTCTGCTTTGATATACACCCGCTCAGGAGTACGCTCACTAATATCACGCAACTGATCAATTTCTTTTTTTGCATGCACAAGTTCCTGTAAATGACGATTATCAAGTTGATTAAGCTGACTTATTCTTAATTGATAATCTTTATTCTCTGCAATCTGTTGAATAAGAGATTGATTAATATTATTGTATTCCTTTTTCAAGGATTTATTTTTATCAATTAACCAAATCGATCCTATACCTAGGCATAAAATCACTATTGCCATTATTTTTAATAAATAATTCATAATAACAACTAGGCATCTTCAAAAACTTTTTCTGAATAAGGTTGATAGCCAAGTTCAATATTAACAATCACTACTGCTAAAGGAATAGCGACATTTTTTAATTGTGTATTAATTGGATTATCTTCCTCAATACCAATTTCTTTTGATGCTCTAATAATATAGCCTGCCGTATTATTTTCGTTAGGTGGAGCATAACGATTGATAATTGTTTTAATAGTGTTTAAACCATATTTTTTTTGGTACGTTTGTAATAATTTGTAGATAGCTCGTATTCCATATTCAGGTGAAATAAATTGACAAAAATCTTTATCGGTTTGCTCTATGGATAATCCTTGCCATTTCGAACCGTGCCGGATATTACCGGGATTATTATTACGCTCACCTCGTGCTATTTTAGCCATTTTTAACTCCTGCTCTTCCTTTAAGGAGTTTACTCACGGAATCTACTCCGACATAGCCAATAAACACACTGGCTAAGTAAGCAAACTCATGATTAATATTAAATAAAATTAGAATATCTTTAATAAACCAAGCAAACATTGCACACATCAGCCCATCTATAGAGGTTTTTTTCCATCCTCCGCCGTTATATAAACCTCGAAGAATAGCCATTCCTCCAGCTAGAGAGGCTGATATTCCTTGTTCTTTCATTGAAGAAAGGACAATAAATATCTGTTCCCATAGATCTGGATTTTCTTTCATTGTTTCTCATGGCTTACCTCCAATAGGAGGAACTGTAATAAATAATATACTCATCCACAGCACTTAAATTTAAGTACTGTTTTAACATGAGTATGTTTATGTTTTATCTAATTAGATAAGTGGCAGATAGAAAAAAAGACCACATGGTGGTCTTCTATTGAAAATAAAATTTAACAGATATCGTTAATTTATATTAGTTACGAAAATAGAGATACAAAAAAGCCCCACTTCAAAAGTGGGGCTTTTTATATTCTGTTGTGAGGTCTTTAGATACAAATCTCTCACTGTGGAGTTATAGTATGCTTATTTTTCCTAGAAGTCAATAACTAGTTTCTGCAAAAATAAATAAATAGAGAAAATTATTACTTAGCAGTCACTTCTTGCAGAATTTTTTCTGATAAGGACTCTTCTTTAAAGCACTCTTCAACTAAATGTTCAAATAACGGCTTGTAGTTACTGTACGCAGCAGTTTTAGAAACACTCACCACCATTTGTACTTTCTCTAATACTTCGCTGAATTTTAAACGAGGATACCCGCGTCCTGAACATTGATTACAAGGTTTGAAAACAGACATACCCTGCTTTTCACTCTCTTTTTTATCTAAAACTTGACCACGTCCATGACAACGACATGCTAAACGAATTTCAGCTTTCCCCTTACATGTAGGACAAACCACTCGAGTTGTTTCTCTTAGTTCACGGTAAGAAGTTTTATTTTGGGGTTTAACTTTAAGCTCATTTTTAAAATTTCGCTCAAGCTCTTTAACAGATTTTGAGGTGTAGCTTTTGGTAGTAAAAACGTCAACTTCAATAAATCCATTACTGCAATCAGGACACGCTTTCTTACTTGCGGCACTTCTTGCGTAATCTTGGAAAGCATAATTAGCAATAATGTGTAAAACGTTAGCTTTCACATCTTCATTAAGTTTATCAATGGCTTTATATTGATAAGCCTGAGTTAGTGCATATTGATAAAGGCTTTCTATTGCTTCACTGGGATGATTAATACTATGTTTAGCTAAAAATAACTCTATGCCCATTCGCCCTTTTCGAGTTGCTAAACTAATTGATGTCATCACATCAGTCACTGACAGTGAATCTACTGCCTTCACTGTTCTTACATCACTTAATACAATGCTTTTTGGTGAAAAATATTTAGGTAAGTCTGCTAGTCTCATTTAATGCTCCTTTTGATTTCCTATCACTACTCATTGGTCATCCATGTACCACGACAAGGCATGGCATTTATGCATCTAAATCACCCGCATTTTACGGCGTTATCTCAACGTGATTTTTACTTACCACTCTTGCACTGGTTTATTTAGTTACTTTTTTGTACTTTTCGCACTTTTATTAACTAATAGTTAATGCTATATTTTAACCAAAGTGACGTCAAGCAGCAAAGGAAATTAACTAGTGGTTAAAAATGATAATAAAACGGAGTTCACAAAAAGGCTTCAAGAAGCTTGCTTAGATTCAGGGATTGCAGGACGTGGATTAGGTAAAAGAATTACAGATGCACTCGCTGAGCAAGGCATAAAAGTCAGTGCTCCAGCTGTATGGAAATGGCTGAACAATGAGTCAATTCCTGATCCAACAAATATCTTAGCATTAAGTCGATGGCTCGATGTTCGAGCAGAATGGTTAGAATATGGGCGAGGAGCAAAAAGAAACGATGGTGTTTCAGTAAATGAAATGACACCTGTTGATGATTGGGATAATAATACGCCGATAGAACGAGATGAAGTTGAGATCCCCTTCTATACTACTATTGAATTGGCTGCAGGTTTCGGAAGTTGTACCACTGATAATCAAAAGGTGGAATTATTGAGATTTTCTCGTTCTACATTTAATCGCTATGGCGTTCAACCTAGTGATGCCGTTGCTTTTAAAGTTCATGGTGACAGTATGTCCCCAGTTATTCCTGATGGTTCGATTGTCACTATCAGTACAGGACATACAAAAATTGTTGATGGTGGTATTTATGCTATTCAACAAGGCGATCTTTTGAGAGTTAAAATTTTACACCGACTCCCCAATAACACCATTATCATCCGTAGCTATAATACTATTGATTACCCAGATGAGCGTTCGACATTAGAAGAAGTAAAAATTTTGGGACGAGTATTTAATTGGTCTGTGATGGGTTGGTGATCACGATAATACACAAAAACACCACAATCTTTTTATGTGGTGTTTTTTTACTATATCATTTCAATATTAAAATTGATCCAAGAAAAAACCCGCTATCTCTTGCGAGATAACGGGTTCTTATATGGTGCCGGCTACCGGAGTCGAACTGGTGACCTACTGATTACAAGTCAGTTGCTCTACCAACTGAGCTAAGCCGGCTAATTCTGGCGGAAGGATAGAGATTCGAACTCTAGGATGGTTTCCCATCGGCGGTTTTCAAGACCGCTGCCTTCAGCCACTCGGCCATCCTTCCATAGCGCGGAATTATGCCTATCTCTGACCCCGCTGTCTAGTCCTGATTGTAAAAAAAATGACTTTTTTATCTGTTTGCTCAATCTTCAAACGCTTTCTGCTTAAAAAATGCTAACTCACTAATATATTGATTAATTTTTGATAACTAAAGATAAAAAAGCAGAGTGATATCAAGAAATAAACGGAGTACCCCATAAGGAACTAAATAAAAATAAATAAGAGGAAAAATAAAAAAGAGAATTATAGATAAGAAAAAACCCGCTACCTCTTACGAGATAACGGGTTCTTATATGGTGCCGGCTACCGGAGTCGAACTGGTGACCTACTGATTACAAGTCAGTTGCTCTACCAACTGAGCTAAGCCGGCTAATTCTGGCGGAAGGATAGAGATTCGAACTCTAGGATGGTTTCCCATCGGCGGTTTTCAAGACCGCTGCCTTCAGCCACTCGGCCATCCTTCCATAGCGCGGAATTATGCCTATCTCTGACTCCGCTGTCTAGCTCCGATTGTAAAAAAAATAGATTTTTTTGTTTGTTTGCTCAAAGTTCATCCGAATATCCCTTTTAAAAGGATAACCTGTTAATATAATGGCTGAATAATGGTGATTGTTTATTCAATTTTCTATTTTTAATTACATTGTCTCTTAAAGGCTCGCAAACTGAATGCGTACATTGAACCAACTCAAGCCAAATACACTAACTCGTCTATATGCCCTATTCCTTCTTTTTATGGTCATATCGCTTTTTCTATACGCTTACAGTTATTTTGACACTTGGCTAGATAGCAAAAAAAACGCTATCAACAATACAACTCTCAAATTCTCTCGACAGGTTGAAGATTACCGTTATCACTCTAATCAGCTTTTTCAGTTATCAAATAAAATAACCGATACCTCGATGTTTCCTGTATTGCGACTTAATCCAATAAAATTGCGTTCTGATGTATTTTGGCTTGAAGGACGAGACCAAACCGTAGATTCCATTATATTTGGTAAACCCAATGAGCAAACCTTTCAGTTAGCACAACGATTTGCAAATTCACTCGAAATTCTTTGGGGTGTGCGTAATGATTACAGTTCACTTTATTATCTAAATGGTAAAGGGAATGATCTTATCTTAATTACGACCCATTCTGTGCTTAAACCGGAGATCCGTTACAAAGAAAGCTATTTAACATTAACGGCTGAAAGTAAACGGTCTGAGTTATTGATGCAATCAACTGCATTAGATGAAAAAGAGAGCCTTTCTCCTATTAGGAAAATGTCTACGGAAAACATTTATTACTATACTTATCGTATTATGTTTAATGTTCCGGGTCAGCTAACCAGCGTAGTGGCGTTTGATTTGCCTATCAATAATTTCTTGCCTTCAGAGCTATCTCCACACTACTTAAGATTACTTCCGACAGGTCAGCAATCTGTTTATGACAAGAATAACATTGAAATATCAACCGATGGCTCTTCACTGATTTTTTCTCAACCGATTATTGGGATCCCATATTCACTCTCTTATGAATACCCTATGAAGTCGATTATAAAAGAGATTGCCTACAAAAATATTTGGTTATTAATCAGTCTGCTGATATTTATTTCTATCTCCGTTTTTGGCCATATTTATATCCGTAACAAGTACGTTTTCCCTTATATCTCTATGACTCGTAATCTACGGATCAAAGAAGAGATGACAAACGACATCATTTCAAACCTTCCGATAGGATTACTAGTCTATAATTTTTCCTCTAACCATAAGATTATTAGTAATAGTCATGCGGAAAAATTACTGCCTCATATCGATTTATCTAAGATCCGCCAAATGGCAGTTGAGCACAATGGCTTAATTCAAACGGCTATCAACAACGAAATTTATGAAATAAGAACAAGTAATAATAACAATATTGACAATACCTCATTATTCATATTTCTGAATAAAGATAACGAAGCGCTAATCAATAAAAAATTACAACTTGCACAGCAAGAATATGAGAAAAATACCATCGCACGACGCAAGATCTTATCTAATATGTCATTAGAATTAATGCGTCCTATCAAAGATATAAATGAGATGGTTTATCAATTTAAAGAATTATTACCCGAAGACACTCATCAACAATTGCTTAGCTTATTATTAGAGAAAACAAATTACATTTCTGAATGGATAGAAAACATTACATTAATTAATAAGTTAGAAAACCAAGAATGGAAAATTCATAAGGATGAATTTGAACTATCAACATTAGTTGAATCTATTCTGATAACAGCATCACCTTTTATGATAAGAAAAGGCCTAACACTTTATTTCCACAATAATATAAGACCTGGATTACTTTTAATTAACGATGGTCCCGCTTTAAGTAAGATTATTTTATCATTGATTAATTATGCCATTAGCACGACTAATTATGGAAAGATAACCGTTAATCTGAATTTAGTTAAAAATAAAGATAAAGAAGAAATACTTATAGATATTATTGACAGTGGAAGCGGGCTTACCCCTCAAGATATTGCTAATATAAAATACCCATTCTTAGGACAAGCAATGGGAGACAAATATTATTCTAATTCAGGTATCATTTTTTATTTATGCCATTTGCTATGCAACAAAATACAAGGAGAATTAACGATTAAGAGCCAAGAAAGTATTGGTTCTCATTTCCAAATTGCACTCCCATACCAGCATATAGATACTGAAGAACGAACATTTAACGTATTATTAGAGGGAGTAAACGCAAAACTCGCTATAAAAAATCCTGAAATAGAAAAAATTATCTGTCAACAGCTTGATAAATATGGCGCCACATACTTTGATAAAAATAGAGAGAATCTTTATCCTGAATACGATATCATACTTAAGGATACGCCGAATGATAACCCTGAATCTCCAACAATATTATTAATGAGTTCTATTGTTGGATTTGAAAAAATATCAAAAGATTTAATAAAGTGTAACTATAACTTCGGTGATCCTTTAATAGAGGCTATTACTTATTTAATTGAAGAAAATGAGTCATTTTCCCTAGATACAACTGAAGAGAGTATTTGGGATGAAAATAATAACCTTGATAAATACGAAGTAATTCTTAATAATTATAGGAAGAAGTTGAATGGTAGTGATTATAAGGAACTATTTATCAGTACTGTTCCTATTGATGTTGAAAAACTACACTTAGAAGCAACAAATAAAGACTTTTATTCTCTAGCCCAGACAGCTCACCGTCTAAAAGGGGTTTTTGCCATGTTAGATTTAGAATATCTCAGAGAAAGCTGTGAATATTTAGAGCATGACATAAAAAATCATAATGAATTAGAGATCAAAGAACGTATCACTCAACTGGATAAATGGATTCAACAGTTGCTGCAGCAAGGTAACAATTAAACATGAATAACCTTAATATTATTATTGCCGATGATCACCCAATCGTTTTATTCGGTATTCGTAAATCTTTAGAACAAATTGAATGGGTCAATGTTGTAGGTGAATTTGAAGATTCGACTTCACTTATCAATAACTTACCTAAGTTAAATGTGGATGCTTTAATTACTGACTTGTCTATGCCTGGCGATAAGTATGGTGATGGTATTACACTCATTAAGTACATTAAAAGACATTATCCTAATTTGTCGATTATTGTACTCACAATGAATAACAACCCAGCTATTTTGAGCGCAGTTCTTGATCTTGAAATTGAAGGTATTGTGCTTAAGCAAGGTGCTCCGACTGATCTACCAAAAGCATTGGCTGCACTACAAAAAGGCAAGAAATTTATGCCTGAAAGCGTTGCGAAGCTACTTGAAAAAGTAAATGCAAATGGTTATGGCGATAAACGTTTATCACCAAAAGAAAGTGAAGTGCTGAGATTATTTGCTGAAGGCTTTCTTGTGACTGAAATCGCGAAAAAACTTAATCGTAGTATTAAAACGATTAGTAGTCAGAAAAAATCAGCCATGATGAAATTAGGTGTCGATAACGATATCGCATTACTTAATTACTTGTCATCAGTGACTATTGATAAGGAAATTAACGGCCCAGATTAATTTCACCGTAGTTACCTTAGTCGCACCGATAAAATCAGGAAGCTCATCCCTTTGTGGGAGCTTCTCTGCTTTTTAATTTTTACTCTTTATCCCTCATTCTCTTTGGGTTTGCCTTTCTCTTTTCTTGCAAATATTTCCTGTTCAGAAGCACCTTATAAGCTGCATGGCTTATATCGTACCTTTACTAGTTTTTTCGCTTATAGGCTGTTACAGAGACTCCCTCACTCTCCTTTTAATCGGCTTGTCTTATTATGGCTGTACTTTGTTTCATTTTATCTATCAAAATACTTTGTAATTACGTCATTTTTACCTTATTTTGACTTAAAAAAAACCAAGGCTAATAAATTAGCCTTGGTTTTTTTACTCGTTTTATTGTTCACGATCTAGAATTATTCTTTAGGTATATACTTCACCAACACTTCTCTTAAAATAGAAAGCGAAACAGGTTTAGATACACAATCATTCATTCCTGCATCAATACAGCGTTGTTTCTCTTCTGCAATCGCATTCGCCGTCACACCAATCACAGGCATATTACTGCCTATTTCTCTTATATGTGTTGCCAGCTGATAACCATTCATGTTTGGCATATTGACATCCGTCAGAACGATATCAACATGATTTTTAGCTAAATACGTTAATGCGTCACAGCCATCTTCTGCTGTTACTGTATTAAAACCGATTTTTTTCAGTTGATCAGTCAACAATAAGCGGTTTATTGGGTGATCATCGACAATAAGAATCGTTAAGGTTTGTAAGCTACAATCAGTATCTTGCTCCACCATATCCACACAATTTGCTTCTACTTTATTTTGTGGCAATTGCAGTATTATTTTTGTTAACTCGTTTAATTTATAAGTACTGCAGACCCATACGTTTCCAGCTGTTTTCTTCGACGGCTCAAAATAATGCTCGTTGATCCTAATAAATTGGCAGTTATCTTTTCTTGGTATATCGTAATCTGTGATAATAAAATCGGTTGAAGATAACACCACTTCTTCAGTAAGTAATTCGCAACTCAAGCCAAAATAACGAAGGTATCGACCAATAAAGCCTTCTAAATAGAGATTTTTAATATCAATAAAACAGCGAACATTACTTTCTTTATAAATATTCTGTTTAGAAGAAGGCTCAACGCCTTCTAAAGCACCATAAAGAGGTATACGAACTGTAAAGCGGCTACCAATATTTTCTTGGGAAACAACGCTGATATCCCCATCCATTAAGTTAATTAGTTTTTCACAAATAGCTAAACCTAATCCTGTCCCTTCTGATGCACTTTCTGTATTTTGAGACACTTGGAAGAATGGTTCAAAAAGCTCATGCAATGCTTTGTCGCTGATCCCTCGCCCTGTATCGTGAATATCGAAATAGAGATAATAATCATCTTTATAAAGATGCAAGGTAATACACCCTGTCGTAGTGAATTTAATACTGTTATTCAATAAATTAGAGATAACTTGTTGCACACGAACAGGATCACTATTTACAATTTTAGGTACATCAGGTTCGATAAAACAGTAAATAGCTAAGTCTTTTTTCGCAATCAAAGGTAAATAGTTAGAGATAACAAAAGAGAGCACTTGGCGACAATTAAATGGCTTAATATCAATTTTTAACTGTTTAGATTCAATTTTCGAGAAATCGAGGATATCACTAATAATTTTTAGTAATAACGATGAGGAGTTATCCATCGTTTTTAATAATCGAGCAGCATCATCGCTTTGTGTAAGAGATTGTAATAACTCTAAATTACCAATAATGCCATAAAGTGGCGTTCGTAATTCATGGCTGACAGTTGCCAAGAACATCGATTTAGCTTGGTTAGCTTGCTCCGCAGCTGTCGCCATGTTTTGTAATGAGCGCTCCATTTTAACCCGTGCGCTAATATCCACTAAAACACAGATGGCCACATCTTCATTTTGATAACGTGAATTAACAAAGCTGATTTGCAGATGATTACGATTGTTGGTCACTACATCGACCATATTGCTACTTTTCTCTGCAATAATAGAGAGGATATTTTGTTTATCGCTATGGCTAAGTAAACGAAAATAGTTATGAGCGAGTTCGTTACTTAAAATGATCATGCCATCACGTATTCTAAGAATACTAATCCCAACTGGCGCTGATGCTACAATCTTATGGTTAAACTGCTCGTGTTCTTCCAGACGAGAGGCATTGTTTTCAGCTGGGGAGAATATTTTTCGCTCAAAGATCCATACGAAGATAAAAATCATAATGGCTGAAATAATATTTAAGATCAGCGCATTAAAAATCGTAAATTTAAATTCATTTAAAATTTGTTTGAGTGGTAATGAATACACCACACTAAAAGATGAAGGTAATAATTTACGCTTAGCAACTAAGTCACTAAAGTCTTCATCAAAACCAAAATAAGGGGCACTAACATCAGGAACTTGTTTAACGGCATGATAGTTATTTTCTGCTGGATAGCTTAAAACAGTGGTATTTCTACTATTAAGAAGGTGAATTGAAATCACTCTGTCTTTGGCGGGAGAAAAATATTCAAGGCGAATTGCCCTTTCAATACCGATCAAGCCAATAAATTTACCTGAGGCATAAACTGGCGACATAACATATAAAATGCCGCTATCTCCTTTTGCATCTGGCACTATCCAATATTGGTTAACCTCTTTACCTTGTGCGCGTTGATTGATGTAGTTACGTGTATTTTCGTAAACCATCTTTTTCAACATTTCAGTATCAACAGGGGATGCGCGCAAAGGGAAGTTAATCATACACATGCTATGGGAGCCAACCATAAAGACTTGGTTTATTCCTTGCAGGGCGGGTGTATTATCTTTCCAATAATATAAGATGCTGTTAAATGAGCGAAAATAGTTATTTGTTTGTCCTTTAAACAATTCACAATCCGCAGTGTCATTAAGTTTATGAAGTGAAAAAGGTCCTTCATAAAATAATGAATTTTTCATGCTCGGATTTAAATTGATCTGTTCTTGATGTCGTTCTGCGAGGTATTGTAAATCACGGATGGTGCCAGAAGTTTGCCTAAAGAAGCCAAGGAGATTGGTGTAGTTATTACTATACTCTTGCCGAATATCTGACTTTGTATCATTGAAAATATTGATGAGGTAAAACATGGTTAACAATGCACCCATCGCCCACAACATGATACCTAATACACGAAAAAGGTAGCGGGAAATTTTTAACGATGTTTTAAAGGACGAGAGATATCTCAAACAACCACCCTAATCAATAATGCCTACCGCATAAGAAACTTATTCTATTCTAGCAGAAGTTACTGTATGTCTGAATGATATGATCTTTATCATCAAGATAATTTTTTCTGATGATGAACTGATCCTACCATATAAAAAAAGCAGGCAATTATGCCTGCTTTCTTTTATTTATACATCACAATAATGATAAATATTATTCTTCGTCTGCATCATCCGCTAAATCTGAATCAGGTGCTTCTGATGACTCTTCGTTAATAACTTCATTAACTTCATCGTCATCTAATGCATCATCTTCATCTTCAACACGTTGCAAGCCAACGACCAACTCACCTTCGGTTGTACGAATTAAGGTAACACCTTGTGTATTACGTCCAACAATGCTGACTTCAGAAACTCGTGTACGAACTAATGTACCCGCATTCGTGATCATCATAATCTGGTCAGTTTCTTCAACTTGAATTGCACCAACAACTTTACCGTTACGCTCACTGACTTTAATAGAGATAACGCCTTGTGTTGCACGATTCTTCGTTGGGTATTCGCTTTGAGCAGTACGTTTACCATAACCATTTTCAGTTACGGTTAAGATATCACCTTCACCACGAGGGATGATAAGTGAAACCACTTTATCGTCATCGCTCAGTTTCATACCACGAACACCTGTCGCAGTACGTCCCATTGGGCGAACACAATCTTCTGCAAAGCGAACCACTTTACCATCCGCAGAGAACAACATAACTTCGTTAGTGCTGTCGGTTAAATCAACACCGATTAACTCATCACCTTCATTTAAGTTGACGGCAATAATACCTGCACTACGAGGACGGCTGAAATCTTGCAGAGGTGTTTTCTTCACGGTGCCGCTTGCTGTTGCCATAAAGACAAACTTACCTTCTTCATACTCTCTCACTGGCAAAATAGCCGTAATACGTTCATTTTGCTCAAGAGGTAATAAGTTGATAATTGGGCGACCACGAGCACCGCGACTTGCTTCTGGTAATTGGTAAACTTTCATCCAGTAGAGACGACCACGGCTTGAGAAGCACAGAATGGTGTCATGGGTGTTAGCTACCAACAGACGATCTATAAAATCTTCTTCTTTAATTCTTGCTGCTGATTTACCTTTACCGCCACGACGCTGTGCTTCGTAATCGGTAAGTGGCTGATATTTAACGTAACCTTGATGAGAAAGTGTCACAACAACATTTTCTTCATTGATCAAGTCTTCGATATTAATATCTGCTGTATTTTCAGTGATTTCAGTACGACGAGGATCGTTATATTGATCTTTAATCGCATTTAGCTCTTCACGAATGACTTCCATCAGACGCTCTGGGCTTCTTAAGATATGTAATAGCTCAGCAATTTGGAGCAATAACTCACGATATTCATCTAACAGTTTTTCATGTTCAAGGCCGGTCAGTTTCTGCAAACGCAGATCCAAAATAGCCTGAGCTTGTTGCTCTGTTAGATAGTACTTACCGTCATGCACACCATATTGTGGCTCTAACCATTCAGGACGAGCAACATTGCTGTCACCAGCACGCTCTAACATGGTAGAAACGCTACCTAAATCCCAAGGTTGTGCAATTAACGCCGCTTTTGCTTCTGCTGGATTTGGTGCTTGACGGATCATTTCAATAACTGGGTCAATGTTCGCCAAGGCAACAGCCAGTGCTTCTAAGATATGGGCGCGGTCGCGTGCTTTACGTAATTCGAAAATAGTACGACGAGTAACAACTTCACGACGATGACGAATAAAGGCAGAGATAATTTCTTTTAAATTTAATAATTTTGGCTGGCCTTGGTGAAGCGCAACCATATTAATACCAAAAGAAACCTGCATTTGTGTTTGTGAGAATAAGTGATTTAATACCACTTCACCCACAGCATCACGTTTGATTTCAACGACAATACGCATACCGTCTTTATCAGACTCATCACGTAAGCCGCTAATACCTTCAATACGCTTATCTTTAACAAGCTCTGCAATTTTTTCAATTAAGCGAGCTTTATTCACCTGATAAGGAATTTCTGTCACGATAATAGTTTCGCGACCTGTCTTCTCATCAGTTTCGATATCAGCCTGAGCACGGATATAAATTTTTCCGCGACCAGTACGGTAAGCATCTAAAATTCCTCTGCGACCATTAATAATAGCGGCAGTCGGGAAATCAGGCCCCGTAATATGTTCCATCAACTCTTCAATCGTGATGTCTTCGTTATCAACGTAAGCAAGACAGCCGTCGATAACTTCGCCTAGGTTATGTGGAGGAATGTTTGTTGCCATCCCTACCGCAATCCCTGAAGAACCATTGACTAACAAGTTTGGAATACGGGTTGGCATTACTGCCGGAATATGTTCTGTTCCATCATAGTTAGGAACAAAATCAACCGTTTCTTTTTCCAAATCCGCCAGCAGTTCATGGGCGATTTTCGCCATACGAACTTCGGTATAACGCATCGCAGCCGCCGAGTCACCATCAACTGACCCGAAGTTACCCTGCCCGTCAACCAACATGTAACGCATAGAAAAAGGCTGTGCTAAACGAACAATCGTTTCATAAACAGCACTGTCACCGTGCGGGTGATATTTACCGATAACATCCCCAACAACACGGGCTGATTTTTTATAAGGTTTATTCCAATCGTTTCCTAGTACATTCATCGCGAAAAGCACTCGGCGGTGTACTGGCTTCAGTCCGTCTCGAACATCGGGTAATGCGCGTCCTACAATAACAGACATCGCATAATCCAAATATGAGCTTTTCAGCTCTTCTTCGATATTAACTGGTGTGATTTCTCTGGCAATGTCGCTCATGGAGCCACTGTCCCTCATACTACGGATTCAAAGGTTTAGAACTATACCACAAATCGCCAATTTTTGGAAAAAGGAAACAACTAAATTAATGATCCTTTCGCTATTCTCTTCGATTTCACCGTCTAACGTTGGTAGAATCATGGCAATATGAAAATAGGAGTAATACTTTCTGATGAATGATAAAACAACCTCTTTACATGCTAACGTGGATCAGCATGAAATCGACAAGTTTGAAAGCGTCGCATCACGGTGGTGGGATCTTGAAGGTGAATTTAAGCCATTACACCGCATCAACCCACTAAGACTCAACTATATTCAAGAACGCGCAGACGGCCTATTTGGAAAAAAAGTCCTAGATGTCGGTTGTGGTGGCGGTATTTTGTCTGAAAGTATGGCATGTGCTGGAGCTGAAGTAACTGGACTTGATATGGGCACAGAGCCATTACAAGTTGCACGTTTACACTCACTGGAATCGGGTATACCTGTCACTTACATTCAAGATACCGTTGAAAACCACGCGAATGACAACCCACAAACTTACGACGTCGTTACCTGTATGGAGATGTTAGAGCACGTTCCTGATCCATCTTCTGTGGTAAGAGCCTGTGCAAAACTGGTAAAACCTGGTGGACATGTTTTCTTCTCAACCATCAATCGTAATAAAAAAGCGTGGCTAATGCTGGTCGTAGGTGCGGAGTATATTCTGAATATGGTACCTAAAGGCACACATGATGCTAATAAGTTTATTCGCCCATCAGAATTGCTTAGTTGGGTCGATGAAACCGATTTACGTAGCAAAAATATGATTGGTTTACATTATAACCCAATCACTGACAAATTCCGATTAGCGCCAAATGTCGATGTGAATTATATGGTGCACACACAATCGACACATAACTCGAATTCATGAAACTGAAAGTTTGATTTGGTTTAATAAAACATCAAACGATCACATTTTTTAAAATTGACTTTACATCGTTGTCACTTGAATTTGTGTTTCTTACTGCCTGTATTTATGCAGGGTACAGGCAGTTATTAAAAAATTTATCCCCTATTTATCCACAGAAACAATCAGATTTGTACACTTGATCAATCTCTCAATTACCTTTATCTTGTTATCACCATTTGAACCAACCCCTATATATTGTGTTTCCTTAAATTTCACACCACAAGACTCCTTGACACAAATTGTCATCGGGAGCGTTTTTTTGCGGTATAAAATTTCAGGTAACACTAATGCAAGAAAGGTGCATCGCTCATGAATCACAGCCTGCTAGTCACAAAACGTGATGGTCATAAAGAACGCATTGACTTAGACAAAATTCACCGTGTTATCGCCTGGGCCGCTGAAGGTCTAGAAAATGTCTCTGTATCTCAAGTTGAATTACGTTCTCAGATTCAGTTTTATGATGGTATCAAAACTGCTGATATCCATGAAACGCTGGTAAAAGCTGCTGCAGACTTAATCTCTGCTGAAACGCCTGATTATCAGTATCTCGCTGCCCGTCTTGCCGTATTTAATCTACGTAAAAAAGCGTATGGCCAATTTGAGCCACCAGCACTGTATGATCACGTTAAAAAATTAGTCGATTTAGGCAAATACGATCGCCATCTTCTCGAAGATTACACGCAAGAAGAGTTCGAACAGATGAATAACTTTATTGTTCATCAACGTGATATGAATTTCTCCTACGCTGCGGTTAAACAATTAGAAGGCAAATACTTCGTTCAAAACCGTATTACAGGTGAAATTTACGAAAGTGCGCAATTTTTATACGTTCTAGTCGCTGCTTGCTTGTTTTCTCGTTATCCACAAGCAACACGTATGGACTATATCGAACGCTTCTATAATGCGATTTCAACCTTTAAAATTTCATTACCAACGCCAATCATGGCGGGTGTAAGAACACCAACTCGTCAATTTAGCTCTTGCGTTTTAATTGAGTGCGACGACAGCCTTGATTCTATCAATGCGACATCAAGTGCTATTGTGAAATACGTTTCTCAACGTGCGGGTATTGGTATCAATGCAGGTCGTATTCGTGCATTAGGTAGCGCTATTCGTAATGGTGAAGCATTCCACACAGGCTGTATCCCTTTCTATAAACACTTCCAAACTGCGGTGAAATCTTGCTCGCAAGGTGGTGTTCGTGGTGGTGCGGCAACCTTATTCTACCCATTATGGCATTTAGAAGTTGAAAGCCTGCTGGTACTGAAAAATAACCGTGGTGTTGAAGATAACCGTGTTCGTCATTTAGATTATGGCGTGCAATTAAACAAATTAATGTATGAGCGTTTAATCAAAGGTCAGGATATTACTTTATTCAGCCCTTCTGATGTTCCTGGTTTATACGATGCATTCTTTGCAGACCAAGACGAATTTGAACGCTTATATGTACAATATGAGAAAGACAAAAGTATCCGCCAAAAACAAGTTAAAGCGGTTGAGTTATTCTCATTAATGATGCAAGAACGTGCCTCAACTGGCCGCATTTACATTCAGAACGTTGACCATTGTAATACACATAGCCCATTTGATCCGGCTGTTGCACCAATTCGCCAATCAAACTTATGCTTAGAAATTGCACTGCCAACTAAACCATTAAATGATATTAAAGATCCTAATGGTGAAATTGCACTGTGTACGTTATCTGCATTTAACTTAGGTGCAATTGAAAATCTTGATGATTTAGAAGAACTTGCTCGTTTAGCCGTTCGTTCACTTGACGCCTTGTTAGATTATCAAGACTATCCAATCTTGGCTGCTCAAAAAGGGGCAATGGGTCGTCGTACTTTAGGTATTGGTGTTATTAACTTTGCTTATTATTTAGCAAAACACGGTGTCCGCTACTCTGATGGTAGTGCAAATAACTTAACTCATCGTGCATTTGAAGCTATTCAATACTATTTATTAAAAGCATCTAATGAATTAGCGAAAGAACAAGGCGCATGCCCATGGTTTAATGAAACCACTTACGCTGAAGGTATTTTACCTATTGATACCTATAAAAAATCATTAGATGTACTGACCAATGAACCACTGCATTACGATTGGGAAGGCTTACGCAAAGACATTAAAGAGTACGGTTTACGTAACTCAACACTATCCGCGCTGATGCCATCAGAAACCTCTTCACAGATTTCGAATGCGACAAATGGTATCGAGCCACCGCGTGGTTATATCAGTATTAAAGCCTCTAAAGACGGTATTTTACGTCAAGTGGTTCCTGAGTATGAGCGTTTGAAAGGCGCTTATGAATTACTGTGGCAAATGCCAAGTATTGAAGGTTACTTGCAGTTAGTCGGTATTATGCAAAAATTTGTTGACCAAGCGATTTCTGCAAACACTAACTACGATCCTACTCGTTTCCCTAGCGGTAAGGTTCCAATGAACCAACTGCTGAAAGATTTGCTGCTCGCTTACAAATATGGTGTGAAAACACTTTATTATCACAATACCCGTGACGGTGCAGACGATGTACAGGGTGATCTGGAAGAAGTCGTTGAGACGGAAGATTCAGATTGTGAAGGCGGCGCGTGTAAAATTTAATTGAGGAAGCTATGTCTTATACTACTTTTTCACAAGTTAAAAATGATCAACTTCAGGAGCCCATGTTTTTTGGGCAACCTGTTAACGTAGCGCGTTATGATCAGCAAAAATATCCTATTTTTGAAAAGCTAATTGAAAAACAGCTCTCCTTCTTCTGGCGTCCAGAAGAAGTGGACGTTTCTCGTGATCGTATTGACTATAATGCGTTACCTGATCATGAAAAACATATTTTTATTAGTAACTTAAAATATCAAACGCTGTTGGATTCGATTCAAGGAAGAAGCCCTAACGTGGCATTCTTACCTTTAATCTCAATCCCAGAGTTAGAGACGTGGGTTGAAACATGGTCATTCTCTGAAACCATCCACTCACGCTCTTATACTCATATTATTCGTAATATTGTTAACGATCCGTCAGTTGTGTTTGATGATATCGTTGAAAATGAAGAAATTTTAAAACGTGCACGTGATATTTCTTCTTACTACGATGAACTGATCAGACTCACTAATCTTTACCATATGTTTGGTGAAGGTGATCATGAAGTCAAAGGCGAGATGGTGCACGTTACACTGCGTAAACTGAAAAAACAGCTTTACCTGTGCTTAATGAGCGTCAATGCATTAGAAGCGATTCGTTTCTACGTTAGCTTTGCCTGTTCATTTGCCTTTGCGGAACGTGAATTAATGGAAGGTAATGCTAAAATCATTCGATTAATTGCCCGTGATGAAGCGTTGCATTTAACAGGAACACAGCACATGCTGAATTTACTGCGTTCAGGTCAAGATGATCCTGAAATGGCAGAAATTGCGGCTGAATGTGAGCAAGAGTGTTATGACCTGTTTGTTGAAGCGGCAGAGCAAGAAAAAGAGTGGGCGGAATACCTGTTCTCTGAAGGCTCTATGATTGGTTTAAATAAAGATATCCTTTGCCAATATGTTGAATATATTACCAATATTCGCATGCAAGCAGTGGGTCTTAAATTACCATTTAAAGCACGTTCTAACCCTATTCCATGGATCAATGCATGGTTAGTGTCTGACAACGTTCAAGTTGCACCTCAAGAAGTTGAAGTCAGTTCTTACCTCGTGGGTCAAATCGATTCACAAGTTGATACTGATGACTTAAGTAACTTTGAACTGTAATACTGAGAAATAACACCGATACGTTATGGCATCTCATAAAGTGACCCTGCATCAGCAGGGTCTTTCAACACCTTTAGAATTTCATACTGACACCCATCCTTCTTTGCTTGATGCATTAGAGCATGGGAAAGTCCAAGTCGAATACCAATGTCGTGAAGGCTATTGTGGCTCTTGTCGTCTACGCTTAGTGAAAGGCAAAGTGTGTTATCGCAATGAGCCTTTAGCGTTTATCCAAGCCGATGAAATACTCCCCTGTAGTTGCCATCCCATTAGTGATATCGAAATAGAAATTTGCTCTGAGTAATTTGAATTATCTTAATTTTGGCTTTTTCCTAACACTCTTGTTCATCTTTGACTAAAGTTACAAATAACATTGATAAAAAAGGAAAAATATTATGAAATTAAGTTCTATTTTCTCCGCTGTTGCTATTTCCACATCAATTCTGCTCGTCGCGGGCTGTTCAAGTCCACAAAAAATAGAAACAGTGAATGGGGAAACAATTTTAACAACAGATAAACCCCAAGAAGATGAAGCAACTGGATTAATTACCTACAAAGATTCAGAAACAGGACAAATTAAACAAATTAATCGTGATCAAATAAGACGAATGGTAGAGCTTGACGATTAACGCTCCTATAAATATCTCTCTTAAAGCGCCAATTCATATTTATAATTGGCGTTTTTTTATTCACAAAATCCTTTTTGTAAACCAATCATTACAGCATACGTAATTAAAATTTGACAGAAATTTACCATTCTTATACCCTGCTTTTTAAATAAATAAAATAGTTTAGAGAACAGAGGATTTTGTGAAGAATCGCACTATAGGCAGTGTTTTTATTGTTGCAGGAACAACAATTGGGGCAGGTATGCTGGCAATGCCACTGGCTGCCGTGGGTATTGGTTTTAGCACCATGATGCTATTGCTTGTTGGCTTATGGTTATTGATGAGCTATACCGCGTTACTGCTGGTGGAAGTTTATCAATACAATGATCCTCATACTGGTCTTGGCTCTATTGCAAAGCGCTATCTTGGTGTTGGTGGTCAAGTGATCACAGGACTTGCACTATTACTATTAATGTATGCGCTAACAACTGCTTATATTAGTGGTGCAGGTGAACTACTCTCATCCACACTCTCGTCTTGGATTGGTCATGAGCTTTCTATCACACAAGGTATCATTATCTTTACAGTGATTGGTGGAGCGGTGGTAGGAATTGGTACAACATCGGTTGATATGATTAACCGCCTATTGTTTACCGCAAAAGTTTTCTTCCTCATATTTATGCTGATTGTTATGTTACCTCACGTTGAATCAGTAAACTTAACCTCAATGCCTGTGGCGTATGGGCTTATTCTTTCTGCTATTCCTGTTATTTTTACCTCATTTGGTTTCCACGGTAGTGTGCCAAGTATTGTAAGTTACATGAACGGCGATATTAAAAAGCTACGTATTATCTTTATTGTTGGTAGTGCTATTCCGCTTGTTGCTTATATTTTATGGCAAATTGCCACATTAGGTGCCATCCCAACAAATACTTTTATGGGAATTATGGCGCAACAATCTGGATTAAATGGTCTTCTTACTGCTATCCGTGATGTTGTTGCTACACCTCGCGTGAATATTGCAGTTAACCTATTTGCGGCATTAGCTTTAGCAACCTCGTTCCTTGGTGTTGCATTAGGTCTATTTGATTATCTTGCTGACCTATTCAAACGCAGTAATCGTGCAACTGGGCGTATGCAATCAAGCCTATTAACGTTTGTGCCTCCTTTACTATGCGCGCTTTATTTCCCTAACTTTGTACAAGCATTAGCCTATGCCGCTATTGCCCTGTCAATCTTAGCGTTGCTTCTACCTGCTTTATTAGTATGGAAAGTTAGACAAGAACAAAACGGTGCAGATAAATACAAAGTTAAAGGCGGGAAAGGTGCATTAGGTATTGTGTTTATTTGTGGTCTGGTGGTTATTGGTATTCAAATCGCTATCACTTTTGGTTTATTACCACAAGTCGGCTAAATACTCACTTATACCAACAACAAAAAAAGCAGGTGCTGATTTTTCAACACCTGCTTTTTATTTGATCTTATCTGCTTTTTCTAAATTAGAAGCTTAAACCAGCTCCAACATAGAAACCATCAGCAATTTTATTATTACTTCTATTATGTGAGTTTTCGATTTCAATCACACGGTAACCTGCATTAACATGCAGTGGTTTAAATACTGTTAATTGAGCCCCCACATCGGCTTCATAATAAGATTTGCTGCCAGAGGTTAATCCTTCAGGAGAAGCATAAGCTTCACCATAAACATTCAATGAAGGGAATACATTCCAGTTTAAACCTACACCACCCGCTAGTGCAGCACCATCATCACCATTTTTTGGTGATAAGTAGAGTGCTTTACCTCCAACACTCGCTGAGAAAGGTCCTAATGGTAATGCGAATTTTGCACCTAGGCTACCCGTCTGACCATCATGATCACTTCGTGCCCAGTTACCATTAAAAGATAGCCCTGCGTTAGGATCACCTAAACCCGCACGAACATCAGTGTAATGCTTGCCCGCTTGAATATTCATTGATACTGCATTTGCATTACCAGCCATAAATAACGCACTTACAGCGCCGACCAATAAATATTTTTTCATTGTTATTACTCCAGCAAATAATTGTCCTAATTTATAATTATACAACAAATTTATTAAACAACTTTAGCTAAAATTGAAAGCTAATCTGTAGAATTTTCAATCTATGTAAATAAGTTACGTCTATCAATGTTATTGGTCTAATTGGTTTTATTAATGAGTTTATTATTGCTAAAGTGGAATTACAGTCAATATTAACCATAATAAGTATAAGGCTGTTCGCTTCGTTTTATTCACACATGCTATTTTTTAGAACGTTCATTATTTCATAAACTGGAGATATGTGATGGAAAAGAAAAAGCTAACAACGGCATCTGGTGCGCCGGTTGTAGACAATAACAACTCGATGACAGCAGGCCCTCGCGGCCCAATGTTACTTCAAGATGTCTGGTTTCTAGAAAAACTTGCTCACTTCGATCGTGAAGTTATTCCTGAAAGACGTATGCACGCAAAAGGCTCTGGTGCTTTTGGTACATTTAAAGTGACTCACGACATTACGAAATATACTCGTGCTAAAATATTCTCTAAAGTGGGCAAAAAAACAGACATGTTTGCTCGCTTTTCCACTGTTGCAGGTGAAAGAGGTGCAGCGGACGCCGAACGTGATATTCGTGGCTTTGCATTAAAATTTTATACCGAAGAAGGTAACTGGGATATGGTGGGTAATAACACGCCCGTTTTCTATCTTCGTGATGCCTTGAAATTCCCTGACTTAAACCACGTTGTAAAACGTGACCCTAAAACTAATCTGCGTAATTTAGCTTACAAATGGGATTTTTTCTCTCATTTACCTGAAGCATTACACCAGTTAACCATTGATATGAGCGACCGCGGTTTACCAAGAAGTTATCGCTTTATTCATGGTTTTGGTAGTCACACTTATAGCTTTATTAATAAAGATAACGAGCGTTTTTGGGTTAAGTTTCATTTCCGTTGCCAACAAGGCATTAAAAATCTGATGGATGATGAAGCGCAAATGCTAGTAGGTCAAGACAGAGAAAGCTCACAACGTGACTTATTTGATGCTATTGAGCGCGGTGATTTCCCACGTTGGAATTTACAAATTCAAGTAATGCCCGAGAAAGAAGCCTCGAAAGTTCCTTATAACCCTTTTGATTTAACTAAAGTTTGGCCTCATGCGGATTATCCATTAATAGATGTGGGTTATTTTGAATTAAACCGTAATCCTGAAAACTATTTCTCTGATGTAGAGCAAGCAGCATTTAGCCCAGCCAACATCGTTCCTGGTATTGGTTTTTCACCAGATAAAATGCTACAAGGTCGCCTATTCTCTTATGGTGATGCACATCGCTATCGTTTAGGTGTTAATCATCATCAGATCCCTGTTAATGCTCCTAAATGCCCATTCCACAATTATCATCGTGATGGTGCAATGCGTGTTGATGGTAATAGTGGCAGCGGTATTACCTATGAGCCAAATAATGGCGGTATGTTCCAAGAACAGCCTAATTTCAAAGAGCCACCATTATCTATCGAAGGCGCGGCGGATCACTGGAACCATCGTGAAGATGAAGATTACTTCAGTCAACCTCGTGCACTGTATGAATTACTGAGTGATGAAGAGCACCAACGTATGTTTGCTCGCATCGCAGGCGAATTAATTCAAGCAAGTAAAGATACACAAAAACGCCAAATTGCCCTATTTAAGAAAGTCCATCCTGAATATGGTGCTGGTGTTGAAAAAGCAATGAAAGCATTAGCAAAAAAAGACGCTAAATAACCCTATAATAAGAAGCCCTGTGAGCAACTCGGCAAAAACAAACCTCCTAGTTATTAATATATTGGTAATTAGGAGGTTTTATTTATCGCTAAACTAATTATTTTCTTGTTAACAAAGAAGCTCATCATAACTAAATTGCCCGGTAACATTAATCACTAAATTCGGCACATTTAGATTTTCCACCGTCATAATCTTAATAATGGTTTTATTGTCTTCATAGTCTAGCGTTAACTCATTTTTATTCCCTGTAAACGACTGAACTAATCTTGGATTAATAATTTGGTCATCTACTTCTGATTTAAATAATAGAACATCATCTTCTTTATTAAAATCAAAAATAACATTATTACCACTTGCCTTTTCTGATAAATTAAAAATAAAGATATCCTTTCCTTGGTTAGCTGATATAATGTTATTACCATTTTTTATAATAAAGGTATCATTACCATAACCACCATACAAAATATTATTTCCCGCACTTGCTATTAATGTATCATCACCCGGCCCTGCATATAATAAATCATCGCCGCTGCCACTAAAAAGAACGTCATTTCCTGCTTCACCGATAAGAATATCGTTTCCATCATCCCCGAAAAGAATATCATTGCCTAACCCACCATATAGCGTATCGTTACCTTCTCGACCTAATAATGTGTCATTTCCTTTATTACCCCATAATTCATTATCCGTACTATTTCCTATAATATAATCATCTCTTAGCCCCCCTTTGGCATTTTCAATAACGACATCGAAAGCAATAGAAACATTACTACGTAATCCACCGACATCAGAAAAAGTCCCTTCATTTAAATTAATTTTCTGATTTACGTTATATTGTGAAAAATCTAAAATATCATTACCACCAGCATCCCAAATACAACTGACCAAAACATCATCTGTCGAATGTAAACTATAAAAATCTCTTTCTGTATTAGAATTAAACCCATAAATTGTATCTCCAGTTCGCGTGGTCATATTCTTCCCATACAATTTTTGGATAAGATAAGTATCCAATAATAATGGATTCATTGGGTAATTAACGCCAAAATCTGCGTATTCTTTTTTCGGTTTTTCATAAGCCATAATTGAATATTTTAGGCTATTTTCTTCAATATCAGGTAACTCAGAATCACTCGTAAAAGTATGAGACAGACCAAGAGAATGCCCTATTTCATGTATTATCGTTTTTCTTATTGCAGAGCCGAGACCCAATGTTTTTTCTGGATTATTTATATGTCCATTATCATTGTTATTTTTATACAGGAAAACCCAGTCATCTAATCCTTCAAAATAAGTCACAATACCATCGGCATTCTCTTTAAATGAATGTAGTTTCTCTTTTTCTTCTTCTGTATGTAATCTTGTATTAACCACAGAGATAAGCCCAGTTTCAGAAATATTAATCCAAACTTGTCCATCTAAACTGTAATCACTTACTTTATCTATCTTTTTATTTTGATCTAAATGTTCATTGAAATACGAGGCTACGCCTAAAGTTGAGTAATCATAATCTTTCGTTAATTCATTTATATTGTTATAAACACCAAATTTTATATGCGTATCATGCTGATTATCTTTTTCTATAAATTCAATATTTGCAATATCACTGTATTGTTGCAGTGATTTTTTTACCGCATTTTTTTGGGAGTCATTCATTGTTGTTAAGGTTTTATATTCTTGACCTCTTAATTGACTCCAATCAGGAAAACTAAATGTTATTTTAGTGATGCTTTTATCAAGCTCTGAATTTTCCGATCTTAATGTTGGCATCATGGTCTTCATGATATCAATAATAGTATTAAATCCAGGTGTTTTTTCTTTATTATTTACTTTCATAAAAGATAATCTCTATTAATAATTAATTAGAGATGATTATTTTACGTACTCAAAAACAATAATATTTAAAAAAAAACACAAATATAAAGTGTTCAACCGAGCAATATAATAATAATAACAATTTATTAAATTAATAATATTATCTATAAAGTGTTATTTATTAGGGTAACTATTTACCCTAATTGAGTTTTCACCCACTCTTGCACTTGTTTACGGGAAATTTTAATTCCCCCATTTTTAAGGCTTTCAGGGAGTTGTAGGCAAGCAATAGGTCGTTGAAATCCTGCTAATCGGATGTAATACCACTGTGGTAATTGATTGATTATTTCAATTTCTGCATCCACAACCGCGACAGGACGTTGCCCAAATTCAGCATCATCAATAGGGACAACAAAAGACTGACTAACACTTGGATGTGTATTAAGAATTTTTTCTATATCTTCTGGTTGAATACCTTCGCCAGCACTAAAAAAGAGATTGTCCAAGCGTCCTAAAACACACCATTCATCAGCGATAAAGTCACCTTTATCTCGTGTTGAATACCAGCCATCCGCAGTGAGTGATAACGGTTTTAATTTACCATCAAACCAATAACCTAAAGCAACACTGTCTGATTTAATCTGAATTTCATCATCGAGTATTCTTACACCTTTGCCTTTTAATGGTAGCCCTACTCCCGCTTTACCATCTGCGCGTTTGGCGCAAACAGTGGATGCCATTTCGGTCATGCCATAACCACACCAGCATTGAATTCCCCAATGTTCTGCTTCTTGCGTTAATTCAATGGGGATCATCGCACCACCTAATAAAACAGATTTTAAGCTGATCGAGTGTTGCCTATCTTGTTGCGCTTTATTTTGTAAGAAACGCCAAAGTTGTGTAGGGACTAAAGAAGCATGAGTACAACCTTGTAATGCATCAATAAAAGGATGCATTTCACGCACCACCAGCGTTGCGCCACGTAACAACCAACGCCAAAGAATGCCTTGTCCTGATACATGAAACAAAGGTAAAGAGAGCAACCAGCTATCACCTTTCTCAAAGGGCATTAATGATAAAACACCTTCCGCACTGCAAAGATGCGCATCAAAAGTATGAACAGCCGCTTTAGGTAGACCCGATGAGCCCGATGTCAAAATAAGCGTTGCCATACGAGATGGCTCCCACTGCACATCTTCTATTTCATTTTTGTGTTGACGTGGTGTGTTATTAAACTCAACACCATTAAGATCAAGCAAAGTCGCATCCAGATCTAGCGTTGACTCACTCAGATCAGCATAAAAATCAATATTTAAATGAGGCAATAAATCATCAAGTAAAGACTTTGGAAGTTGTGGATTTAAAGGTAAAACCTTAGCTCCACATTGAAAAACAGCGAGTAATGCAAAAACAAGATTGAGATTATTTTTTCCACGCAACAACACTATGCTTTGTGTATCAACACCTTGTTTAGCAAAATTGTTAGCTAAGTGATTAATATGACAACTGAGTTGCTGCCATGTAATAGGTGAAACACCTGAAATGATGGCCGTTTCATTTGGGTAGAGTTGTGCCCATTGATGCCACGGCCATTGTTTAAATGGAACTACTGTTGCCATACTGTCTCTAGTTGTTCAAGAGATATAAGTGGAATATCCACATTTGGCCAAGGACGAATAAGTTGTTGTTTAATTAAATCAACGGTATCGAGCCCTGGAGTGCTATTAGGCGTTAACCACTGCGCAATTCTTGCCAATTGAGTCAGCCCAAAGCTGCTTTCAATACTTGAACTGATAATGGCATCTAGTCCTAAAGCATGTGCTTGTTCAACAAAAGATTGGCAGCGTTCAATACTTCCCACCAATGTAGGTTTGATAACAATCGTTGTTACACCCGCTTGAGGTTTGATTTCAAAACCTTCATCACGCACAGTTTCATCCCAAGCGATGTTAATCCCTGTAGCCTGTGAAAAAGCGAGTGACTCTTCTGGTGTTTTACATGGCTCTTCTAAGAATGCAATGCGATCTCGCCATGCAGGATTTACATATTTCGCAAATCCTTCGGCTTTTGCTGGCGTCCAACTTCTGTTCGCATCCAATCTTAATTTTAAGTCTGGAATGGCTTCTAATAACAGATTAACGACTATTCCATCACGCACAGCTTCATATAAACCCACTTTGATTTTAGCGACTTTTTCACCTTCCATATCATTAAGGCTTAAAATCAAATCATCAGGATCGCCATTACATAAAGGTGCAGCACGATAATTCGCTTCTTGTGGCAAAGTACCTTCAAGCTCTGCTAATGCACAGCTAATACCAAAAGCGACACTTGGTAGTTCACTATAAACAGGGTTTTCACCTGCACACCAAGCCGTTAACCAAGATTGTGCGGCTTCTTGGGCTTGTTCTAAAGTTTCACGGCTAAACTCAGGAAGAGGTGAAATTTCACCCCATCCTTGTTTGCCATTTTGCTCTAAACAGACAAGAAAACCATCACGCGATTTTAGCCTTTGATAACGCAACACAACGCCTGCATCAACAGGAAGGCTGAATGAATAGAGTTTGGCGTTTCGCATTATGGGTTACGTTTAAATCGAGAGAAATCAGGTTGACGTTTTTCGTTAAAGGCGTTGCGGCCTTCTTGACCTTCATCAGTCATATAGAACAGCATGGTTGCATTACCTGCTAATTCTTGAAGACCCGCTTGACCATCACAATCTGCATTTAATGCAGCTTTTAAGCAACGTAATGCCATTGGGCTATTTTCCAGCATTTCACGACACCAACGCACCGTTTCTTTTTCAAGATCTGCATAAGGAACAACGGTATTCACTAATCCCATTTCTAATGCTTCTTTTGCATCATATTGACGGCATAAGAACCAAATTTCGCGTGCTTTCTTTTGGCCTACAATACGTGCCATATAAGAAGCGCCCCAGCCACCATCGAAAGAACCGACTTTAGGACCAGTTTGACCAAAAATTGCGTTTTCAGCAGCGATGGTTAAGTCACACATCATATGAAGCACATGGCCACCACCGATAGAATAACCCGCGACCATTGCCACAACAGGTTTTGGACACGTACGGATTTGGCGTTGGAAATCCAACACGTTCAGGTGATGTGTACCGCTATCATCACGGTATCCGCCGTAGTCCCCGCGAATTTTTTGATCACCACCTGCACAGAACGCTTTTTCACCAGCACCCGTTAAAATGATAGTACCAATGGTGTCATCATAACGAGCATCCGCTAATGCTTGGATCATCTCTTTCACTGTCAAAGGACGGAAAGCATTACGCACTTGCGGGCGGTTAATCGTAATTTTTGCAATGCCATCGACTGATTTATGATAGAGGATATCTTCAAAACCTTCAGAACAATCCTGCCATTCAATCGGTGCATATAATTTTTCTTCGCTCGGGTAAAGCATAATTAGGTTCCTTTAACCAAAGAGGGATAAAACATGATTTATCACCGCAGCGTAAGCAACAGGCTGTGCCTGATGGGCATTATGACCAGCTTGCGGGATAGTCGTTAATGGCAGCGAATACTGCTGCGCAATAGATTGAAATTTATTATCTTTTTCACCACAAAGCCAAATAAACGGCAATGTGAGTTGCTGCAACTCTGTGACAAGCCAAGGTTGATTGCCTAAAGAAAGCGTTTCTAAACTTTCTGCAATACAAAAACCAGCGTTACGACAACGTTTTTCAACGAGTAATTGGCGTTTCTCATCACTAAGATCGGCAAATACGGGTTGCTGATACCACTGTGTCAATACGTCACTGATAGGTTCATTACGGAAACGCTCAGCCCAGCGTTTATCATGTGCAATGCGATTTTGTCTTTCCGTTGCATCATATAAACCTGGATTTCCACCTTCTACAATCAACCCCATTAATCCCGTAGTATCACCAAAACACGCATGATACATCGAAATCCTGCCACCTAACGAATAACCAATTAGCCAATAGTGGTCAACACCTTGCTCTTTTAGTGTATCTGTCAGCAACGTACTCACTTCAACAAAATTTTTCACGCTGATAGAAGCAGAATCACCATGACGAGGCAAATCAATCACAAGTGATGGATATTCATGGCAAGCTTGAATGACAGGCTCCCATTCACAACCCTCACCTAATAGCCCATGCAACCAAACTAACCAAGGCCCTTCATTATGGGTATTATATCGCTGACATGCTAAAGTCATGAGATGTTACCTGTTTTACCAGCTGATTTAATGTTTTTGCACCATCGGTATCATCAACAATTAATTCAATTAATGTCGTTATTGGCGCCCCTACCCAGCATTTCTGAACTGTCGTTAACAGTGCATCCCAACTTGTTGGTGATACATAATGCAAACCAAACATTGCAGCTGCGTGTTTGAAATTTAGTGAATGAGGCATACAGTAAAAGCGTTCTCGCTCTGCCTCTGGCGTTGGTAGCATTGAAAATATTTGCCCACCGTTATTATTCACTACGATAATAACATTAGGCGCATAAACTTGTTGATGCAACGCTAAACTATTTAAATCATACAGTGCAGATAAATCACCCAATATTGTTAATGTTGGCTTTTCTGTTGCACGATGAACACCCGCAGATGTTGAAATTAAGCCATCAATACCACTTGCGCCTCGATTGCTCATCACAGGATAACCTTGTGGTAACTGAGCAAATGCATCGATTAATCGTACTATCAGACTATTGCCAACAAATAATTGTCCATCATTAGGAAGTAATTTATCTAATTGGTGCGCAACCTGTGCTTCACCAAAATAATCGGTTATTTCACTGGCTTTTTTATAGGTTTGTTTGGCTATATTAGTTAATACATTAGTCCACGGTGAATTATCAACCGCAGAATGTGCCGTTAACCACTGCATCGGTGATAACGTAAATTTCTCACCTTGATGATGACCAGGATCTAAGCGCCCCGGAATAGGATCAATGATCCAATACGTTTTTGGAGAGCACCCGACTTGCCATTGTAATAAGCGTTTACCTGTTAAACTTGAACCAAATTGAATAACGATTTCAGCCTTATTTAATTCTGATTTTATCTGTGGATTGTTCAACCATAAATCGGCACAAGGTAACGGTTGCCCCGTTTGTGATAAAACATCACCCAATAAAGGCCAACCTAATTGAGATGCCCATTTGGCAACTTCGACACCTTCTTCTGGGCTAATACGTCCTGCGATAACCACTCCTTTTTTCTGACGTATAACATCCCATTGAGGATGCGTCGATACAGAGGTAAAAAGGGATTCTTGTAACCACGGCTTATCACTTTGCCACCAATGGCCTAATGCCTCAGTCCACGGCGTAGATGTTTCAACATCATCACCATATAACGGTTCAGCAAAAGGGCAATTAACGTGTAATGCGCCATGAACCAATGTATTCATCGCATTATCAAGTGTAGAAACTAACCAACTTGCGGGAATATCAGTTGTTGGTCGTGGTAAAGAGAGTGTTTTTGAAGGATGAGTTGCAAAAATACCTTGCTGACGAATTGCTTGATTCGCACCACAATCAATTAATTCTGGCGGTCTATCTGCGGTTAAAAAGATCACTCGTTCACCCGTTAATCCTGCTTCAATTAAAGCGGGATATAGGTTAGCCACCGCGGTACCCGATGTCACAATAACAGCAACCGGTTCTTTCGATGCTTTTGCAAGCCCTAATGCTAAATGCCCCAATCCACGCTCATCAAAATGCGTATGACAGGTTAATTTATGATTTGCGGCTGCGGCAAGTGTTAAAGGTGTCGAACGAGATCCAGGTGCAATACAGATATGGCGTAAACCATGACGAGTCAAAGCTTCGAGTATAACTTTAGCCCATTGGCGATTAAACGAACTATTAGACATTGATCATCCCAACAACGAAAACCTGCAATTGCTATTATAATATCTGTTCCTAAATACTTTTCTTTAGCCTAGTTCAATGAACAGTCGTTTTCGTTAAATAAATCGTTAAAGAAACACTCAAAGAGTGCATTATTTAGGCTAATCATCCACTCTATTTTCAATGAACTCTTTTTATCGTTAAGAATAAGAATAAATAGCACAAGTGGCTTAAAGAATAGCATCAATTAGTTAACAAATCGCAATAGTTAATTGAAAAGTAGCACTAAAAATGTGCTTAAAATAAAACCATCAAATTTTGATGGTTTTAATGATGCTATTTAATAAATTTGAGGTTATCTGTAATAAATTAATTTTCTTTTTCTAGCAATGTACGCAAACCCGCCGCTTTATTCTCAATTTCAGTCCATTCTTGTAACGGATCTGAACCAGCAACAACACCTGCACCTGCATAAAGTGTCAGAGTATCATCATGCAGTTCACCACAACGTAGACTTACTGCAAATTCTGTGTGTGGTAATCCTAAATATCCTGCTGAACCCGCATACCAACGGCGCTCAAAAGGTTCATGTTGACGAATAAAAGCGCGAGCAATACTACGAGGTAAACCACATACTGCGGCGGTAGGTTGAAGTCGTTTTAAACAGTCAATATCATCAGAATCAATCAGTTTCCCATGTATATAACGACGAAGATGTTGCACTTTACGGAGTCGGATCACATCCGCTGCTGAAACATCGATACCTTCAACACCTCCTTGTAATCGCTGACAAATATCATCAACCACCACCAGATTTTCATGCTGATTTTTTTTGTCATTCATCAGCCAATCTGCAAATTCTGTCGCTTGCTGTTCATTGTCAGAGCTGGCAGCCGTTCCTGCTAACGCTTCGGTATACAGCATTAACTCATCACGTTTATATAATCGTTCTGGGGTTGACCCCATAAATGCATCAGAAGGCGAAAAAGCCAGCATATAATGATAGCAGTGATGATTCACATCACGACTTGCTTTCATAAATTGAATCGCTTTTAGCGGATTATCCAACGTCAAGCAAGTTGCTCTCGCAGGTACCACTTTTTCAAAATGATTTTGACGTATTTCATCTAATGCAAGAGTGAGATAATCGACCCACTGAGCTTGCGTTAAGGAGTGATTCACCGAAACCACAGAAACAGCAAGCGGCTCAATATCCAGCGCTTGATTTAAAGTTTGCAGAAAATCTAAGGTGCTTTGTTTATCACCTTCATTCAACATATTTAGATGAACGGAAAGCTGTTGCTGGTGGCGTCGAATTTCAATCCGTGGCAGAAAAAGGTAGGCATCATCGCCATTTTTTTCATCAATACGACCAGGAATAATAGTATCCCATGCATTTAAGCCCCAAATACGTACATCATCAATACAGGGATCCGATTGGTGCACAGCTAAAAATTGGTGTGCATCTTGAATATGATTGAAACAGCGTAATTGTCCACAGGCTGCCACTTCTTCATGTTCATCACGATGCTGCCAATAAAATTGAGGATAATACGACTGCGCAGCAAGCCATGAGAGCAATGAAAATGAAACCTCTGCTGGCAAGGTGACTTTCAAATGTAAAAGATTACCTTGTGCTGTCAGATTTATATTTTTAACTTTTTCGTACAGTGTCGAAAACACAGGATTAACCTTTTCCACTCCAAATACCCACAACTAATTAAAAAGGAGATTATACGTCTCTATACGAATTATCAAAGGGCTGATTAATTATAACCTTTGTCATTTATCAAAGTTTTGTATTTTTCATGTTACAAAGTAGAAGCATTAACTCGCACTTCTGAAATAACCAACACATCTTCATTAGATAAAGTGGTAAAGATAAAAATTTTCATACATAAGTGAGGTTATATGGATACAACCATCTATGAACATGTCGATAAAATCATTGAGACCTCCGATATACCCAAAGTTGCACTCGGTTTAATATTAGGAATAGATATCGAAAATGGTCGATTACCGGGTATTGTGACATCTCATGATTTAATAAAAATAAAGTCTTATGTTAATAAAGCACTTTCTCTTCCTTACAAAATAGATGATGTCATCAAATTTATTCATTACAGTAAAATAAATGAATCACAACTCTCTCCTGATAATATTTTGTCTCTGTTCATTCAAATACGGGAGCATGCATTTGAATGGAATCAAATTGAATATGCAATAAAGCAACAAGCAATTGATTTAGAAATAATGGGTAGAGAAATCACTTCTACAGGTGAAAGTGTCATTTTATTTATTAGTCAAATGCCTTTATTAACTAAAATATCTACTATTATTAATGACATTTCTGAGCAAGAGTTAAAAAATATTCGATACACATCTCAAGATAAAGAAGTTTCAACACAATTAATTCATATATTAGAAAGTATGAAAGAGGATATTGAAAATGAACGTGATAAGACCATAAAAATAAAAGACAGCTTATCTACCTTTAGAAGTAAAATAATGGGAGGCAAAGATAGCCAGAATGTTAATCATCATTCTATTTATCACGACATTCTTAACAAGAAAAGATTTATTAATGAGTTTTATACAGATAATAGTCGTTCACTTATTGAAGAACGAGATTTACTCGTTGAAGAAATAGAAATACTCAAAGATGAATATAAACACTATGTTGGTCTTGCATTTACAGGGCTAGCAATAGGTGTTATTGGTGTTATTATCACAGGTGGAATATTCGGGGCAAAAGCCGAAGTCATACGTAAAAAGAAAAATGAACTTATTCAAAAGGTGAAAAAAATCAATGCTGACATCGATATCTATGAAGGCTTATCTTTGCATTTAAATACACTCTATATTGAATTATCTGAAATAGAACTATTTATCGAAGATACAAATATGGCGTTAGAACATATTGAATATGTATGGCAAGCCATCTTAACAGAAATAGAAGCATCAATAACACATTTTAATAAAATTAACAGTGCATTAGAGCTGATTAAATTTAGTATTTACTTAGAAAAGATTATCGCGCCTTGGTATATGGTCATTGGTTACTCAAAGGAGATCTTACTCTCTTTTGATGATGCTCTTTCTACATTTTATTCATCTAAAGATTAACAAAAGGATATTGTTATGAGTCATAATGAAAAACCCGTCAATTTAGAAGAATGTTTTAAACATAATCAATTATTTCATGCGCACAGAAATATTCTCTCTTTAAGTAATAGTAAATGTTATCTAGATAGTACACTTGAGGGAGAAGTCAATAATCTATTAGAAATAAACAATAAAAATATTGAACGCATTATTTATTTTTCACTGAGTTTAAAAAGCAGATTAAGGCAAAGTTTATTTAATGATATTTTTAAAACAATAAATGAAATTGACAATGAGATAAAAACAGGAAATCTTGATAATGAAATAAAAAATAAATTAGAAAAAAAAAGAAAAGAAATAATCAATATATTTTCAAATGAAATAAATGAAATAGAGAAAATGATAAATGAACATACTCATTCACTTTCAATTGAAATCAATAAATTAAAAAATAAATCCCTCACAAATAAAGTAATACCTTTTATCTATAATAAAGAAAATGATGTTAAAATCTGTTCGGAAGAGATTATTATCTTAGAAAGCGCCTCCGAAACAACAAAAAATGAGTTAGATATCATACGTGATAGTGAAGATATCTTACATAAAAGAAATTTTTTCGATCTGTTCAAAAACAAACTTCCTCAGCAACAACAAATTGAAGATCTTAATATTGAAACACAAGAAAAAAATGTTTTATCTTCACTGGTAAAAATACTGAGTAATTTATTTTCTACGTTAGACTCTGGATTTTCTTATAGTAAAGTTGTTGAAACTCGGCATCAACTTACTTCGCTTTATTTATCACAAATAAAGAGCCTTCATCAATTAAAAGCTAAGCAGCAAAAAATATTATTAAATATGAAACATCATTATAATATTATGGATATTGATTACTTTCTTCATATATTGATTAAACAGTTAACATTTCTATCTGAAAGTTGGCGGGAAATAGCCTTAAAAATATCAACATTAGAAAATAACAGCTTATTAAATGAAGAGATTATTATTCCTATCTTCTCATTTTTAGATGATTTCTCTTTATATTATGAGAGCGCAGACAAAATAAATATTTATCAATAATAATTAAAAAACGGCTCTATAAAAGAGCCGTTTTATTATTTAACGATACGTTATTACGATTAGTTGATTGCGGGTGCAATAATCGCAAAATTCGTTAATTCAATCAGTGGTTGTGGCCATACACCTAAGGCAATCACAACAACTGCACAGATTAACGCAACAAATGTTGCCATATTTTGTGATGTTGTAGAAATCGCAGGAGTGTTGTCATTGTCTGGTTTGCGTAAAAAGACAATAGCCGCAGCACGTAGGTAGTAGAATAAGCCAATCGCACTACCTAACACAACCATACCTGTTAACCACCATAAGCTTGAGCTAATGCCCGCAATGATGACATACAGTTTACCAATGAAACCTAATGTAATTGGTACACCTGCCAGTGATAGCATCATCAGTGACATCACCACAGCAACTACAGGACGGCGCCAGAATAATCCGCGGTAATCTTCCAGTGAATCCATTTCGCTTTCACGATAAGGACTTGACGCTACTGCAATAGCACCAAACGCCCCGAGACTTGCAAACAAGTAACCAGCTAAATAAATTTCAGCGGTTTCTTGTGCTAATACAGGGCTGTATTGCAGCACAATTAATGCCACGAGTAGATAACCAAGGTGTGATACGGAAGAGTAACCCAATAAGCGTTTTACGCTCTTTTGCGTTAACGCCATGATGTTACCAAACAAGATAGAGGCAATTGCCATGAAACCTAAGATCATTCGTAAGGTTTCACTATCCGCAGCTGGCGCTTCAAGGAATAAACGCATAACAACAGCAAAAATACCAATCTTACTTGCCGTCGCTAAGAACGCGCCCGTTGGTGCTGGCGCACCTTGGTAAACATCGGGTGTCCATAATTGGAATGGGAATAAAGATAATTTAAATCCAATTCCCACTAACATCATACCTAAACCTGCAAGTACTAATGGTTTATGGATATTGCTATCACTTAAACTTTGTCCCATTGCAGCAAAGGAGAGCCCCCCTGCTTCTGCATAAAGAAGTGCCATACCAAATAGTAAGAAAGAAGAGGCTGCCGCAGAAAGCAGCATATATTTGATACCTGCTTCCAGTGATGGACGTTGTTGGAATGCGTAACCGATAAGACCAAACAGCGGTAATGTCAGTAATTCAATACCAATAAACATCGATGCGAAGTGATGAGCAGACGAGAGTAAAATTCCTCCGACTACCGCAATCGCAATCAGCAAGTAAAACTCTTCTTTGTTATCTTGATAGCCTTCTAACCAAGGATAAGCAAAAGCAATAGTGCCAATACCAGAAAGGATCACTAGTGCAGTAAAGAAGCTTGAGTATCCATCAACGTGGTAAAGCGTGGTCACGTCCACTACGCCTAATGCATTAACGTAATAGAGCGAGCCCAGCGCAATGATGAAACCCGTAGCTGTCAAAGTGGCAATGGTAAAATGATCGCGTCGCCATGCAATGGACAGCATCACAACCACCACCGTCAATCCGACGATCAATAGCGGTAGCATTGCGATCAATTGTTCAGGAGTTATTGTCATGGCGAATTACGGCCTTACTGTTGAAATAGAAGCGGAATACCAAGTCTGGAGATTTTCCATCGCTGATATTGATGTGTCTAATACAGGTTGTGGGAAGAAACCCAAAATAACCAGTAAAACAACCAATGTGATCAGGATAAAGAATTCTCTCAGATCTAACCCTTTATAGGTTCTTTCAGCTGTTTTCGGTGAACCATAGTAAGCCTGTTGCATCATCCACAGCGCGTAGACAGAAGCAAAGACTAAACCAAAGACCGAAATAATGGTGATCAGCTTAAAGTTACCATAAGTACCAAACAGGATCATAAACTCACCCACGAAGTTACCTGTTCCTGGCATACCTAAAGAGGCAACCGCAAAGAACAGTGAAAACGCAGGTAAGAAACGGATGCTTTTCCACAATCCACCCATTTGGTTCATATCACGCGTACCTAAACGCTCATACAGCATGCCACACATGATAAATAAACCCGCAGCTGACAAACCGTTGGTGATCATTTGAATAATCGCACCTTGGTAAGCCAATACAGAGCCGGCATAAATCGCAATCACGATAAAGCCCATGTGAGAAATACTACTGTAAGCCGCAAGACGTTTGATATCAGTCTGACGGAAGGCTAACAGTGCTGCATAGAATACGGTAATTAAACCTAACCACATCGCCACAGGTGCCAGCAACGCTGACGCTTCAGGAAAGAGTGGTAAGTTAAAACGTAATAGACCGTAAGCCGCTGTTTTTAGCAAAATACCTGATAAGTCAACAGAGCCTGCTGTTGGTGCTTCTGCGTGAGCATCCGCTAACCAGCCATGTACAGGTACGATAGGCATTTTTACTGCAAATGCCGCGAAGAAACCTAACATCAGAATAAATTGCAGTTCAGAGCCTAATACCGTATGTGCTTGTAATAAGGTGTCATAATTAAACGTCCAAATACCCGTTTCACGGTAGAAAGCAACCGCAAGACCGATAATGGCCAGCAACATTAACAGACCACTTGCCTGTGTATAGATAAAGAATTTTGTTGCTGCACTAACGTGTTTTTTATCACTACTTCCTTTGTGTCCCCATAAAGAAATCAGGAAATACATTGGGATCAACATCATTTCCCAGAAGAAGAAGAATAAAAACAGGTCAGTCGCTAAAAATACCCCCATCACACCAGCTAAAATCCACAGCAGGTTAAAATGGAAAGCACCTTGTGATGGCTGATTTTCATTCCACGATGAAAGTACTGCTAAGATACCTAAAATCGCAGTTAATACAGTCATCAGCAATGACATACCATCAAGTGCAAATTGGATATTAATCCCTAAAGCAGGGATCCACGGCACAAAGAAAAACTCTGTCCAACGTGGTGCTCCATCAGCACTAAGTAGTTGATAATCGCCTTGCAACCAAAGTTGCACAGAAATAACGAGTGTTAATCCCATCGTCAGCAACGCAACCCAGCGAGGGACTTGCGAGCCGATTCGTTCAGCCTGCCAACTTAGCAGGCCACCGATGAAGGGAATAAGTATTAGCCAGGGTAATAACATGGCGCAATGTGTCCCTTAATTAAACCAGAAGCAGCAGAGCGATAACCAGCACTGCACCTAAACCGAGAGAAGCCGCATACCAACGTGCCAATCCATTCTCACTGAAACTTAACCCTTTATTGGTGCCTTTAAGCAGGCAACCGAATAGATTAAAGAATTGGTTAACAGGATCATTTTGGATAAGCCACGCCGCCCCTTTATAAGGTTTGACAAACAGCACTTCATACAGTGCATCGAATCCCCAAGCATGGAACCACCATGTTGAGAAGAAACGACCTGTACGAGTATTAGCAACCTTAGAAACACATTGACGCTGTTTCAGGTATAACCATGCTGCAATGGCAACGCCTACTATCGCTACCACACCAGAAAGCGCTTCTAATACATATTTACCCTCATGCGATGCGCTTCCTTCAGGGAAAACAGCACCTAACGGTTGAGTAATTAACGCACCGATAAATGTTGATAACAGTGCTAATACCGCTAATGGGAAAGTATGTGTAAACCCTTTAACTTGGTGTGCTTCGGTTTTGGTTTCACCATGGAATACGATGAAAATCAAACGGAAGGTATAAAGTGACGTAAATAACGCACCAACTAAACCTGCAAGCATTAAGTTAAAATGCCCGTTTGAATACGCACCCCATAAGATTTCATCTTTACTGAAGAACCCTGCTGTTAACAGTGGTAATGCCGCTAATGCGCCACCACCAATTAGGAAACAGGCGTAAACAAATGGGATCTTCTTACGTAATCCGCCCATCTTAAAGATATTCTGCTCGTGGTGGCAGGCAACAATCACAGAGCCTGCAGATAAGAACAGTAATGCTTTAAAGAAAGCGTGAGTCATTAAGTGGAAAATTGCCGCATCCCATGCTTGAGCGCCTAAAGCCAAGAACATATAACCAATTTGGCTCATGGTTGAATAAGCAAGAATACGTTTGATATCGGTTTGTACTAAAGCCGCAAAGCCCGCTAACACTAATGTGACTGCACCAATAATACCGACTAATTCAAGTACTTCAGGTGCCATTAAGAATAGCGCGTTACTACGTGCAACCAAATATACACCTGCCGTAACCATCGTTGCGGCGTGGATTAATGCAGATACTGGTGTAGGGCCTGCCATCGCATCCGCTAACCATGTTTGTAATGGAAGCTGTGCTGATTTACCGACTGCACCGCCTAATACCATTAACATTGCCCAGTTAATGACGCTTGATCCTACTGCTAATTGCTCAGGAGCAAGTACTGCCATTTCACGGAAGCTCAATGTACCTAATTGGTCAAATAGGATAAACATACCGATAGCTAAGAACACATCACCGATACGCGTTACGATAAACGCTTTCATCGCAGCTGCGCCATTAGCAGGATTGCTATAATAGAAACCAATTAGCAGGTAACTACATAGACCAACCCCTTCCCACCCCATATACATCAGCATCATATTATCAGCCAGTACTAAGACAACCATACTTGCGATAAATAAGTTGGTATAAGCAAAGAAGCGAGAATACCCTTCTTCGCCACGCATATACCAAGATGCATACATATGAATAAGGAAGCCAACACCGGTAATCACACCCAGCATGGTTAATGAAAGACCATCAAGAACCAGTGTAAACGGAATATTGAAATTCCCTACTGACATCCAGTTCCATAAAGTCAGAACATACGTTTCTTGCCCATTAGCAAAGAAATCCATACCTGCCCAAAGTGCAACAAGGGCAGATAGACCAACAGAACCTGTACCAATCCATGCTGATACGTTTTCAGACCAACGACCACGCGAGAAAGCGAGCAGTAAAAATCCCAGCAGTGGTAGCAGAATGGTTAAATAGAGTATATTCATCCGCGCATCTCACTGACTGTATCAATATTGATGTTTTGGCGATGTCTATGAAGCTGTAACAACAATGCCAGACCAATACTTGCCTCTGCCGCCGCCAAACTGATTGCCATGATATACATTATCTGACCATCTGTTTGACCCCAAAAGCTACCACCGACAACAAATGCCAGTGCAGCTGCATTAATCATAATTTCTAGTCCGATCAACATAAACAACAGGTTGCGGCGAAGTACTAAGCAGGTAAAACCTAACACAAACAGTACCGCAGCCAAGATCAAACCATGTTGAAGAGGTATCATTTTTGCTCCCCTGCGTTTTCGTTTTCGACGAGATCGTCATGGCTCTTATCACGACCAATGTGGTAAGCAACAATCAATCCAGACAATAAGAGAACAGATGCTAACTCAACAGCCAGAATATAAGGCCCAAATAAGCTAATACCGACCTCTTTCGCGCCAATCACTTCTCCAGCAATTTCACCGTGAGTGACACTACTAATGGCGTAAATTAACACGACTAATAGCGTCAGAGATAAAAGCGCAGGCCCAATCCAAAACTTCGGTTGTAGCCACTTTTTCTCTTGATCAACAACGGATTTACCTAAGTTGAGCATCATCACCACGAAAACGAATAACACCATAATGGCGCCAGCGTAAACAATGATTTCTAATGCACCAGCAAAATAGGCGCCTAACGAGAAGAAAACCACAGAGAGCGCAATCAATGAAATCACTAAGTACAATAAAGCGTGTACAGGATTGGTATGAGTGATCACTCTCAATGTTGCAAGGATGGCAATCAGCCCCGCGATGTAAAATGCAAATTCCATGAATATCGCTCCTTACGGTAACAGGCTTTTGACATCGATAGGTTTAGCTTCATCATCCGCATCACCTTTATCTTTGCCGTTAATCGCCATACCTGTTTTACGGTAAAAGTTATATTCAGGATATTTGCCTGGCCCTGAAATCAACAGATCGTCTTTTTCATAAACCAAATCCTGACGCTTAAACTCACCCATTTCAAAATCAGGCGTTAATTGTAACGCCGTTGTTGGGCAAGCTTCTTCACATAAACCGCAGAAAATACAGCGAGAAAAGTTGATACGGAAAAACTCCGGATACCAACGACCATCTTCATGTTCTGCTTTCTGTAATGAAATACAGCCAACTGGACAGACTGCTGCACACAAGTTACAAGCAACACAGCGTTCTTCACCATCAGGATCACGAGTCAACACAATTCGTCCACGATAACGTGGTGCAACATTGACAGGTTCTTCCGGGTACATCTGTGTTTCACGTTTGGCGAAGGCATGTAAGCCAATCATCCAAATGCTTCGTACCTGGGTGCCGAAACCAGTCAATAACTCTTTTAAAGTCATGGTTCAATCACCCCTTATTGAGCGTTGTAAAGTATCACTGCAGCAGTGACCAGCAGATTGATAAGCGTTAACGGTAAGCAAATTTTCCAACCAAAAGACATCACTTGGTCGTAGCGCGGACGCGGTAACGATGCACGAATAAGGATAAACATCATCATGAAGAACCCTGTTTTCAGTGCAAACCAAATGAATGATGGTAAGAAAGGCCCTTGCCAACCACCAAAGAATAACGTCACGATAAGACCCGATACCGCAACGATACCGATATATTCACCAACAAAGAATAAACCGAATTTCATACCAGAATATTCAATGTGATAACCATCAGCCAGCTCTTGCTCAGCTTCAGGTTGGTCAAATGGATGACGGTGACAAACAGCAACCCCAGCAATCGCAAATGTAATAAAGCCAAAGAATTGTGGGATGACATTCCACATATTTGCTTGTGAGTTTACGATGTCAGTCAGGTTAAAAGAGCCCGCTTGTGCAACAACACCTAAGATTGAAAGTCCTAAGAACACTTCATAACTTACGGTTTGTGCTGATGCACGCATTGCACCTAACAGTGAATATTTGTTATTACTTGACCATCCTGCAAATAACACGGCATACACCGCAATACCTGCAACCATCAAGAAGAACAAAATACCGATGTTTAAGTCAGCAACAACCCATGTTGAGCTAACAGGTACAATCGCAAATGACAGCAGTAAAGATGAAAACGCAATTACTGGTGCAATGGTGAAGATAAAGCGGTCAGCAAATTTCGGGATCCAGTCCTCTTTAAAGAACATTTTGATCATATCCGCAATTAGCTGCGCTGAACCTGCATAACCTACACGGTTAGGCCCATAACGGTTTTGGAATAAGCCCAGTAAACGGCGTTCCCCCATACTCATAAAAGCACCACAAGTGACCACAACAAGCAAGATCACAACGGCTTTTAATACGGTGAGTAAAATCTCTGTAACTTCAGGAGATAACCAGCTCATTATGCAATACCCCGCAGTTGACGAACCGATACACCCACCAGCGATGGAGAAATACCTGCCATACCTAACGGCAAGCCAATTTGACCTTGAGTCAGGTGAGCACTGATTTTCACAGGTAAGGTGAATTCACGGCCTTCGTAAGTAAACATAGCTTGCTGACCTTGAGTTAACGCTAATGCTTGGGCATCAGATTCACTCAATGTTAAATAAGCGGTTTCCATACGAGATTGGATAACTTCAGCGCGTTGTGATAACTCTTCACTACCAAATAAACGGTAGCAAGGTGCGACAGTCCATTGATTTTTCTGTGCATTAAATGGCGCAGGAATATCAGTGAAGTAGCCAAGTGTATTATCACCACATTCAATTAAACGCACACCTGGATCGCCAAAGCGTAAGCTACCACCCACTTCTGCTTGGAATTTATTCCATGCTTGAGGTGAGTTCCAACCTGGTGCCCATGCAAATGGAATTTGCTGACGAGGTGCTGTTGGGCTGTTATTACCTTCCATTGAGAACGCAAATGGGGTGTCGATATCTTTTGGTTGGCGCTGTTCATGAACAGACACATTCGCCAGCATAGATGTACGACCACTATAACGATGTGGTTCACGAGCCAGTTTTTGTCCACGAATACGGAATGACGCATTTGGTGCCGCATCAACAATGCCAGCAAACTGAGGAAGACTCGTCGCACAATGTTCAATCACATTGTCTAACTGTGTCCAATCCAGTGTTCTTTCATGCCATTGTGAATCAACCGCACTCAACCAACGCCAGCTTTCATGCATCACCACTTCTTTGTTATAGAAAGAAGGTTCGAAAACTTGGAAATAACGTTGTGCTCTGCCTTCTTGACTCACCATTGTTCCATCACTTTCAGCGAATGAAGAAGCTGGGAGAACAAGATGTGCTTTCGCCATAATGTCAGTTTGCTGGTGGTCGATGACAATTAAGTTATCTACTTTAGCAATCGCATCATCAATCACGTCGGCATCAAAATGACGATATAAATCGTTTTCCATGACAACAACGGTGTTAACTTGACCACTACGCATCATTTTTAATGCGTCATCAAGTGGCTGTGCATTCATCATGGCAAGACCCATGCTGTTTGCATCATCAGCAACGAAAGAAAGCCCTACTTCATTACCTTTTGCTTTTAATGCAAAAGCAATGTTAGCGGCTGCTTTGATAACGTCTTCGCTACCCGCATGGCTACCACTGATAATTAATGGTTTCTTGGCTTGAGAAAGTGCTTGAACAACCATTTCGATGTGTTTATTCAGCGCTTCATCAATACCATCAACAGCTGGTGCATCACCGTTAATGTTATTCGCAATCGCAAAGCCTAAACGTGCTTGATCAACAACGGGTGCGCGATAACTCCACGCAGCAACATCATCGAGGCGAGTTTCATCAACATGAGTGACAAACAGTGGGTATTTTGCACGTTGCCCGATATTCATAATCGCAGCAATTTGCCAGTCAGCCACTTTTTGAGCTGCCGCCATTTCACGCGCTTTACCTTTCACGGCCTGACGTACAGACAATGCCATACGAGCACCAGTTTGTGTTAAATCTTCACCTAACACTAAAACGGCATCGTAATCTTCAATTTCACGCAGAGATGGAGTATGAACGCCACCTTTTTGTAAAATATCTAACATTAAGGTCAGACGTTTTTGCTCTGATGCAGAGATACCGCTATAGAAGTTTTCAGCGCCAACAACTTCACGTAATGCGAAGTTACTTTCAATGCTTGCACGCGGGGAACCAATACCCACGATACGCTGACTTTTCTTCAGCATATCCGCAGCTGCTTGAGTCGCTTGAACAGCGTTAATTTCTAACCAGTTACTGCCTAAACGTTTTTTAGGTTGACGAGGTCTGCTTGCTAAATTCACATAGCCATAGCCAAAACGACCACGGTCACAAAGGAAATAGCGGTTTACAGTCCCGTTATAACGGTTTTCGATACGACGTAATTCACCATAACGTTCACCAGGGCTGATGTTACAACCCATGCTACAACCCTGACAAATGCTTGGTGCAAACTGCATATCCCATTTGCGGTTATAACGAGATGAGTGGGTTTTATCGGTGAAAACACCCGTCGGACAAATTTCAACCAAGTTACCTGAGAATTCGCTCTCTAATGTGCCATCTTCAACGCGTCCAAAAAATACGTTGTTATGTGCACCAAAGACACCAAGATCAGTACCATCAGCATAATCTTTGTAGTAACGAACACAGCGGTAACAAGCAATACAACGGTTCATTTCGTGAGAAATAAACGGTCCCAAGTCTTGGTTTCTATGTGTACGCTTAGTAAAGCGATAGCGACGCATAGTGTGACCTGTCATTACCGTCATATCTTGAAGGTGGCAGTTACCGCCTTCTTCACAAACTGGACAGTCATGAGGATGGTTTGTCATATACCATTCAACAACGCTTTCGCGGAATTTCTTCGCTTCTTCGTCATCGATAGAGATAAACGTGCCATCAGTCGCAGGTGTCATACAAGACATCACTAAACGACCGCGGGTATCCTCAGCATTTTGATACTGCTTAACCGCACACTGGCGGCAAGCGCCAACGCTTCCCAGCGCTGGATGCCAGCAAAAATAAGGAATATCTAAGCCTAAATTAAGACAGGCTTCTAACAGGTTATCAGCCCCGTTAACTTCATATTCTTTGCCGTCTACATGAATCGTAGCCATAGTCAGCATGCTTCCCAAAGGCCTGCACAGCAGGCGTTAAACCTAGAATGTGTCGTGAAAAATTACCAGCGGCTTTTCAGTAAGTTAGGCTGAATACCTCTGATCAAGTTGGCATTGGTATAATCTTCTTGAATAATGCCAGCCTCAAATTCTTCACGGAAATATTTAATGGCGCTTTGTAAAGGTTCTACTGCACCCGGTGCGTGAGCACAGAATGTGTGTCCCGGACTTAAAGAACGACATAAATGTTCAAGGGTTTCGATATCACCAGGGCGACCTTTACCGTTTTCTATCGCACGTAAGATTTCGACACTCCATGGCAAGCCATCACGACAAGGTGTACACCAGCCACAAGATTCACGAGCAAAGAACTCTTCTAAGTTACGGGTTAATGAAACCATATTAATTTCATTATCTACCGCCATTGCAAGTGCTGTACCTAAACGGCTACCTGCTTTTGCAATCGTGCCAAAATCCATTGGAAGATCGAGGTGATCTTCTGTTAAGAAGTCAGTACCTGCACCACCCGGTTGCCATGCTTTTAGCTTAAGACCATCACGCATACCGCCTGCGTAATCTTCAAGGATCTCGCGCGCTGTTGTACCAAATGGTAATTCCCATAAGCCCGGATATTTCACGCGACCTGAGAATCCCATTAATTTAGTACCCGCATCTGGGCTTTTACCTTCACTTAAGCCGATATACCAATCTTTGCCGTGTTCAATAATCGCAGGCACATTACACAGTGTTTCAACGTTATTGACACAAGTTGGTTTACCCCATGCACCTGATGTTGCAGGGAATGGAGGTTTAGAGCGCGGGTTAGCACGACGACCTTCTAATGAGTTGATTAATGCTGTCTCTTCACCACAGATGTAACGACCTGCACCCGTGTGAACAAACAGTTCAAAATCAATGCCTGAACCAAAGATGTTTTTACCCAGAAAGCCTGCTGCTTTTGCTTCTTCAATAGCATGGCGCAGATTCTTAGCCGCTTCGATATATTCGCCACGAAGGAAAATATAGCCACGGTAAGCTTTTAGTGCGTGAGCGCCGATAATCATCCCTTCAATTAACAGATGTGGAAGTTCTTCCATTAAGAGACGGTCTTTATAAGTACCCGGCTCCATTTCATCTGCGTTACAAAGGATGTAACGGATATTCATGCTTTCATCTTTTGGCATCAGGCTCCATTTCAAGCCTGTTGAGAATCCAGCACCACCACGACCTTTTAGGCCAGCATCTTTAACTTCAGTGGTCACCTCAGTCGGTGACATACCTTTTAATGCTTTTTCTGCCGCTTTATAACCGTTTGTAGCACGGTATTCATCCAGCCATACAGGCTGACGATCATCACGTAAGCGCCACGTTAGCGGATGCGTTTCTGCGCTACGAATAATCGGTTTTGCTCCTGAAATTGCTGTCATGGATACTGCTCCAGTAACGTTTCAATCTCTTCAGGTTTAACAAAGCTGTGAGTATCGTCATCTACCATCATAGTAGGGCCTTTATCACAATTACCTAAACAACAGGTTGGCAGTAACGTAAAGCGACCATCTGGTGTAGTTTGACCAGGAATGATATTAAGGTGCTTTTCAATCGCTGCTTGAATGCCTTGATAACCTGTAATATGACAAACCACGCTGTCACAAAAACGAATGATGTGACGGCCAACGGGTTGACGGAAAATTTGGCTATAGAACGTCGCAACGCCTTCAACATCGCTTGCAGGGATCCCAAGAACATCCGCAATCGCATAAATTGCGCCGTCTTCAACCCAACCACGGTTCTTTTGCACAATTTTCAGTGCTTCAATAGAGGCTGCTCGCGGATCTTCGTAATGATGTTTTTCTTGTTCAATTTCAGCACGTTCTTCTTCAGTTAAAACAAACGTTGCTTTCTTTGAATGTGTTACATCAACGATTTCGATCTGCACAGCATCATCTTTTTGGTTTAATTCATTTTGCATGATTAACGATCCACATCCGACATTACAAAATCAATACTTCCCAGATACACAATCAAGTCAGAAACCAGACTACCGCGGATAACTGCGGGGATTTGCTGCAAGTGAGCAAAACTTGGCGTACGAATACGGGTACGGTAGCTCATTGTGCTGCCATCACTGGTTAAGTAATAGCTGTTGATCCCTTTAGTGGCTTCAACCATCTGGAATGATTCATTAGCAGGCATAACAGGACCCCATGAAACCTGTAGGAAGTGGTTAATCATAGTTTCGATATGCTGTAATGTACGCTCTTTTGGTGGAGGCGTTGTCAGTGGATGGTCTGCTTTAAATGGCCCTTCTGGCATATTTTTATAGCACTGTTCCAGAATACGTAAGCTTTGGCGTAGTTCTTCTACTTTCAGCATTACGCGGTCATAACAGTCACCATTACTTGCGACAGGGATTTCAAATTCAAAGTTTTCATAACCTGAATATGGACGCCATTTACGCACGTCAAACTCAACCCCGGTTGCACGAAGACCTGCACCTGTGACACCCCAATCTAATGCTTCTTTAGTATTATATGAGGCAACACCAATAGTACGACCTTTTAAGATACTGTTTTGCAGTGCTGCTTTTACGTAAGAATCTAGACGTTTTGGCATCCAATCTAAGAATTCACGTAATAAGCGTTCCCAACCGCGAGGTAAGTCATGAGCAACACCACCGATACGGAACCATGCAGGGTGCATACGGAATCCGGTAATTGCTTCAACGATGTTGTAAACTTTTTGACGGTCAGTAAAGGCAAAGAACACGGGTGTCATCGCACCAACGTCTTGGATAAAGGTACTGATATACAGTAAGTGGCTATTAATACGAAATAGCTCAGACAGCATGACACGAATGACTTTAACGCGTTCAGGCACTTCAATACCGGCAAGTTTTTCCACTGCAAGTACATAAGGCATTTCGTTAACGCATCCGCCGAGGTATTCAATTCGGTCTGTGTATGGGATATAACTGTGCCAAGATTGGCGCTCACCCATTTTTTCAGCACCACGGTGGTGATAACCCACGTCAGGCACACAGTCGACGATCTCCTCGCCATCAAGCTGAAGAATAATACGGAATGCACCATGAGATGATGGATGGTTAGGACCGAGGTTTAAGAACATAAAGTCCTCATTCTCAGTACCGCGTTTCATCCCCCACTCTTCAGGTTTGAATGTCAGCGATTCCATTTCCAGATCCTGTTTCTGCTTTGTCAGCACATAAGGATCGAACTCTGTCGCACGAGCAGGATAATCTTTACGCAGCGGATGACCTTCCCAATCAGGAAGCATCATAATACGGCGTAAATTTGGATGCCCATTAAAGACAATCCCAAACATATCCCAGACTTCACGCTCATACCAATTCGAGTTAGGGAAGATAGATGTGATAGTCGGAACATTAAGATCATTTTCACTTAATGCGACTTTCAGCATGATATCTTTATTACGATCGATTGATATCAGATGATAGAAAACAGAAAAGTCTGCTGCTGGCAAGCCTTGACGATGCGTACGAAGACGCTCATCAAAACCATGCATATCAAACAGCATGACATAAGGTTTTGGTAAAGATTTGAGGTATAGCATTACCTCAATAAGTTGTTCCCGTTTTACCCAAACAACTGGCATGCCAGTACGAGTAGGCTGGAACGTAAACGCATCTGGCCCAAATTTCTGACGCAGTTCATTAACCACCTGATCATCAATATGATCGGTCGTTTCCCACGCTGGCCGAGCGCCTTTTTGCGCTATCTGATCGGTCATTTCTATTCACCACAACTTTGATCAGGGTTACTATGATCGCAACACATTGCTCTGGTTACGTCTTAGGCAAAAGCCTTTAAATTTCGTCAGGAGTACGCAGGTTTTTCACTGCGATACGTTCACCGTGTTTTCTTTCTCGTTCTGATTGCATATTGGCACGGTAAACACCTTGGTCGCCGACAACCCATGATAATGGGCGACGTTCTTTACCAATGGACTCTTGTAATAACATCAGTGCTTGCATGTAAGCTTCAGGGCGTGGTGGACAGCCAGGAATATACACATCAACTGGAATGAACTTATCAACACCTTGCACTACTGAGTAGATGTCGTACATACCACCAGAGTTTGCACATGCCCCCATAGAGATAACCCATTTAGGCTCTAACATCTGATCGTATAAACGTTGAATAACGGGTGCCATTTTAGTAAAGCAAGTACCCGCAACCACCATAAAGTCAGCTTGACGAGGTGATGCACGTAATACTTCTGAACCAAAACGAGCCACGTCATGCACAGCCGTAAATGACGTCACCATTTCAACATAACAACAGGAAAGACCAAAGTTATATGGCCATAAAGAGTTTTTCCGTCCCCAGTTCACAACATCATGCAACGCATGTTCCAGTTTTCCCATATACACGCTGCGATGAACGTGAGCATCTAATGGGTCACTGACAATTTCCTGTGATTGCAGGGGATAACGGTCATTCTCACCGTTCGGATCTATGCGGGTGAGCGTATAATCCATTTCTAATGCCTCGCTTATTACTGCTGCGGATGTTTGCCGCTGGTTAATCGAACATGGCTTTTACTCGCGGTTTCACGACGAGAGCGAACAGGCGTCCAATCTAATGCGCCTATACGAACCAAATAGAATAATCCAGCTAATAAAATAGCGATGAAGACTGACGCTTCAATAAAGCCTAACCAGCCAACTTCACGAACGGAAACAGCCCAGGCATAAAGAAACAGTGCTTCAACATCGAAAATAACGAAAAACATGGCAACTAAATAGAATTTAGCTGACATGCGCAGACGAGCGCTGCCAACAGAATCAAGACCAGATTCATAAGGAACATGCTTTGCCCTTGCCTGTGCGCGTCCGCCTAAATAGCGGGCACCCAACAACATGAGCGAACATAACCCCAATGCGCCTATGAGGAAGACAGCAAATGCCCAATGATGGGCGATAACTTCGGTGGTTGTAGACATACTCATTGCTTACTCATCAAAGGTGGTGTCAATTAACCAACTCTTATCCGGCGGTTTACACCACATTTCTAATTACGAAAAAAAAGGCGAATTAAACAGACTTGCTAATTAAAGAAATAATAACAGTCTATTTATACCTTTATTATTTTTTGGAAAACTTTGCGACAAATCACTCAGTTTTCCATCGCGATTTAACAAATTTAACACTCATTTTTAACACTCAATTACTGGCTAATGCTAAAACGTGTCAGTCAACCGACAAACTTTATGCTAACACGCTTAGTCTAACCGATAATTCGATTTTACTACACCAGTATCTCAGGAAAAACCTGACTCAACACAGGCAAATGTGCCTTATTTTCTTGATCAAACTCACAAAATAGTCGAAAAAATACTTAATCAGTTTAAAATTTATCCAAATTTTAACAAATTAACTTTCTAATATTGTGGAGGAGGTCAAATATCCGATTAGATTTACTTTTTTATTCTCTTAAAACCTAGACAATCTTTTTATTTGTTAACAAATCCTACAACTGATTAACCAAGCGGAAAGGTAAACATTTTTTTAACAAACAGTTAAGGTAGTTTTGGGATGAAATGTCACAAAGATAAATACATAAAACAACATAATTATTAACAAGGTGTTACTATTTCAAAAAATGGCAATAAAAAACGGAAATAAACGCACTTAATTGCATCTATTCCCGTTTATCACTATTCATCACTATCCAGTTTTATTTGACTCTTTTTTAATCTTTAATTTTTGTGTTCTAACGCTAAAAAATTCACACAATTATTAATGTGATTATTCAAGTTCAGTAGAGCTAATATCTTCAGATGCAGTGACGGTATAAGGTGTCTTCTTGTTTTCAATCGCATTGAATACCGTTAACACCGCTTCATTTTGTTCATCAGAGTTACGATACAACCAATACTGTGTTTCAGGTAAACGAGGTAATCCTTCGCTTTCGCCTAAAATACGTAAATCGGCATTTTGCATTTCAAGTGGACGCGCAGTAATACCCACTTCTGCATTAACTGCGGCACGAACAGCTGATAAAGAAGCTGCTTCATAAGCAATACGCCATTGGATCCCAGCATCATCTAACGTGTTTATCGCTAATTGACGGAATGGGTTCGTTTCATCCATTACAACTAAAGGAATAGGCTCATTCATTTGTAATTGGAAATCTGGCGCGCAATGCCATAGCACTGGTGCTGTACGTAACGCTGTACGAGGATGATGACCAATACGTGCTGTTGTTAATGCTAAATCAATTTCATGATTATCTAGCATTGTTTCAATATATTGAGAACGCTTAATGCGAACATCAACAGCTAAACGTGGATACACGGATGCGATACGGTTTAATAAAAACGGTAATAAAGTATCAACAGAGTCATCAGAAGCACCAATACGTAGCTCCCCTTCTGCATCGCTATACGTTAATGATGCCGTTGCATCATCATTTGCACGCAGAATTTGACGAGCATAACCTAACAGTTGTAGGCCATGCTCTGTTAAAAGTTTATTACGACCATGGCGGGCAAAAAGCTCTCTACCGACCAATTGCTCTAAACGTTGCATCTGCTGACTCACAGCAGATTGGGTTCGACATACAGCAGCAGCGGCTGCTGCAAAAGTGTTCAAATCTGCTACAGCTACAAACGTTCTAAGCAGATCGAGGTCGAGATTCATTATCGGACGATTTGCATTAATCATTGTTTATTCTTCACTTATTTTTGATTTTTAAATTACATATACCTGGTGTTTTATATCAAAAGTCTAAAAAAGACTTCCGATTCAGACAGTACTCTACTCTGAAAAAGAGAGCAAAGACATACCGAATACTTTACATTTGTTTCTTATCGTTTACACCTCCTAGATGGAAAGGAATTGCATCTTTTTGTAACAAATTAAATTTTATTATCATTTCAAGCATTCACAAGAAAGAACTGTATACCGTCATCACAAGTTAGACTTAGATCATACTATATTGCTTTCTCATTCATAAATTTTAACATTTTGAAAATAATTTAAATTATCTTAACTATGCATTCGAATTTAAGTATCTTCCCCTATAAATTAAATTTAAGATTTAAATTTAATTTATACTTAAACTAATTGATTGCTATAGAATTAAATAGATTTAACCATATTATTTGAAAATTTAATATATTAAGCCAGATAATACAAATCCGATAAAATTATTCAATAATTGATTATGCAACATTTCATCTACCTGTGTATCACATCAACTTATTTCTAATCACCACACTAAAAAGCCCTCTTTCAATAGAATAATAATCCAGATTATTTTTCAAAACTGAAACATAAATCCGCCATAAGCAATACAATTAGTCATCAAAATAACATTCTAAGAATAAACTGACCTTTTACACCAAAAATTACCTAGCATCTTCAAAAGTTTGTAACGTAAGAGTAGAGTGATAGAACAGTTATTTGCTGGGACAGCCTTTTCATTTGTATCTTTCTATATGAATAGCAATCGGTGATAAATATCGCTAAGTCGCCATAATCACAATAAAGATACGAGTCAGACCCTATTAGGTAAACGCGCTATGAATCAGATTAAAAAATCAAACAAACTCGAACATGTCTGTTACGACATTAGAGGTCCGGTTTTGCAAGAAGCAAAACGTCTGGAAGAAGAAGGTAACAAAGTTTTAAAACTCAATATTGGTAACCCAGCACCTTTTGGCTTTGAAGCACCTGATGAAATTTTAGTAGATGTGATCCGCAATCTACCAAGCTCTCAGGGTTATAGTGACTCCAAAGGTCTATTTTCGGCGCGTAAAGCTATCATGCAGCATTATCAAGCTCGTGATATGCGTGATATCACGGTTGAAGACATTTATATTGGTAATGGTGTTTCCGAGTTAATCGTACAAGCAATGCAAGCCTTATTGAATAATGGCGATGAAATGCTAGTACCTGCGCCTGATTATCCTTTATGGACTGCCGCAGTTTCTCTTTCGGGAGGAAATGCCGTTCACTATATGTGTGACGAGCAACAAGGTTGGTTCCCTGATTTAGATGATATCCGCAGTAAAATTACAAAAAATACTCGCGGCATTGTTATTATCAACCCAAATAACCCAACTGGTGCGGTATATAGCAAAGATATTCTAATGGAAATCGTTGAAATAGCTCGTCAGCATGACCTGATTATCTTTGCAGATGAGATCTACGATAAAATTCTCTATGATGATGCAGAGCATCACTCTATTGCTGCAATGGCACCGGATTTATTAACCGTCACTTTTAATGGTTTATCAAAAACCTATCGTGTTGCTGGTTTTCGTCAAGGTTGGATGGTACTAAACGGCCCTAAAAAACATGCTAAAAGCTATATTGAAGGCTTGAATATGTTAGCGTCTATGCGTTTATGCGCTAACGTTCCGATGCAACACGCCATTCAAACTGCATTAGGCGGCTATCAAAGTATTAGTGAATTTATCCTTCCGGGAGGTCGCTTATACGAACAACGTAATCGAGCTTGGGAGCTGATCAATCAAATTCCTGGTGTTTCTTGCGTTAAGCCAATGGGTGCTCTTTATATGTTCCCTAAAATTGACTTAAATCGCTACAGTATTAAAGACGATCAGAAAATGATCCTCGATTTATTGTTGCAAGAAAAAGTGCTATTAGTACAAGGAACGGCATTTAACTGGCCACACCCAGACCATTTCCGTATCGTTACCCTTCCTCGTGAAGATGATTTAGATATGGCAATTCAAAAATTTGGTCGTTTTATCGTGGGTTATCACCAATAAGACTTATCAAATCAAAATAAAACGCAGTATAACAATCAGTTATATTGCGTTTTTTTATTTTCTTTTTTATTTACGTTTACATCTGTTAATTATCCACTCACAATAATCACTTCAATCACGCAATTGGGAGATATTATGAGTTACTTTTTTGCCCACCTTTCTCGCTTAAAACTCATTACTCGTTGGCCTTTAATGCGTAACATTCGCCAAGAAAATGTGTCTGAGCACAGTTTACAAGTGGCTTTTGTTGCCCATGCCTTAGCGGTGATTAAAAATCGTAAATTTGATGGCAATGTCAATGCCGAACGAATTGCATTACAAGCGATGTATCATGATGCAAGCGAAGTGATCACTGGCGATATGCCAACGCCTATTAAATATCACAATCCTCAAATTGCTCATGAATATAAAAAAATAGAAAAATACGCGCAGCAAAAACTAATTGAAATGTTACCCGAAGAATTACAAGATGACTTTCGCCCTCTTATTGATGAGCAATTACATAGCGAGGAAGAAACCTTTATTGTAAAACAAGCAGATAGTCTGTGCGCTTATTTAAAATGTCTTGAAGAGTTAGCAGCCGGTAATAGCGAATTTAATCTGGCTAAAAATCGGTTAGAAAAGACCCTAGCAGAAAGACATAGCCCAGAAATGGACTATTTTATGAAGGTGTTTGTACCAGGGTTTAGTTTATCGCTTGATGAAATTAGTGAGTGATAATAATCACTCACTTTAAAGTTGATACTATAATTTAATGATATAAATCAATCTTCATTTTTTACATCGTTTTTATCAGGATTAATATCCTTATCATTCATACCTTTTATATTTTCCATTTCCTTTATATTTTCCATTTCCTTTATATTTTCTGCTAAAAACTTCAATGTATTGGATTCAAAACTTACGATCAAACCTTCTGTTAATTTATTTAGCCTCTCAATTTTGCTATTATCTTTACCAATAACTAGATTTCTTATTCCTTTCATACCTCTAATAAATACATTACTTCTATTGATACTTTTTGTTTTTCCCATAGCAAGCATTATTATATCATTTTTATTTTCATTAAGTTTTAGTGCTTTCATATAATCTAATGTTTGGTCAATTGCCGAATTAACTGTCTCTAATCGTTTTTCTGAGTTTAATGTTGCAGCAAACTCTAAACCTTTATCTTTGATCATTTTTTCAATAATATTTTCGGCTTGTTCTAAATTAACATGAATATTATTGTCATTAAGATAGTGTTCAGCAATTCCTTGAAAAATATCATGTGTATTTAAATCACTTTTATTTCTAACAATATTTTTATTTTTAAAATCATTAACAAGTTCAAAAAGACCTTCTATTTTTTTATCAAATTTATTTGACTCCATTGTTTTTAATATATTTTTCGCTCTATTAGTGATATTCAACTTATTTTTTACAGCGTCTATATATCCTTGGTATTTCTCATTTAAATAATCCTTTACATACTCAACAGAATCATTCTTATTATTATTTTCTAATATAGAAAAGATTATTGCCTCATCTGCATTTTTTAATTCTAATGAAATAGAAAAATTAGTCATTGCTTTTGATGCTTTATCATGAAACTCAGGTGCTAATGAAGTAAAATTATTATACTTTGATAATATCTCATTCCCCACACTTTCTTTATTATTCATCAAATTATTCGCGATCAATCCTTTAAAAACAGTAGGACGTGTAGAAATAGCCTGTTTTATCTGTTTTAGATCATCGCTAACACTTTGAGTTAAATTTTTATTATTTACTCTTGCTGTTGATTTACCCTGGCTATTTTTTTCTATTATTATCTCTTTTATTTTATTACTTAATACTTTGTTACTTTCTTTTGATGTATGAATATTGCCATTAGTTTTAAACTCTCTACTATTGTTTGATATAGTGCTTATTCTCTTGTTATCTTGAGTACTTTTATCATTCTGAATCAAAATTTTGTTTGAGGTGCTTATTGAATTTATACACATTATATGTCTCTCTTATTAAATTATTTTCAGATCAATAATATGACTATACTTTTTTTTCTAAGAAAGATTTTCAGAAAACACACATTCATAGATATGTCGCATACATCAAATAAAAAACATCGCCCAATAAATAAAAAACGCTGTTTATTAATTAACAAACAGCGTTTCAGCAAAACAAAAGTATTAATATTTAGAATGGGAATAATAGCGGGATCAGGAAGACACTAATCAACATCACAATAACCGTAAATGGCACACCAATCTTGATAAAGTCGGCAAACTTATAACCACCCGGCTCCAGGATCAGCGTATTAACAGGCGATGAAACTGGCGTCATAAATGCTGCAGATGCTGCAACACCTATCACCATTGCAAACGGTAAAGGTGACACATTCATTTGATTCGCAGCAGCAATAGCTATTGGTGCCATTAATACCGCCGTTGCCGTATTGGAAATAAACAACCCAATTGATGCACAAAGTATAAATAAACACACCAACATCACTTGAGGGCCAGCACTGCCCGCCACATCCATTAAGCCATTAACAATCAGCTCTATACCACCTGTTTTTTGTAATGCGGCTGCAAAAGGCATCATACCGACAATTAAAATAATACTTGGCCAATGAATAGAGCGATAAGCACTTTCCATATCAATACAACGGAATTTACCCATTAATAAACAGGCAATAAGTGCCGCAATAAAATTAGGGACTTCATTCGTCACCATTAACGCCACCATTAATGCTAACGAAAACAATGCATGAGGAGCTTGGGATGAAGCAGGGGCAACAGTTTCAATTTCTGCAGCTAAATTTAACACAATAAAATTACGTGGTTTCGTCGAAAGAATACGGATTAACTTCCAATCACCAATCACCAACAACACATCACCAAGGCGTAATGGCTCATCGACAATTTTACCCGGTAAAGCACTTCCTTCACGACGAATAGCAACCACGTTTAGTCCATAACGGGTACGAAATTTAATTTCTCTTAATGATTTACCTAATAATTCGGAATCAGGATTCATGGAGACTTCAGCAAGCCCTACATCACGAGATTGTTCAGAAAAATATTCACCCCGCAATACCATTGGCTCTAATAGCTGTTCACGGCAAAACTCACGTAAATCGACATCACTGGCTGACATATCAACCAATAAAACATCACGCTCTCTTAATTCAGTACCCCCCGTTGCGCTAACCATAACACGCCGAAAGCGCCTCCAGCGTTCAATACCGACAACGTTTGCACCATAACGAGAACGTAAGTGTAATTCATCAAGTGAATGACCGACTAGCGGAGAACCTTTACGAATGGCTAAACGACGAGCACGCCCAGCTAACTGATAATCACGAATAAGATCACGGAAAGTCCGACGATAAGCTTCTTTTTGCTTACCATTATCGTTATTTCCTAGCCATCGACGTACCACCAGCATATAGAGAATACCTGCGAATAATACGGCGATACCAATAGGTGTAATGGAGAAAAACTGAAAACTCGGTAAACCTTCTCTGACTAATTCACTGTTAACAACCATATTAGGTGGTGTTGCCACTAAGGTCATTAATCCACTAATCAGTCCAGCAAAGCCTAACGGCATCATTAAACGACCTGGCGATGTTTTCATTCGAGCAGCAACACTCAATACAACAGGAATAAAGATGGCAACAACACCTGTTGAACTCATGAAAGCACCTAAACTTGCAACGCATATCATTAATAGCACAAGCATTTTAACTTCACTGCTACCCGCGACACGAACTAGCCAGTCCCCCATTTGATAAGCCACACCTGTTCTCACTAACCCTTCACCAATAACAAAAAGGGCCGCAATAAGTAATACGTTAGGATCGCTAAACCCTACCGTGGCTTCATTTAATGAGAGAGTACCGCTAAGAACGAATGCGATGATGACAAGTAAAGCGACCACATCCATGCGGATTTTGTTGGTCGTAAAAAGGACAATAGCTATCAATAGCAGGCTTAAAACCCATAATAATTCGCTATTCAAAATGGCCTCGATCAGCAATAAGTGAAAACAGTTTAAGACATCAATTCACTACATTGATAAGTAGACCATTTTTACAACAATAAATCTTCTAATATGATCAAAGAAAAGACTATCTTTTGTGCGTTATTATTACTTTTTCAGCTTGCTTCTCGATTTGAATATCATTTAAAGAATCAATAATTAAATGAATCTCATTACGGCGAGGGAGAGAAAGAGGGGCATGAACGGCAACAACTTGGCATCCCGCATCTAAACCAGAGTAGAGCCCCGCAGCTGCATCTTCAAAAACCACACAATCTTGTGGTAATAATCCCAACTTTTTGGCACCTAAAAGATAAGGCTCGGGATTAGGTTTACCTTTACTAATGCATTCCGCTGTAACCCAATGCTTAGGTTCTGGAATACCCGTAACAGATTGGCGTGTTGTTGCGATCGGAACCGTACCTGATGTGACAATCGCCCACGGAATATTTAAGTCATTAAGGCGATTAATTAACTCAATAGCCCCCGGAAGCGGGGCTAAACCTTCTATTTGTGTTGATTCTAATTTCTCTAACCAACGAAATGTCTCGGTTATCTCTTGTTCGGTGGCATTAGGCATAAAATGGCGAATCGACTCAATAGCAGGCTTTCCGTGGATGTAGTCATTAATCTCTTGTGTTGATACACCGACACGCTCACCAAATAACGCCCAACAATGTTCAACAACTGGTAATGAATCGACTAATGTTCCATCTAAATCAAACAGAAAACCTTTACATGTGATTGCCATATTTTATGCCTACTTTTACCTTATAGTGATGCGTTAACTATTATGTACTGCAATTACGCATTAAGTATTTGCTGGATTTCAACGGTGCTAAGGTGATATTGGCGAGGGCACGCTAACCAAACATTAAGCATTCTTTGGTATTTTTCCCACATTGGTGTTTGAGAGTTAAAACCATGACTGCCACTATCGAAATGCGTGTAACGCCCTTCTGTATTCACCATAAAACGCACATAGCTAAGATAGCGGGATTCTGTCGCCGCATCAAAGCCTATAAATGCGACACGTCGAGCATCTGGCATCTCTTGTTCTTTTAAGTTATCACGAGAAACTTGCAGTGCATGGTACATTTCCATGACGTTAATAATGGTACGGCAAGTCTCTTCTGACATTTCATCGAAGTCACGATCAAGTTCACGTAATTGTAATCCATAACCACGTTCAATAATTGTCTGATAGCGACGATAACGTTCAGCGTTATCAGGATCCATCATAGTCATCATTTTATACTGATTAGAGAGGATCAAGCGTTGTGCGTGTGTCATTTCCATCATTAATTCTCCAAAGAAATCATTGAGGAGAGCATGACATTAATCAAAAGTATTGAGTAGTGCTAACTACGCGTTTTTTGATCTCAACGGGGTAATTCAGATGACAATAATGACAAACGAAGAAGGTAGAACAAATGTTCTACACATCATCAAGAAAAGAACGATCCAGTTGCTTAAAAGCACGTTTTAATAAATGGGCTAAAGAAAGGTAAGTCGGTGTTTGCTCTACAGGGGCTAAAGCGATACCTGCTTCTTCAAATTTCTCACGAATTTCATAAAACCAGCGCAATAACGTAGCAGGAAGAGGCGTTGCTGCACGCTTGCCTAACCACCATAATCCTTGCATTGGCAAGCTACAAGCAAAGAGCGCTGTTGTAATTGCTGGCCCTAAATTGCCGCCTAATGCGATTTGCCATGTCATTGTAAAAATGGCGATAGGTGGCATATAGCGAATACCAAAGCGCGTGGCTTTGACAATACGATTTTCAGGGAAAACAGGCGCTAACTGCTTTTCAACCGGCCAGGTTTTTAAATACTCGTTACCCAAACGAAGCTTCTTAAAAAAGCCGGGGGGAGTCACTGTCGGTTCGCTCATAATGACCTCAATCAATTTCTTTTGTAACTTTTAAAAAATACCTATAAAGAATAAAAATCTTTTAGTAGAATTAAGTATATTTTGTCTTTGTTGCCTTTACTCTGTATCCTGTGCCCATTCTAAAGCTTTGTGGCAATAAAGCGCTATATTTTGTTTGCCGGCGTGATTTTCAACCCTTTTCGCCGATTTTAACGCGAAAAGTTAATGGGTGAATAAAAATCGTCCAATTAATGATTGGCAACTATAATTAGCATCAAGTTTTTTACTTTAAGCATGATGCGCGTCATTAATGTCATCATAGGAATGCGATAGGCTTTTATGATTGACGTTTTATTAACCACCGTCTTTATAATATAAAAGACACTACGACAACAAGATAAATAGGTAATTCCATGTCAAGTAAGCTGGTGCTGGTACTGAACTGCGGTAGTTCTTCTCTTAAATTTGCAATTATCAACCCAGAAAATGGTGATGAATTCCTGTCAGGTTTGGCTGAATGCTTCAACCTTCCTGAAGCCCGCCTGAAATGGAAAATGGATGGCCAGAAACACGAAGCTGCGTTAGGCGCAGGCGCTGCTCATAGCGAAGCATTAAACTTCATCGTAAATACTATTCTGGCTCAAAAACCAGAACTTTCTGCACAAATCGCGTCTATTGGTCACCGTATTGTTCATGGTGGCGAGAAATTCACTAAATCTGTCGTGATCACTGACGACGTTATCAAAGGTATTGAAGCAGCAATCCCATTTGCACCATTGCATAACCCAGCTCACCTTATTGGTATTGAAGAAGCACGTAAAGCATTCCCTCATTTAATTGAAAAAATGGTTGCTGTATTTGACACTGCATTCCATCAAACAATGCCAGAAGAAGCTTATTTGTATGCTCTGCCATACAGCTTATATAAAGATCACAGCATCCGTCGTTATGGTGCTCACGGAACTAGCCATTTCTTCGTTTCTCGTGAAGCCGCTAAAATGTTAAACAAACCTGTTGATGAACTGAACGTAATCACTTGCCATTTAGGTAATGGTGGTTCTGTTTCTGCTATCGTTAATGGTAAATGTGTTGATACTTCTATGGGGCTGACTCCATTAGAAGGTTTAGTCATGGGTACTCGTAGTGGTGATATCGATCCTGCTATCGTGTTCCATTTACATGATGCTTTAGGCATGAGCGTTGAAGACATCAACAAACTGCTGACTAAAGAATCTGGTTTATTAGGTTTAACTGAAGTCACTAGTGACTGCCGTTATGTTGAAGATAACTACGACACTAAAGCAGATGCTAAACGTGCAATGGACGTTTACTGCCATCGTTTAGCGAAATACATCGGTTCTTACTGTGCACTGATGGAAGGTCGTTTAGATGCTATTATCTTTACTGGTGGTATCGGTGAAAACGCAGCAATGGTACGTGAATTATCACTGAAAAAACTGGCTCTGTTAGGTTTTGAAGTTGATCATCAACGTAACTTAGATGCACGTTTCGGTAAATCAGGCACTATCACTACCGATAACAGCCGTCTTGCTGTTGTTATCCCAACTAACGAAGAGTTAGTTATCGCTCAGGACGCAAGTCGCCTGACCGCTTAAGTTCTTTGATGTACTGCCAGTGTAATACTGGCAGTACTGTTTTACATAACGAGCAACCGATATTTAAAGAGGTTTCCGTGTCCCGTACAATTATGCTAGTCCCAACTGATACACGCGTAGGTTTAACCAGCGTCAGCTTGGGTGTTATCCGTTCTATGGAACAAAAAGGCGTTAGCCTGAGCGTGTTCAAACCAATTGCACAACCTCGTGTAAAAGGCGCGTTAGATCAGACAACTGCGATTATCCGCTCTCACTCCACTATTCAATCATCAGAACCTTTAAACATGGATTATGTTGAGTCTCTACTCAGCTCAAACCAAAAAGATGTTTTGATGGAAGAAATTGTTGCTAGATACCATGAAAACACCGCTGATGCAGAAGTTATTCTCATCGAAGGTCTGGTACCTATGCGTAAGCACCCTTTTGCACAATCATTAAACTATGAAATTGCAAAAACATTAGGTGCTGAAATTGTTTTCGTTACTGCATTAGGTAACAACACTGTTGAACAGCTAAAAGAGCGTATCGAATTTGCGCGTGCTGAATTCGGCGGTGTAAAAAACCAAAATATCACAGGCGTTATTGTTAACAAACTAAATGCACCTGTTGATGATCAAGGCCGTACTCGCCCTGACTTATCTGAAATCTTTGATGATTCAAGTAAAGCGATTATCTCTAATGTCGATTTAAAAACCATCGAAAAAAATAGCCCACTGCCTTTACTGGGTTGCATTCCATGGAACTTCGATTTAATCGCCACTCGTGCAACAGATATGGCAAAACACTTAAATGCGACTATCGTCAATAAAGGCGATATTGAAACCCGTCGTATTAAGTCTGTTACTTTCTGTGCACGCAGTATTCCACACATGTTAGAGCATTTCCGTCCTGGTTCACTTTTAGTGACTTCAGCGGATCGCCCTGATGTATTAGTTTCGGCATGCCTTGCAGCAATGAATGGCGTTGAAATTGGTGCAATCCTACTAACAGGTGGTTACCAAATCGATGCACCAATCAAACAACTTTGTGAACGTGCATTTGAAACTGGCTTACCAATCTTTATGGTTAGTGCGAACACTTGGCAGACCTCTTTAAATCTGCAAAGCTTTAGCTTAGAAGTTCCTGCTGATGACCATGAACGTATTGAAAAAATTCAGAACTACGTTGCTCAACATATCAATACACAATGGATTGATTCACTGACAGCGAACTCTGAACGCCCTAACCGCCTATCACCACCAGCATTCCGTTATCAGTTAACAGAACTAGCACGTAAAGCGAAAAAACGTATCGTTTTACCTGAAGGTGATGAGCCACGTACTGTCAAAGCAGCAGCAATTTGTGCTGAACGTGGTATCGCAACTTGCGTACTGTTAGGCGATCCTGAAGAAATTCGTCGTGTAGCAACTGCACAAGGTGTTGAATTAGGTACAGGCATTGAGTTAGTCGATCCTAAAGAAGTCCGTGAAATCTATGTGCCTCGCTTAGTTGAACTGCGTAAAAGCAAAGGTATGACAGAGGTTGTTGCTCGTGAACAGTTAGAAGATAACGTTGTTCTTGGCACATTAATGCTGGAAAAAGGTGAAGTAGATGGCCTAGTTTCTGGTGCTGTTCATACTACCGCTAACACTATTCGCCCACCATTACAGTTAATCAAAACTGCACCAGGTAGCTCATTAGTGTCTTCTGTGTTCTTTATGCTGTTACCTGAACAAGTTTATGTTTATGGTGACTGTGCAATTAACCCAGATCCAACAGCAGAACAACTGGCTGAAATCGCAATTCAATCTGCAGATTCTGCAATTGCATTCGGTATCGACCCACGCGTTGCGATGATCTCTTATTCTACTGGTAACTCTGGTGCAGGTAGCGATGTAGAGAAAGTTCGTGAAGCAACACGTTTAGCACAAGAAAAACGCCCTGATCTGATGATTGATGGTCCTTTACAATACGACGCGGCTGTTATGGCTGACGTTGCTAAATCTAAAGCGCCAAATTCACCTGTTGCAGGTAAAGCGACTGTGTTTATCTTCCCTGATCTGAACACCGGTAACACTACTTATAAAGCGGTACAACGTTCAGCTGACTTGGTTTCAATCGGACCAATGTTACAAGGTATGCGTAAACCAGTGAATGACCTTTCTCGTGGTGCATTAGTGGATGATATCGTCTACACCGTTGCGTTAACAGCAATTCAAGCAAGCCAACAAGAAAACGCATAATTACTGAAGTTCGCTTCAAATAAAAAACGCCAGATGATTGATTTCATCTGGCGTTTTTTTATTCTACAGATTTTTAATTTACTAAAATTCGAAGCAGTGTCAACATCGATTCTGTCTCCTTTATAAAGGAGAGTCAAGAAAAATCTCGCATATAAACTCCCAATACAAATACAACTAACACATTGATTTTAATCGTTTATTTATATTGTTTTTATTCAAAAAAAGATAGAAATGAGGTAGGTTTCTGTTAGTATGCAGGTGGGTGCTTGGATCATTTTGGTTCAAGCATTAGTGAGAGCCAAAAAGACGAAAGCCCCGAATTCTATTTTATTAAAATCCGAGGCAGTCTCAAACCAGACAACTTGATTCTGCCTCCTTTATAAAGGAGTGTCAAGAGAAATGGCTAAATTTGCCCTGATGGGGCTGATTGCTGTCTGTGTGACAGCACTGTGTTTATCATTACTTAGACATGAAAGATTATGCTCTTTCAATATTCGTAGTGGTCATACAGTAGTTCAAGCGACTTTATCTTGCGATAAATAGCTTTGTGAGGGAATTTTCCCCCACAATTTCTCATCACACGTTGTTGCGTTTTGTGGTTACAAGCACCCTACTTTAATCCACTAATACCCGTTGATTGGTTGCACCCCATAAAATCGACATCTCTGTAAATAATGCACCACTGATATCTTCAACTTCTTCAGCTGTAATTTCGCTATTACCTTGCTTACCAAAGAACACGACTTCATCCCCTGATTTGATATTTTTAAGATCTGTAATATCAACAATCACCGTATTCATTGACGTTTTACCTAAAACAGGCACACGTTGGCCACCAATTAAAGCATGCCCTGCATTACTAAAAACGCGACGATAGCCATCTGCATAACCGACAGGAATATTCGCTAATACCGAGTCACGTTTTAGTGTGTAAGTACGGTCATAACCAACAGTATTACCTTTAGGATAATAATTGATTGAAGCAATATTCGATTTAAACGTCATAACACGTTTGTAATCTGTACTTGCGATAGTATCGCCATAGAAAATTCCGCCCACACGCACCATATCTAGCCATGATTCAGGTACGGTAATTGTGGCGAACGTATTTGCCATATGCAGAGTGACATCTTTACGATTTAGTCCTGTAACATCCAATACCTTTTGTGATTGCTGTTTAAAACGAGCAAGATCTTCTCTTACTTTATCAGCATCTTCTTCAGGATAGTGAGACATAATGCCAACCACTTTAAGGTTAGCTAATTGAGCAATTTTCTTCGCCTCTTCAAGCCCTGCATTATTATTCACTTCTAATCCATTACGAGACATTCCACCTGAATTTAAAGCTAAATGAATAGGGATCACTCTATTTTGTTGTTTAGCAATGGCATCTAATTTTCTAGCCATATCTAAATTACCAATCAATTCCTCCACGTTATAGCTTGTTGCCTGAGCCATCTCTTGCTCTGTGGCATTACGTACACGCATTAAACGGCCTTGGAATCCTAGATCACGAACTTCTTTTAGCTCTTGGTTATTCGTTACGCCAATACATTGCACATTATTTTCAATCATAACAGGTGCAACTAATGATAAATCATGACCATATGCATCGCCTTTTAAAACAGCACAAAGAGAGGATTTATCACCTAAAAGTGATTGTACTTTCTTCACATTAAAATCGAGCGCACTACGTGAGATTTCAATCCATGAGTTATTCACGATTGCAGGTTGAACCTGCGCCGTTTGAGTCACGGGAGGATTGTGATTAATCGGTTGTTGGCAAGCAGTGATAACAAAAAGTGGTAACAACGCAAGATATCGAATACCAAAAGACATCTTCTTTTTCCTTAGTGATTGTGATGTAAACCTATTTTTATAATTAATTAGGTACGAAAATATACACACAGTGAATATTCACTCAGGATAATAGCATTATTATTCATAAAATAAACATATAAATTCACATAAAAAAACGCCCCAATGAATTAATTTCAATGAGGCGTTTATCTATCTTAATTCTTAAAACAATCAGCGAACAATAATACCTAACAGAATACCGATAACACCAAAGTCTGCATCACTAAATGTAGTGTTAGCAATACCGATATCGCCAAGCACAGGCAAGAGGAATACAGGTAAGAAGGTAATTAATAAACCTTGAGCAAAGGCACCTAAAATAGCACCACGACGTCCACCGGTTGCATTACCAAAGACCCCCGCTGTTGCACCTACAAAGAAGTGAGGAACAACACCTGGAATGATCACCGTCCAATCTAAGGCATAAAGAATGAACATACCGATAACGCCAGCGGCAAAGCTACTTAAAAAGCCGACCAATACCGCATTAGGAGCATAAGGGAACACCACTGGACAATCTAAAGCGGGTTTTGCATTAGGGACTAACTTATCAGAAATACCTTTAAATGCTGGAACGATTTCAGCAATCACCATACGTACACCTTGCAGAATAATATAAACACCTGCTGCAAAGGTTATGGATTGCATCAATGAGAACATAAACCAGTTTTTGCCACCACTGACTTCACGAACAAAAGCATCGCCCGCAAATAAACACGTAATGATAAAAATAATACCCATTGTAAAGGCGATGGCAACAGGCGTATCACGTAAAAATAGTAAACTTTTAGGCACATTCATCTCTTCGGTTGAATGCTCTTTATTACCAAATTTACTGCCGATAAAACCAGCAACAACATAAGAGATAGTCGAGAAGTGTCCTAATGCCACATCATCAGAACCGGTAATTTTTTTCATATAAGGATGAGCAATGGCAGGGAAAAACACCATTGAAATCCCAACAACTAATGAACCTACCGCAACTAATACTGTACCTTCTAAGCCAGCGGTTGCCAGAATAACCGCCACCATCATAGACATAAATAAAGTATGGTGACCCGTTAAGAAAATAAATTTCCACGGGGTTAAACGTGCAATTAAGATATTAATCAACATGGCAAAGAACATAATCATAGCCATCTCTTTACCAAAGCTTTTTTGTGCAATAGAGACAATCGCCTCATTATTTGGCACAACGCCTTGAATACCAAATGCATGTTGGAAAATTGTTGAGAAATCACCCAGTGAGTTGATAACTAACCCTGCACCTGCGCCTAAAATAACAAAACCCATAATGGTTTTTACGGTGCCTTTGATACATTCTGTCACTGGTTTTTTCTGGGCGATTAAACCAATTAATGCGATCAAACCCACTAAAATGGCTGGCTCTGAAAGCACATCACTCATTAGAAAGCGGAAAAAGTCCATGATAGGCTCCTTATAACGCGCCTAATTCACGTAATGCGACAGAAAGCTTTTCTTTCATCGCTACTTTGTCAATCATGTTATCCAATGAAACAACCTTTCCATTTACCGCTTGTGAATTGAGTTGCTCTGCAATATCACGCGTACCTACATAGATATCACTTGGTGTGCCTTTTGCTGATCCCAGATCAACGTGATCTACTTCTGCATTCACAGAAATATCTTTTAGGATACTTTTGATGCTCATTTCCATCATTAAGCTACTACCTAAACCATTTCCACACACAACTGTAATTTTCATGATATTCCCCTTGGTAATTTAAATCATCATTAATAATTGTTGATAACGGCTAATACATCCGTTTTGCTTTTCGCATTAAATAGCTTTTGAATATCTGCATCGTTATCAAAAAGTTCGGCTAATTTCACAATGGCATTAATATGGCTATCGTTATCTGTTGCAGCCAAAACAATCAGTAATTTCACTGGATCGTTTTCATCAGCACCAAATTCAACACCTTGCTCAACAATCGTTAATGCAAGAGAAAGTTGATTAACACCATCTTCAGGACGAGCATGAGGCATCGCAATACCGGGGCCTAAAACATAATATGGCCCTATTTTTTCGTGTGATTTGTAAATTGCATCGATATAACGAGGTTCAATACAACCTTTATCAATCAATGGCTGACATGCCACTTTGACTGCATCTCTCCAATCGATAACGTTTGGAACCACTTGCACCACATCGGGCGTTAATAACGTTTTAAGCATACTTGCAACCTCGATAAGACTCTCTATGAGCTTCGTTATTAAGGATAGTAATCATTAATGGTAGCGCTATCTAGATAGATCATTCGTAATTGTGATAGCGCTATCATTTTAATGAAATGTTAATTGCAGAAAATGCCAACAATTGACACTGTATTGTTTCAGCATAATAGGAAGATTTCAGGTAGGATCTGCGGTTAATAAAATAGGCTAGGCAAGCATAATAACAAATGATCAAAACACGTAAGCGCCGAAATACAGGTCGAGTCACATTACAAGATGTCGCTAAACATGCAGGAGTCGGATCAATGACCGTCTCTCGTGCATTGCGAACCCCTGAATTAGTTTCTGATAAGTTACGAGAAAAAGTTAATCAAGCCGTAGAGGAACTTGGCTATATTCCTAATGCCTCGGCAGGTGCTTTAGCTTCAGCACAAAGTCATATTATTGCGGTACTGTTGCCCTCCTTCACAGATAGAGCCAGTGCAGATTTTATGCAATCTTTACAACAAATACTCAATCGCCATCAATATCAAATTTTAGTGGGTTGCTATGAGCACCAACCTCATAAAGCCAGCGATGTGATTAATATGCTGTTGCAAAGTAATCCTGCCGCATTAGTTGTCTTTGGTTCACAGCTTAGCCCAACTCATTTTTTGCATATCAGTAATGCCAATGTGCCTGTTGTCAGCGTTGCCAGCCAACTAGATGAACAAGCCGCTATTAGTATTGATTGTTCTTATGAGCAAGCGGCATATGATTTAACAAACCATTTAGTCACCCGAGGAAAGCGTTGTATTGGCTATATTGGTGCGTTACAAGGACAACGCCTGCACCACCAGCAAATAACCGGTTGGTCACGAGCGTTACTCAAAAATTATTTAAATGCTGAGCAAAGTGTCACTACACCTGATCCCGCATCTATGGCATACGGTCGACAAGCATTAACAGAGATTTTATTGCGCCAACCCGAACTAGATGCGGTCATTTGTAGCCATGAGAGTATTGCATTAGGTATGATTTTTGAGTGTCAACGTCGATTAATTAAGATCCCACAAGATCTGGCTATCGCTTGTTTAGAAGGCTCTGAAAATAGTGATCAGATATCCCCTTCTCTCACATCAATTCGTTTTGATTATCACAAAATGGGAAAAGAGGCAGGAAAACATCTGATAGCACTTTTACAACGTTTAAGAGACGAAGATGATAACGCTATATTCGAAGATACCGTTATCAACTATGCTTATCGATTTGAGTTAGGGCAAAGCACCCCTTAGTCCACAGTTTCTCTACTTTCTAGGCGTGTACTGTTGTTACGTGTTAACCAAAGAGAGAGGGCTTTTAATGAATCAGGCGTGAATTCATCACAGCGCTCAGTAATTTCAGAGGGAGTTAACCAACACACTTCCTCAATTTCTTCTGCTTGCAGTGCGAAGGGTCCATGAGAAACACAGCTAAACAAGCTTCCCCATACACGGCAACTTTCATCATCATAATAAAATTGACCATGCTCAGCAAAAGGGACTCCAGCAATACCTAACTCTTCTTCTGCTTCACGACGCGCACTTTCAAGTAAATTCTCACCTTGCTGAACCACACCACCCGCAGTAGCATCTAACCAACCAGGATAAAAATCTTTTATTTCAGTTCGACGCTGCGCCAAGATTTTCCCCATTCCATCATGAACAACGATATAAGTTGCTCTATGTCTTAGATTTTCAGCTCGCATTTGTTGACGTGTTGCTTGTGCAACGACTTCATTTTTATCATCAACAATATCAACCCATTCAACCAATGCCGTCTTTTCTTGTTCCATCCTCAACAAACCTTTTTTAACCGATACTAAACGATCGTAATTTTTATCCTGAATATACCAAAATCACTATTTTTCACCACTACAATAATCATACGTGACTTGTTTTATCCATCTTGCGCTTTTTTGCTTTTTATGATGTTAAAAGGCAGACTGTGATTATATTGTCTATTTAGTGCCTACTTTATTTTGGAGCTTTTAATGATTGACTTATATTATGCAGATACCCCAAATGGCCAAAAAATAACGCTTTTTCTTGAAGAAACAGGCATACCTTATCAGTTACATCGCATCGATATTAGTAAAGGCGATCAATTTAAACCTGAGTTTTTAGCAATTTCACCCAATAATAAAATTCCCGCGATTGTAGATAATTCACCTATTGATGGTGGTGAGCCTATCTCTATTTTTGAATCAGGTGCTATTCTTATCTATCTAGCTGAAAAAAGTGGCAAATTGCTCAGTCAAAATTTACGAGAAAAAACAACACAACTACAATGGCTGTTTTGGCAAGTGGGGGGATTTGGCCCAATGTTGGGACAAAATCATCACTTCACCCGTTATGCCACAGAAAAAGTCCCTTATGCGATTAAACGTTATACTGAAGAAACACAGCGTTTATATAGTGTATTAGAGAAAAGGTTAGCGCAGTCACCTTACCTTGGGGGCAAAGAGTACAGCATTGCGGATATCGCCACATATACATGGGCTCGTCTGCACGATCACCACAATATTGATTTAGCAAATTATCCCGCAATTGATAAATGGCTAAACAACATTAACCAACGCCCAGCAACGAAAAAACTCTTTAGCTAATATAAGCAATTTATATATCAGGATGATATTTATTCTTTATCAAGCAAGTAGATCAGGAGGATTGTGATGAAAATACTTATCACAGGTGGTACAGGATTAATTGGCAAAGCATTAGTTTGTGAGCTTGCGCTCGCCAATAATGATATTACGGTGCTTTCTCGTTCGCCTCAAAAAGTTTATTCGCATTTTTGTAATGAAATCACCTGCTGGACTCAACTCAATGATAAACAAAATCTTAATGAGTTTGATGCCGTTATTAATCTTGCTGGAGAACCTATTGCTGATAACCGTTGGACTCCCTCTCAAAAGCAAAAACTGGTTAATAGCCGTTGTCATTTAACCCAGAAATTGGTTGATTTGATTAAAGCTAGCGATTCTCCTCCAGCAGTTTTCATTTCTGGCTCCGCAGTAGGTTTTTATGGCGATCAAGGTGATACACGAGTTACAGAAGAGACGCCAGCAAATCCTGAGTTTACACATGAACTCTGTGCAAAATGGGAACGTATCGCGCTTGAAGCTCAAACACCATTAACACGAGTTTGCTTGTTGCGTACAGGGATTGTACTTTCAACTCTCGGTGGCGCACTGCCTAAAATGAGCAAACCTTTCAAATTAGGATTAGGTGGCAAATTAGGGAGCGGAAAACAGTATATGCCGTGGATACATATCGATGATATGGTCAGTGCGATTGTTTTCTTGCTTAAAACCCAAGATGCTAAAGGCGCTTTTAACTTAACAGCACCTAACCCAGTACAAAATAAAGAGTTTACTCGCCTATTAGGAAAAGCTTTTAATCGCCCAGCATTAATGACGGTTCCCGAAAGTGTATTGCGTCTAGTGATGGGAGAAAGCGCGACATTAGTATTAGGTGGACAACAAGCCATTCCTGAAAAATTACTCAATGCAGGCTTTGAATTCCGTTATCCACAATTAGAAGAGGCATTAAAAGATATTATTACCACTGGAAAATAATCTCTTTTAATTCGAATTAGGTATTCTACCGAAGAGACGCAGTCAACAACGCTGTACCTTGAAGTATGACGAGTAAATACTCTAAATAATTCAAGATGCAGCTAGGCGACAAGTGAATCTATTCCTTGAAAAAACGCCTAGGAGCATACATCAGTATGTGACTAGTGCGAATAAACGCAGTCAACAACGCTATACCTTGAAGAATGACGAGTAAATACTCTAAATAATTCAAGATGCAGCTAGGCGACAAGTGAATGAGTCGCTAGGAGCATACATCAGTATGTGACTAGTGCGAATAAACGCAGTCAACAACGCTGCAACTTGAAGAATGACGAGTATACTTAGCGAGTGGGCTTATCGCCCTCCCACCTTTGAAATAAATCATCAGGTAAATCAATCTCAAACTGATCAAGTACACGATTTACTGTTTGATTAACAATATCATCAATCGTTTTAGGCTGAAAATAGAAGGCAGGTACTGGTGGCATAATCACTGCGCCTAACTCAGCAGCCTGTGTCATTAATCGCAAATGACCTAAATGCAGTGGCGTTTCACGCACACATAATACTAACTTACGCCCTTCTTTTAATACCACATCCGCAGCGCGAGTGACTAAGGTATCTGTATAGCTATGAACAATACCTGACAGGCTTTTGATTGAGCAGGGTAATATGACCATTCCATTGACACGAAACGATCCTGAAGAGATAGATGCGCCAATATCGCGATCGTCATAAATCACATCCGCTAAAGCATGAATATCTTTTAGCGAATAATCAGTTTCTAATGAAATCGTACGGCGTGCAGCTTGGCTAATCACTAAATGTGTTTCAACTGACGGCACAGATTTTAGTATCTCTAATAAACGTATACCGTAAATTGCACCACTGGCACCTGTTAGCCCAACTATCAGCTTTTTCATTATAATCCTCAGAATATATACCTTTGTTAATCATTATGATGATTAACCCTCAAAAAACAAGCGTCGATGCAGAACACACTGGCATCGACGCTTTATAAGGAAGGTATCTTACCGAAAAATCAGCCTTCGTTATAGATTTCCAAATTTTCTATTTCATTCTGATCACGAATTTTATGTTCATCATCACGACGTAGATTTTCTAAATAATCCAAGTAATCTTGATCGATATCTTTCGTAATATAAACACCGTCAAATACAGAACATTCAAACTGATTAATATCAGGATTCTCTTCTTGTACTGCAGCGATTAAATCAGTGAGATCTTGGAAAATAAGTCCATCAGCACCAATTAATTTACGAATTTCATCCACTTCACGTCCATGAGCAATAAGCTCATTGGCATTTGGCATATTAATACCATACACATTAGGGAAGCGAACTTCTGGCGCAGCTGAGGCAAAATAGACTTTCTTCGCACCCGCTTCTCTTGCTAGCTCGACAATTTGCTCTGACGTTGTGCCACGGACAATAGAGTCATCAATCAACAGAACATTTTTATCACGAAACTCTGCGCGATTTGCATTCAGTTTACGTCTAACTGACTTACGACGCTCTTGCTGACCCGGCATAATAAAGGTACGACCAACATAGCGATTTTTTACAAAGCCTTGGCGATAAGGTTTATTGAGAATATGCGCAATTTCTAAGGCAATATCACAAGATGTTTCAGGGATTGGGATCACAACATCAATGTGTAAATCATCCCATTCTTTGGCAATTTTAGCGCCTAATTTCTGCCCCATGCGTAAACGCGCATTATAAACCGAAATTTTATCGATAAAGGAATCAGGACGAGCAAAGTAAACATACTCAAACAAACAAGGCATTAACTGCGGATTTTCAGCACATTGGCGAGTAAAGAGTTGTCCTTGCTCTGTGATATAAACCGCTTCACCCGGTGCAACATCACGTAAAAATTCAAAACCTAAAGTATCAAGCGCAACACTTTCAGATGCGACCATATATTCATGGCGACCATCTTCTAAGGTACGTTTACCCAAGACTAAAGGGCGAATACCAAAGGGATCACGAAAAGCCAGTAAGCCATGACCGATGATCAAAGCAACACAAGCATAAGCCCCGCGGAGTTTTTTATGCATTGCCGCAACGGCTGCAAAAATATTATCAGGCTCAAGCGGGAAATGGTCAAAACGGTCTAATTCGTATGCCAATACATTGAGCAGGATTTCAGAATCAGAGGTGGTATTGATATGGCGACGTGCTGTTTCAAATAATTGGCGACGTAATAAATGCGCATTGGTTAAATTACCATTGTGCGCCAACGTAATACCAAAAGGTGAATTCACATAAAAAGGCTGCGCTTCTGATGCACTAGAACTACCCGCAGTTGGATAACGGACATGCCCTATCCCGATAGTACCTTTTAAACGCAACATATGACGGGTTTCGAATACATCTTTAACCAGTCCGTTCGCTTTGCGAAGACGGAAGCCGTTGTTACCGTCTATTGTTGCAATGCCTGCTGCATCTTGACCTCGGTGTTGTAACACCGTTAACGCATCATAAATTGATTGGTTTACTGGATTAGCTCCAGCGATACCGACAATACCGCACATGAATAGATCCTCATCAGCCAGACGGAGAGGTTATATTCTCTCCGACACGAAACTTGACGCATTTTGCAGGTAGTCAAAGAACCACCTAATAATATGGTTGAATTGAGGAATAAGCTCAGAACGTTGCCAATCAGCGCTATCTGCCATAGGCGTAAATGCGCCTAAAACAAAAAGTAATGCTGAAACTATCAGCACGCCTCTTAAAGCCCCGAAACAGACCCCCAATACACGATCTGTACCTGATAACCCTGTGCGTTGAACAAGAGAGCTAATCACATAATTCACAACAGCACCGACAATCAGTGTCGCAATAAATAACGTGACTATTGCAATCCCGTTACGAACCAGCTCATCTTCAAACCGGGTAAAATAGACGGCAAGATAAGGATAAAACTGACTAGCAACAAAGAAACCACAACCCCAGGTGATGAGTGACAATGCTTCACGAACAAAGCCACGGATCAGGCTGACTAATGCGGAAAAACCAATAACGGCAATGATGGCGTAATCTATCCAGACCATAAATTCTTTATCCAATAATGATGCTCCGCATTAATACGGAAGCATTCTAACAGAAAACGAAAACGTTTGCGTAATGCTAATTTTCGCTAATTTCAAAATAATTTACGGCGATATGAAAAATCATAATCGCCGCAATAAGTTAACGCTTTGTTACATCACTCATCTGATGACTCGTTTAGAAAAAATTAAGGCTTATATGCCCTTACCTCACCTTGTAAGCCCGTAAGCTCTTTTAAATGAGGCAAAATAGCCTGTAATTCTGACTTAGATGCACTAGGACCAATGTAAATTCGAGTCACTTGTCCAGCAACAGGACGTGCAGGTACGGTATATACCGGATAACCTGAGAAATGCATTTTCGCAATAATTTCTTCTACCTTCGCCGCATTTTTCAACGCACCTAATTGAACAACCCAAGCCTCGCCTTTCGGTGGCTGAGTTTCTTGTACTGGTGGTGCTGGTGGTTGTACTGGTGGCGTAACCACAGCCGGAGGCTCTGGTGTAGGCGTTGGCTGTTGTGGTGGTTGTACCGGTGGTGTAACAGGTACAACAGCAGGTGGTTCAGGTGTTGTAACAGCAGGTTGCTCGACACCTGTCACAGCTTCAGAAAGCATACCTTCAGATGCGCCTTCTGATGGAGTAGAAGGCACTGAAGTTTGCTCTATCGGGGCGATAGATTCTATTTCTTGCTCATCACCTGGTTTGGGTACTAAAGGAATAGAGGCGAACTGGTCTTCGTTATATTTCTTATCGCCGTCGAGCAGTGCGGGTAAAAAAATGACCCCTACTGCCACCAATACAACGGCACCGACTAAGCGATTTTGAAATTTACTTGCCACCCACACTCTCCTTTTCCAAAAGTTCCATCACATGCGCGACTGTATGAAATGAGCCACAAACCACAACAATATCGTTAGGAGCAGCATCGGACATTACTTGTTGCCATGCATTTTCAACACTATCGAATACCATTGGTTTCTCGAGATGTTGAGCTAACACATCCGCAGAAGCGCCACGAAATTCATTAAGTGGAGCTACATACCAATGATCAGCCAATGGTGTTAAGCACGCTAAAGTTCCTGCAATATCTTTATCACCCAGCATACCAACAACAATACGCACTTGAGTATCAGATTTTTGTGGTAATTGTGATAACTTTTCCGCTAAATATCCTGCTGCATGAGGATTATGTGCCACATCAAAGATAACCAAAGGATGTTGAGAAATTACCTGAAAACGACCTGGTAATTGTGCACGAGACATACCGTCGACAATACTTTGCTGTGTTATTGCTTGGCTGACTTTGTCATCAGATTTAAGCAAGCAACGAATAACCCCCATCGCTGTCGCCGCATTGGCTAGCGGAATATTAGGGATTGGCAGCGCATCAAATTCACAGTCAACACAACGCCAATGCCAGTGATCATCTTCAATAACAAAGGACCAATCTGTTCCACGACGGAAAAGCTTGGCTTGTTTTTCATTGGCAACTTGTGCAATGGAATGAGGCATATCTGGCTCACCCACAACAGCATAATGATTAGCTCGGAAAATACCGGCTTTCTCGTGGCCAATATGCTCTCTATCTGCGCCTAACCAATCAGTATGATCGAGGGCAATACTTGTGATAGCAGCAATATCCGCATCAACGATATTTGTCGCATCTAACCGACCGCCTAATCCTACTTCAAGAATAACAACATCAAGTTGTGCTTGTTGAAATAACTTCAGCGCAGCCAGAGTGCCATATTCAAAAAAAGTGAGCGAGATATCGCCTCTAGCTTGTTCAATTTCTGCAAAAACCTCACAGAAAGCATTTTCGGAGAGTTCTTTGCCTTGGATACGAACGCGTTCTGTATAACGAACAAGATGAGGGGAGCTATAAACGCCGACTTTCAATCCTGATGCTATCAAGATTGACTCTAGCATATGACAGGTTGTGCCTTTTCCATTCGTGCCTGAGACAGTAATTACCTTAGGCGCAGGACGTAACACATTTAATATTTTTCCTACCTTGCCTACTCGCTCTAACCCCATATCGATGGCGCTGGAGTGTAAATGTTCAAGATAAGAAAGCCACACCGACAAAGGCGATGTGGCTTTAGGAGCAGTTATGATATTAGACATCTTCTTTTTTATTCGTTTCGATGTTAATTTCTGGCTCGTTGTCTGTAGATTCAATTTCATCAGCAATCATTTCTTCACCGATGATTTCATCTTCATCTTCTACTAAATCATATTGAGTCAGCTTAGCCAGTAATTCAGCCAGCTCATCACGCATTTGAGGACGACGAATAATCATATCAATCGCCCCTTTTTCTAACAGGAACTCACTACGTTGGAAGCCAGCAGGCAGTTTTTCACGTACTGTTTGTTCAATAACGCGGGGACCTGCAAAGCCAATCAATGCTTTAGGTTCAGCAACGTTGATATCCCCTAACATCGCTAAACTGGCAGAAACACCACCCATTGTAGGGTCAGTCATAACTGAAATATAAGGTAAACCACGCTCTTGCATTTTTGCTAATGCTGCACTGGTTTTGGCCATTTGCATTAATGACATCAGCGCTTCCTGCATACGAGCGCCACCACTTGCAGAGAAGCAAACTAATGGGCAGTTATCTTCGAGTGCTTGTTCAACCGCACGAACAAAACGCGCCCCAACAACAGAAGCCATTGAACCGCCCATAAACGCAAATTCAAAGGATGCAGCAACAACTGGCATCTTTTTCAGCGTTCCTTTCATCACGATTAATGCATCTTTTTCTTGCGTTTGCTTTTGAGCAGCGCTAATTCTGTCTTTGTATTTTTTAGAGTCGCGGAATTTCAGAATATCTTTAGGTTCTAATTCGCTACCTAATTCTGTTGTACTTCCTGTATCAAGGAAAGTCTCAAGGCGACGGCGCGCTGAAATGCGCATATGGTGATCACATTTAGGGCAAACCTCTAAATTGCGCTCTAATTCTGCGCGATAGAGTACCTGCCCACAGCTATCACATTTAGTCCAAACCCCTTCAGGGATATTGGCTTTACGTGAACTTGTGATAGTGCTTTTGTTTAGAATTTTTTCAATCCAGCTCATTAATGGACCTTTTCGTCTGAATCTGACCTTCGCCAGTAAAATTATTGTTAGCGTATCAACCACAATACACTGGCTGTGTGGTTAGCAAAGTTTATGATGATACCGCTTACTGAATTTCAGCGCATCTCTTTATTATGGCTATTCTACGGCAAAAACTGATGATAACTGCTCAAACCTCTTTGTTATCACTTTCTTTCTTTGCTTTTGCACTCGCTCTACGATGGCGTAAGATCTCAATAACGCCCGGTAAAATAGAAATAACAATAATGGCAACAATTAGCAATTTTAAGTTCTTTTGAACTATATCTAAGTCACCAAAAAAGTATCCTGCATAAGTAAATAGCAGTACCCATGCAATTGCCCCAGTAACATTATAAAAGGCAAAGTGACGATATGACATTTTACCCATTCCTGCAACGAATGGCGCAAAAGTTCGGATAATCGGCACGAATCTTGCCAAAATTATTGCTTTACCACCATGCTTTTCATAAAAAGCATGGGTTTTATCTAGATATTCACGACGGAAAATCTTTGAATCAGGCTTACTAAACAGTTTTTCGCCAAAAAGTCGTCCAATAGAATAGTTAACCGCATCACCTAAAATAGCTGCACAAAGTAGCAGTAAAACAATAATATGAACATTCACATCATTAGTTTCTAATGAAGCTAAAGCGCCAGCAACGAATAATAAGGAGTCTCCGGGTAAGAAAGGCGTTACTACCAACCCTGTTTCACAGAAAACAATAAGAAACAAAATGGCATAAACCCATGTACCATATTGAGCAACAAGCTCAGCTAAATGGGCATCAATATGTAAAATAAAATCGATTAGAAATTTTATTAAATCAACAAATTGCGTTAATATTTCCATAAATCCTCAGAAAACTGGGTGTTTTTATGATTGAGATATCTCAATAGGGTTATCCGCTAAAAATAGTGGACCCATTGCAGGTTTTGGTAATTCAAATTGCTCAGGATAATCCACAGATACCAAGTACAGTCCATTTGCTTTGGCTGTTGCAGCCGCTTTGGTTCTGTCTTTTAAGGCTAATAATTCAGCCATCCAAGTAATATTCTGATTGCCACACCCTATTTCTAGAAGACTGCCAACAATATTTCTCACCATATGATGAACAAACGCATTCGCTTTAATATCCACGACAACATAGTCACCATATCGAGAAACATTGACATGCATAACGTTACGCCATGGCGTTCGAGATTGACATTGGACAGCTCTAAAAGAGGTAAAATCATTTTCACCCAGTAGACATTGTGCTGCTTGATGCATGCGTTCAGCGTCTAAAGGATAATGAAAATGTGTCACTCCAGATGACAAGATAGCGGGACGATAGCGATGATTAAAAATCACATAGCGATAACGTCTTGCTGTTGCACTAAAGCGAGCATGAAAATCGTCAGAAACTGTTTTTACCCAACGTACTGCAATATCCGCAGGCAAATGGGTATTCACTCCCATAGTCCAAGCGGGATCTTTGCGATGTGCCGTTGTTTCAAAATGGACAACTTGCCCCGTTGCGTGCACACCAGCATCTGTCCTTCCAGCACAAAAAACCGATATAGGCTCATTAGCCACTTGTGAAAGTGCTTTTTCTAGCCGTTCTTGTACACTACGCACTTCATTTTGGCGTTGCCAGCCATAATAGCGACTACCATCATATTCAACGCCTAAAGCAATTTTGATTGTTGTGCTTTCAGAGGCAACCGCTGACTCAGTCAAGGGCTGTTCTGTCACTTCAGCACTCACTTGCACATTCATTAGTAAAACTGCTCCTGCATTAATTGCTCTGCTACTTCAACAGCCATTAATGCCCCGCCAAAGCGCACGTTATCTGCTACTGACCAAAATTGTAAGGCTTCTGGCATACCATAATCATTACGGAAACAACCTAAATTCAAGCTCACATTGCCTGAAGCATCAGTCACTTGTGTTGGAAAATCATTTTCATCACTGATATTCAGATCTTCATTTTCTTGTAATGTCTCACGCGCTTCATCACTCCCCATTGGACGAGATGTTTCTAATTGCACGGATTGCGCATTACCATAAAAAACGGGTGCTTGTAATGTGGTGACAGAAATAGGCAAACCTTCGTCTTGCAAAATTTTACGAATTTGGTCAACCATGCGACGCTCTTCTTGTATAGAGCCTTCGTCATCAACCATTAAAGGTAAAATGTTAAATGCTAATTGCTTATTAAAACGACCTAATTCAGGAGGAATACCGTTAAGTAAACGGGCACTTTGCCCTGCCAGTTCATCTACGGCTTGTTTTCCAAAACGAGAAACAGACATTAAGTTTGTCACGCTAAGGCGTGTTAAACCCGCAGATTCTGTTAATGGGTTAATGGCACGTAATAATTGGCTTACCATGCTATCAGCTATTGAAACAATATTACGAGTACGGTATTCCGCTAGCATTGCACTGTTCACGCCAGGAACAACCAATGGTATATCCCAATCCATTGCAAAAATGCCACTACAATCAATAACAATACAGCCAGCATCAGCCGCTTGTTGTGCATATTGCGCACTGATTTCTGTTGGTGCGGCAAAGAAAGCTAATTGAATATCAGCCCACTCGATATTGTGAATACCTTGAACCGCAACACTTTTGCTGTTTACACGCACCGATTTTCCAATGCTATCTTCACTTGCGATTGCAGTTAATTCACCAATGGGAAATTCACGCTCTTGTAGCAGTTCTAAAATCGCTTCACCGACAGCGCCTGTTGCACCAACAACTGCAATATTCCAACCTTCTCCCATAAGATATCCTCCAATAACATAAATTTTTAAAAATAATATTTTGCTTTATTTGTGTGTAGTACTTTTATATGTAGCACTAAAGCCAATTGCATTTAATGTATCAACCGTAGTTTGATTATCACAAATGACATGGAGTGAAGACCACTCACGACGAACAGGATAAAATTTGCGTAATTTATCAAACTCCCCTTTTATTCCTGCTACTTTTCGTAATGGAGCATCATCACGACGCACATCATAAACAAGATGAATCAGTTGTTTTAAAAGTGTTTGAGTTAACTTACCTTGTACTGAAATGGTGGAAATAGTAGGTGCAGGTAACAGAGTTGATAATTCAACTTTTTGAGGCTGTCCAATAAAATCACAATAAGCTTCAAAAACTTGAGTTGTACCACGCGCCTTACCTTCTAAGGTGTAACCCGCAATATGTGGTGTTGCGATATCAACTTTATTTAATAACTCAATAGAGAGATCTGGCTCTGGCTCCCAAACATCCAACACAACACGTAAGGATTTACCTTTCTCAAGTACAGACAATAATGCTTGATTATCAACAACCTCGCCACGGCTCGCATTAATTAAAATACGACCTTCAGGCAATTTTTCGAGGTTGCTCTCATTAATTAAATGATAACTTTTGTATAAGCCTGATTTATTGAGAGGTGTATGGAAAGTTAGAATATCTGCTTTTTCTAACAATGTTTCCAATGGATGAAACTCTTCATCATCACCATTATCCGCTCTTGGTGGATCGCAAAGTAAAACATTTACACCCAATGCGCGAAGGCGCGTTGCTAATCGACCGCCCACATTTCCCACACCGACAATACCAACGACTTTATCGGTCAATTGAAAGCTATCTTGCTCTGCTAACATCATCAGAGCAGAAAATACATATTCAACAACCGCGATAGCATTACAACCTGGGGCTGATGAAAAACCAATTTGTTGCTGTTTTAACCATGCAATATCTACATGATCGAAACCCGCAGTCGCGGTTCCAACAAATTTTACTGGCTTGCCTGATAATAAGGATTCATTGACTTTAGTAATTGATCTCACCATTAAGGCATCAGAATCATTAAGCTCATCAGTAGGTAATGGACGACCAGAAACAGCTTTTACCTCACCTAATTGGCGGAAAAGTTGTTCCGCATAAGGCATATTTTCATCAACCAGAATTTTCACGGTGTTATCTCACTGATTTGGTATTTATGTGTGTAAACAATCAATCGAAAAACAAAATTAAGCGATCTATTTTGCCACTTATTCACAGTAAAGCCTATTATTGACAGTAAAATCCGCCTAGATTTTAAGTAAATATATGAAAAGAAGACTTAACAATTGGGTAATCGACGAAAACGTTCCGGTGTTGTGCCAGCATATTGTTGAAACATCGCAATAAATGAGGATGAAGAGCTATATCCCACATCAAATGCTATTTCATTCACGCTTTTCCCTTGTTCTAATAAAGAAATTGCATGTAAAAAGCGTAGGCGCTTACGCCATTCACTAAATGACATGCCTAATTCTTGTTGGCAACGACGAGAAAGTGTTCTTTCTGAGGTATAACGCTTTTTAGCCCATTCTTCTAACGAGGTATTATCCGCTGGATCCTGCTCTAATACAGAAAGTATGGGAGCAAGTAATTTATCTTTAGAAGACGGTAAATAAGTATGATGTATTGGCGAAATTTTAAGTTGATCAATCAGTACTTGAGCTAAGCGAAAATCTTCTTCTGTTTGTGGTTTACACACACCACGATGAAAAAAGTCGGAAAATATAGTTGAAAAAATAGCACTTAATTGAATCAAACAAGGTTTATCTAATAATCCTTCACACCAACTTGGTGCGATATCTAGCACCTTAAAAGAGAGTGTTTTTTTATTGTAACTAGCATGCCCTACATTTTTGGGTATCCATACACTAAATTCTGGTGGCGCTAAAAACCGCTGTCCTCCAGCTTCTAAATCCATGACACCAGAAATCACATAAAGTAACTGACCAAAATCATGTTGATGATAAACAAACTCTGTTTCAGCTAATAGTTGTTCATCACGAAATCGAACTGTATCTGGATCAGACAATAACCATTGCATTTTTTGTTGTTCAATTGTCATCTTTATGTTGTTCTCTTGTCATGTTGTCTTTATTGGCCTATCTGTTGTCTGGTTTTCATTATATATATCTAATCAGACAGACTTACAATAGCGACCTGGTTTAAAAATAGATGTGAGAACAATGAAAAACGCAATTTTTCCGCTTTTAGCGGTGTTAATCTGGTCCATTAATGCAGTTGTCAATAAAGCAGCCGCGTCTGTTATCGATCCTGCTGCAATCTCTTTTTATCGTTGGTTCCTCGCCTTTTTAATTATGACACCTTTTTTGGTCATGCCAGTTTGGCATCATCGTAAAACCGTCAAACAATATTGGTGGAAATTATTTATTCTTGGTGCATTAGGGATGGTGATGTACCAAAGTTTAGCTTATTATGCAGCACATTATGTTAGCGCAACATTTATGGGGATTCTGAACTCTCTCATCCCATTATTAACCGTTATTATTAGTATTTTTGTTTTACGTGTTGTACCTACGGTAGGTATTGTTTTAGGCACAGTGCTTTCAATTAGTGGCTTAGTTTGGCTAATTAGCCGTGGCGAACCCTCTCAATTGCTTTCTCAAGGTTTGGGTTATGGTGAGCTGATGATGTTTATTGCTTCGGCGTCATACGCCCTTTACGGTGTATTAACAAAACGATGGTCAATTGCACTACCTAACTGGCAATCACTTTATGTGCAAATTGGATTTGGTGTTCTGCTATTATTGCCAAACTTCTTTCTTGCCGAAAGTGTTGCGTTAACAAAAGATAATATTGGATTAGTTATTTTCGCAGGTATCGGAGCTTCTATTCTTGCACCTTATCTGTGGATTTTAGGTGTGATGAAATTAGGTGCAAATACGACCTCTATTTTTATGAACCTAATGCCATTATTTACTGCAATGATTGCTATCGCGCTTCTCGGTGAAGAAATGCATAGTTATCACTTAGTGGGTGGTGGTATTGTGTTACTAGGTGTTCTCTTAGTGCAACAACTTAGAACGCCGCTGAATTTCCGACGTCAGTCTGCTCAGAAAAAAGCAGATTGCCATCAGGAGATGTGAGTCAATGTCAAAAAGACAACAATAAAAAATGCCGGCTAAATTCTTAGCCGGTCACATTCATAATGTTAGGTTTAATAAATAAAACTGACACAAGAAATCAAAGTATAAAATATAAAGTAATACAAGTATCCGAGGCAAACATTACCAACTTTTATATTAAATAGCTCCTACTTATTTGTAATAAAATAACCCAGATCAATTTTTTTGCACTCTTTTTGTCTTATTCAACTTTTCCATTCACCTAACTCCATATAAAACAAAATATTTAATGATTTTGGATAGAATTAAATTAAACGATTGAAATAAAATGAAGCTAATTTATTTTTCTCAATATAAACAACATATTAACAAATTTTGTCTATTTTATTAGAATAATAAAATGAGTAACTATTAGGAAAGGTATTTTTAAACGTTATTTATATAATCTTTTTTTTATGATTTTTATTCGAAAAATATCTTTATTAGAATAATAAATTATTTTTCATAATAAATTTCAAATAAAAAAGCAGACTCCATTAAAATGAAGTCTGCTTTTTTTAATAAGTAAATATAAGTATATCTAACTATTTTTTATATTTACTCATGACTAATGAAGCATTTGTACCGCCAAAACCAAAGCTATTTGACATTACAGTCTCCAGCTTCTGTTCTGTTGGTTGAGTAATGATGTTCATCCCCATTGCTTTATCGTCTAATTCTTCGATATTAATGCTTGGTGCAATAAACCCATGCTCTAACATCAGTAAGCTATAAATTGCTTCATGCACACCAGCAGCACCTAACGAGTGACCAGTCATTGCTTTTGTTGCTGAAATAGCTGGAGTATGCGAACCAAACACTTCCGTGATAGCTTCAAGCTCTTTTAGATCACCAACTGGCGTTGAAGTACCGTGTGTATTGATATAATCAACTTTATCAATACCTTGCATCGCCATTTGCATACAACGCACAGCACCTTCACCTGAAGGAGCAACCATATCTGCACCGTCAGATGTTGCACCATAACCTACGACTTCACCATAGATGTGTGCACCACGCGCTAATGCGTGTTCTAATTCTTCAACAACCACAATACCGCCACCACCTGCGATAACAAAACCATCACGATTTTTATCGTAAGTACGAGAAGCTTTGGTTGGGGTTTCGTTATATTTAGTTGAAAGTGCACCCATTGCGTCAAATTCGCAGGTCATTTCCCAACTTAACTCTTCACCACCACCAGCAAATACAACATCTTGTTTGCCTAACTGGATAAGCTCAACAGCGTGGCCAATACAGTGTGCTGATGTTGAACAAGCAGAACTGATTGAATAGTTAACGCCTTTAATTTTGAAAGGTGTTGCTAAACAAGCTGAAACACCTGATGCCATTGCTCGAGTTACCATATAAGGACCTACGCCACGTAGGCCTTTAGCTCTCATGCCATCAGAACCTTGCACTTGGTTACGTGGAGAACCACCACCAGAGCCAACGACTAAGCCAGAACGAATATTAGAAACTTGGTCTTCTGTCAGACCTGAATCAGCTATCGCCTCTTGCATAGATAAATAGGCATAAACCGATGCGTCGCTCATAAAACGGCGGATTTTACGGTCAATAAGACCTTCAGTATCAAGCTTAACGTTGCCCCAAATGTGGCTACGAAGCCCCATCTCTTTAAATTCTTCTGAGAAAGTTATCCCGGAACGACCTTCCTTTAAAGAATCCAGCACTTCTTTCTGGTTATTACCAATGCTCGAAACAATACCCAGACCCGTGATCACTGCGCGCTTCATTCATACCTCTTTACAATAATAGTTGTAGCTGCGGGATTTCTGACTAGCACTTTAGCGTACAGTTGTACGCCGAACAAGTCCGATCAGGATCTTTTTTACAAAAATACAGATAACCTAATAAAACGCTTTCCCCTTTAAGGCTGGCACAAGCTACCTAACAGCGCTAAGATGTTGGATAATTTTTTCGAGAAATACAGGCAGTTCCGTGAATAATAGCCCGATAAATACTGCGTCTTTAAGTTGGAATGAACTTGGTACGCCTATCTCTGAACAATTTGGCGATATTTACTTTTCAAACCAAGACGGTCTAGAAGAAACTCGACATGTGTTCTTACATGGAAATCATTTTCCATCACGTTTTGGTACACATGTACGCTCTGAATGTGTTATCGCAGAAACAGGATTTGGTACTGGGCTTAACTTTTTAACACTATGGCAAGCTTTCGAGCAATTTAGACAAACGTCTCCTGACTCTCGTTTAAAACGCCTTCATTATGTAAGTTTCGAAAAATTCCCTCTGACTAAAAGTGATTTACGATCTGCACATCGCCATTGGCCTGAACTCGAAAAATATTCACAAGCGCTTTGTTCTCAATGGCCATTAGCCATTGCAGGTTGCCACCGCATTATTCTTGCTGATGGAACAATCACATTGGATTTATGGTTTGGTGATATCAACACCTTGTTACCCCAAACTCGCCAAGCGCTACATAACAAAGTGGATGCATGGTTCTTAGATGGTTTTGCTCCTTCTAAAAATCCACAAATGTGGAGTGAAACTCTCTTTCAATCGATGGCTGATTCAATGAGAGAAAACGGCACATTTGCAACATTTACCGCCGCAGGGATCGTCAAACGAGGTTTGCAAAATGTTGGTTTTGAGATAAATAAAATCAAAGGATTTGGTCAAAAAAGAGAGATGCTGACAGGTGTTTTTCCACATACTCCATGCCCTGAGTTTCTCCCTTACTATGCAAGACCAAGTGCAACCAAAGCACAGAATATTGCAATTATAGGTGGCGGTATTGCCAGCACATTTACGGCACTTTCGTGCCTAAGAAGAGGCGCCAATGTCACCTTATATTGTGAAGATAAACAACCTGCAACTAATGCCTCAGGCAATCGACAAGGTGTGTTATATCCTTTACTTAATGGCAAATCCGATGAACTAGAACAATTTTTCACAACCGCATTTCTATTTGCTCATCGCACTTATGACAATTTGAGTAAAGCAGGTATTCCTTTTTCACATCAATGGTCTGGTGTCGCACAGATTATTTATAACGAGAAAGTTCGTAAAAAAGCACAGAGAATTATGGATAATTCTATACCTTTTGCTCAAATAGCATGTTATCTCGATGAAAATGAAATCAATAAACTCAGCGGAATAGATGTTAATTGTGATGCATTGTTTTATCCACAAGCGGGATGGCTTTCACCGACTGAGCTCACGATCAATACATTAAAATACGCTGAACAATTAGGTTTAACGTTGCGATTTAATCATCAAGTCACTCAAATAAGTGCGCAGAAAGCATCTTGGTGCTTAGATATTGTTCATCACGATGGAGTGAGTGCGACACAATATCAATCACAATATGATTGCGTTATTTTGGCAAATGGACACCGAATCACAGACTTTACTCAAAGTGCAAAATTACCCATTAGCGCAGTTAGAGGTCAAGTTAGCCATATTCCAACAACAAAGACATTATCAAAACTAAAAACGGTACTTTGTTATGATGGCTATTTTACGCCTGTTGATCACCAAGATAATTTGCATTGTGTAGGAGCAAGCTTTCGCCGCGATCGATTAGATTTAGCTATTTCGACTCAAGAGCAAGAAAATAACCAAGCTCATCTTATACAGTGTTTAGCAAAAGCCCCTTGGGTTAAAGAAGTTGATTTTAGCCGAAATGAAGCGCGAATTGGGATTCGTTGCACTATTCGCGATCACCTACCGTTATTAGGTGAAGTACCTGATTTCGAAAAATTGCGCGTGGCATACACGCACTTAGATAGATTTAAGCGTAGAAGACAAACACCCGCTTTAGCTCCTGCTTATCATCAACTTTATATTATCAGTGCGTTGGGCTCTCGTGGATTATGTTCAGCGCCTTTATCAGCTGAAATTCTGGCAAGCCAAATTTTTGATGAACCTTTTCCGGTTGAAGATGATGTATTGAATGCCTTACACCCTAATCGTTTTTGGGTAAGAGCATTACTACGAGGAAAACCGATTGAAGTGAAATAGCCAAAGTGATAAGTAGTATTGAAGCACTTAATTGAAATGATTATTAATAATAAAAGAAAATATTTTAGCCAAATAACTCATATCATACCTCCAAACGCCATAAAAGTAGCTACAATGTAGCTACTTTTAATGGTGACTGCTCCCCGCCCGCATTAGCCGAGGGTTTACGGCGTTTTTCGCTAAAAAACGTTTCTTTGTATAAAAAAACTAAACCTCAAATTTCATTGCACAGCGCGTTTCTTTTACAAAACCCCCGCTTTCAACTTCATTATTTAAGATTTCTTGCAAAGAATGAGGAATTTCGCTTTCTGACAAAATAGAAAAACCTAAGCGTTGATAATACGGCGCATTCCAAGGAACATGGCGAAATGTCGTCAACGTAACGGCACTAAATTGATGTGCCTTTGCTTCATTTTTTACTTTTTGAATAAGTAATTTACCAATACCTCTATTTTGCCAAGCTTCACTCACTGACAACTCATGAATAAATAAACTTTCAGGTAATGGCATCGTCATAATAAAACCAACTGGTTCATTATCACTATTAACCGCAACCCAATGCCCTTTATGGTTAATAAAGGCTAAATGTTTTTCAACACTTTGTACGCCACTCTCACTTATCCAACTTAAATCTTCTAAAGTACTAAAAAGTTGCCCTGCTGATTGCTCGATAGCAGGCAATTTAATTGCATCATCAATTTGTGTGGGGCGAAGAGTAATATCGTTATTTTTTATTTCGTTTTGTGTTGTTGTCATCTCTTTTTCCAGCTCAGGTGTTTTTATACTTTTATGCTTAATTTATTAAAAAGCCATCCCGCAGGATGGCTTATGTTAAAGCTAAAATAATTTCTTATTTTTTAAATCGTTAATCTTTAGGTAATATGCCATAAGATTGAAATTTACCACTCTCTTCCATAAACTGATTATAATACTTGTTGTCTTCTACAGAGTCTTTCACGGCTCTATTAGCATACGCGCTAGAGACAGCGAGTGTCGCCTTATAAAGTTTATCTTTTAATGTGTTATGGATCTTCGGATCTTCACTTTCTTGAATTTGATTTAATAATGAAACTAGCTCTTCTGCTTCAGCTTGAATATCAGGATCAGTAAATTCTGCTGTCGGTAACATATAGTCTAAATCAAGATTAACAGAATCGTTATATTCATCTTCTTGAGTAAACGGAGCTAAATCTTTACTGTATTCCGCTGAAATATATTTAATAAATTCAGGTTTATCAAAGCATTTGTTTTTTATGCTACCGTCATTATTTTTATTGCGAGTGCGAATTTCATTAGGAAATGGCTCGCCTAAGGCATAAGTACACTGAAAAACATTACCATCAATTAATGTGGCATTAGTACTACGCACTGGAAGTTCAAATTCATAGCCATTAATAATAACTGGGTAATCGACAGGTTTAAATTGATCTGTTTTTCCCTTTACTGCATAAACTTCAGAAAGGGTGTAATACATAAAATTATCAGGATTTAATATGCCACCATTATTATGGTCATAAACCATAAATCGAGCATCATTACCGGCACTATCTTTTAAATTATGCTCACCAGGTGATAGTGTTATGTAGCCATTTTTACCCGGCTCTACCTGATATTCTTTACCATCGACGCTAAAACTAATGACTTTTTCACCTGGATTACTGTAATAAAACTTATTTTTTTTATTATCTAAATCAAGTTGATCACAAGCAGATAAAAATAAAACAGCGCTAGTCAGTAGTCCTATTTTAAAGAAATTTTTCATCGTATCGTTATCCTTATCATAAATATTCTATGCAAATCATTTGCATCCCGAGAAACATTCCTAAAAAACATTTAAAAGTAATTTTACAGAAATGGCAAGGAGTTACAAAAGATAGCACTATTATGCTTAATCAATGAGAGATACATCGACTTTGAAAAATCAAATAAAAACAATTGATAAATAGTAAGGATCAATTTTTGTATAAAAACCAATCTAATTCAACAGTAAATATCTTAAATATAACTTAGAGGCAGTGATCTTAATAAGATTTTAAGAAAGAAAAAAACAACCGATTTATGCCGGTTGTTCTCTTAGTAGACATGCCGAATTAATTAATTGAGTTAACTAAATCATGCCATGTAGACAAAACTAACGCTTGATCTGGAGGTGAAAGCTCGCCTGCTTTTATCGCCTTTTGAATGCTCTCTTCTACACGCGTTCTTAACGCTTCTAACTGTGTGTTATTTTCTTGCTCAAGTTCAGCAATAGCCAGTGTAATATGGCCTTGTAAATACCCGCCTGCAAATAACTCATCGTCAGAGGCATGTTCAACACGGCTATCAATTTTATCTAATAAGTACGCTTCATACTCAGAAAGCATTATTTATCCTCAATATATAATGTTGCTACTTTTTTATATTTACCTTGTATTAGCAAAGCATAAATACGTATGTTCTAGCAACCTTACTACTTCAGACTCCACCCTATTGGGTAAAACCTTCACAGTGGATAGGCGATAGTTATTCTCGCAATCCTTAATTAACTAAAGGATTTTCCTGATAAGGAAACATCTCTTCCGTTAGCTCTGGGGTATTGTAAAACAAATGTAACGCATTAATAAATAGCTGTGCTCGAGGTGGCGTGTTTTTATCTCGTAAATAAGCGAGTACTTGTTCTCTAACTTTATTTCTAAATTCATAGCGGTCAGGTTCAAAGTTACCTTCTAAATTGTCACAACTGACATTAAAAGGATAACCAGCAGCTTGGCAAAATAACCAATCCAATGCTTGAGGTTTGATTTCTACAACTTCAAACTGTCCTTGAGTGGTTTCATCTCGTCCATCTGGGCAATACCAGTAGCCATAATCAACTTGTTGACGACGAGCCTCTCCGGCGATACACCAATGTGATATTTCATGTAATGCACTGGCATAAAAACCATGAGCAAAAATAATTTGGTGATAAGGTGTCTCTTCATTTGCAGGCAAATAAATCGGCTCATCATCCCCTTTAACTAAACGGGTTTGGAAACTTTCGCTAAAACATTGATTAAAGATATCAATTAACTGTTGATAATGATGTGCTGACATTTAAAAACCATCTATTCCTAATTAAAAAGAGCAGAAAACCAAAGTGCAATAGTATCGCCATGATTGTCATGTATGAGTTTGATGCTCATCAAAAAGGAGATAATGACCAGCATAGGTCTTATTAATTTTTGCCCTTTTGTTAATACTAAACCTGCACCTAAGCGAGCACCAATAAACTGCCCACAAAGCATAACTAAACCAATAGTCCAAATAACCTGCCCACCAATAATAAAAAACAGTAAAGAGCCAAAGTTAGAGGTGAAGTTAAGTAACTTAGCATGAGCCGTCGCTTTTGAGAGATTATACCCAAGTAACATGACATAACCTAAAGCGAAAAAAGAGCCTGTTCCTGGTCCAAAAATACCATCATAAAAACCGACACCACCACCAAGCACTGCACCAAATGTATAGTAGCCAATACGTTGTTTACTGTCTTGAGCGCCTATTGATGGAGTAAGAAGAAAATAGAGACCAATAGCTATGGTAAGAATAGGAAGTGCTTGTTTAAGGATTTCTGGATTAATAAACTGTACCAACATGGCACCAGAAACCGCACCAATAAAAGTCATTAAAATTGCAAATCGCTGCGCTTTTAAATCAATAACTTTTCGACGTATAAAATAGAGCGTAGCCGAAAACGAGCCACCTACCGATTGCAGTTTATTCGTTGCGAGAGCCTGAACAGGCGGGATCCCAGCAGATAACAAAGCTGGAATAGTGATTAACCCACCACCACCAGCAATCGAATCAATAAAACCTGCGATTAAAGCAACAAAGAAGAGAAGAAGGTAGATGCCATCTGAAAAGAGCCAATCCATTTATCTATCCGAATTATTAGGAATGAAGGACGTGTTGCTGTGTTTATCTCATTTATTTAAAAAAGCTACAGCAACACGATCTGAGCATAATAAAATTAGGCGCTCACACCTTTAAAGCTAACATCAAACTTACAACAGTTTATCGACTACGTTATTGACGTAGAATGATTACCATTGCATTAATGGAGGTACAACGTCACCACATTGACCACGTTGGCGCAATGCATGATCGAGCAACACAATTGCCATCATTGCCTCTGCAATCGGAATAGCGCGTATTCCCACACAAGGATCATGACGACCTTTGGTTATCATATCGACTTCTTCGCCATCACGATTTATCGTTTTACCAGCAATAGTAATGCTAGATGTTGGTTTTAAAGCGATATGAGCAACAATTGGCTGACCACTGCTAATTCCACCTAAAATGCCACCTGCATGGTTGCTAGTGAAACCATTCTTAGTGATTTCATCTCTATTTTCAGTGCCTTTTAATGTCACAACACCGAAACCATCACCAATTTCAATTCCTTTAACAGCATTGATACTCATTAATGCGTGTGCTAAGTCTGCATCTAGTCTGTCAAAAACTGGCTCCCCAAATCCTGCTGGCACACCCTCTGCAACCACAGTCACTTTTGCACCAATCGAGTTACCTTCTTTTTTAAGCGCACGCATATATTCATCAAGTGCTTCTAAACGAGAAGGATCTGGGCAGAAAAACGGGTTAGTTTCAACGATAGACCAATCAACAAGATCACAAGTAATTGGGCCTAGTTGAGAAAGATAGCCTTTTACTTCAATACCCATTTTCTCTTTTAGGTATTTTTTTGCGATTGCACCAGCAGCAACACGCATTGCGGTTTCTCGTGCAGAAGAGCGCCCACCGCCACGATAATCACGCAAACCATATTTTTGCTCGTAGGTATAATCAGCATGACCAGGACGAAAAACATCTTTGATTTCACTGTAATCTTGAGAACGTTGATCAGTGTTTTCAATCAGTAAACCAATGCTTGTTCCTGTTGTAACACCATTAAATACACCTGATAAAATGCGCACTTGGTCGGGTTCACGGCGCTGAGTGGTATAACGTGATGTTCCGGGTCTACGTCTATCTAAATCAACTTGTAAGTCAGCTTCTGTTAAAGGCAATCCAGGAGGTACACCATCAACAATGCAACCTAATGCAATACCATGAGACTCACCAAAAGTCGTGACTCTGAATAATTGTCCGATACTGTTTCCTGCCATCCCTTTATTCCTATCTTTTACTGTGTGATGTTATCAATATGTTATTTGCAATAAGTAACAATCTACCGTCTCATTGCTGTTACATCAACGTTTATCATTGGATAAAACAGTGTGAGTGTTCAACAAGTTGTTCACGGGTCAACATGAAAACACCAAGTCCACCATTTTCAAACTCAAGCCATGTAAATGGAACTTCTGGGAATTGCTCAATAAGATGAACCATACTATTACCCACTTCACAGACTAAAATACCTTTTTCACTCAGATATTCAGGGGCTTTTAGTAGGATTTGTCTCGTAATATCTAGACCATCAATACCCGAAGCTAATGCTAATTCAGGTTCAACTTGGTATTCATCAGGTAAATCACCCATATCTTCGACGTCGACATACGGAGGATTTGTCACAATAATATCGTAAGGCGTTGGAACAATAGCGTTAAATAGATCTGATTGCATTGGATAAACACGATGCACTAAACCATGATTTTCAATGTTAAATTCAGCCACTTCCAGAGCATCTTCAGAAATATCAACCGCATCGACTTCAGCATCTTCAAACTCATGAGCACAAGCAATCGCAATACAGCCACTTCCAGTACATAAGTCGAGAATGCGTGTTGGCTCTTGCTGAATTAAACCATCAAAATGGTTATTGATTAATTCACCAATAGGAGAGCGAGGGATAAGCACACGTTCATCAACATAAAATTCGTGACCGCAGAACCAAGCGCTATGAGTTAAATAAGGGACTGGAATTTTTTGCTCAATTCGGCTTTCGATAAGCGTAATGATTTCCATCTTTTCAGAAGTTGTTAACTTGGTTGATAACAGTGCATCTGGAATATCTAAAGGAAGTGCAATGGTTGGTAATACAAGCTGTAATGCTTCATCCCACGCGTTATCTGTGCCATGACCATAATAAATATCAGATGAATTAAACTGACTCATAGCCCAACGTAACATATCTAGGATAGTGCTTAGATCAGCAACCGCTTCCTCTTTTAGTGTTATATCCAAAACTGTTGTCCTCTGAAGAAATAGAAAGTCTATAGTTTGCCATGAAGATGGCGATAAATCAGCGGGAAACCATAAAAAAACATCACTACATTATTATTCTCTTTACCATAACCACACACTTACTATGGTTTTAAACTTCAATCAGCTAATTAAAAGCAAAATTTACGATCTACCCATAAATAAAAATTAGTGTTTTATACTTTTAATTTAACTTTTATTAGCAAGTTAATGAAATTGAACCATACTTAAAACATGAAAGAATTAACTGTGTACTAAATGCGCCTATAGATTTTTTTCATTCGATATACAGTCATTTTAAAGCAAATAGCTAATTTTAAAGACTATTTTTGATATCAATTTATCGTTTTTTATCGCAACCTGAAGATATAACAACGTTTTATGTTCCACAGATATCATGAGTAGAGCAACTTGTTAACCAGCCTATATTTGCTAACTATGTGACTATTTCGGCAGGGTAAATTCCCTGCCTTTTTTTATGCTAAATTTATAGTCTATATTTTTTATCTCTAACACTATTTCATGTACTATTGCCTGATAAAGACAGTAACACTATGAAGAATCGTAAAAAATGAATAAAAAATTTTCATTGCCGCCTTCTGAAATTGAGTTATTTCAGGAGATGATAAAAGGCACTAAGAAATTAGCTCAAGATAAAATACTTCATTCACCAAAACGTAAAAAAGTGACACACTACGCTGTTGAACGTTTACAACAAGAGCAAGTTGACGCCTCTTATTATTTTTCAGATGAATTTCAACCTAACTTAGCCACAGAAGGCCCCATGCGCTATTTAAGAGAAGGCGCTAATGCTTATGAATTAAAAAAACTACGTCGTGGTGATTATGTACCTGAGTTTTTTCTAGATTTGCATGGATTAACACAACTAATTGCAAAACAAGAGATTGGCGCATTAATTGCGGCATGTAGACGAGAGCATGTTTATTGTGCCTGTATTATGCATGGTCATGGCAAACATATTTTAAAACAACAAACGCCACTTTGGTTAGCACAACACCCTGATGTTATCGCTTTTCATCAAGCCCCAAAAGAATGGGGAGGCGATGCTGCATTATTAGTCTTAGTGGAAAACGACGATATCGCTCGCCGCTAAACCCAAAAAATTCTATCGCATTAACCCTTAAATCACCTATCAGGTGAAATAAGGTGTTAATTACTTACTTAGATAATTGATTTAAATTTCATTTCAATGTTGAGGGTGACACTTGCCATAGCAACTCCCCTGCTCCTTTTGATAAGTCAAAATCAACACAAGCAATGGTTGATGTTGAAAACATAGGAGCACACACAGCTGGGCAGAGTTCAGCGACAACATAGCCAACTAAAGGTAAGTGAGAAATAACAAGAATATTTTTATATCCTGTATCTCCCAAGGCACGTAAGTAATGTGCAACATGTGAAGGATTACCACCGGGGATAAGCCCATCATCTATTTCTATTTTACTAGGTAGCGCTAAATCTGCTTTTACGGCATCCAATGTCTGTTGAGCACGTAAATAAGGACTAACTAAAACATAATCGATTGTATGTCCCTGCGTTGTCATCCATTCAGCCATTTTTATTGATTCACTTTTCCCACGTTCAGTCAGTGGTCTTAGTGCATCGCTAGCAGCATCAAGAGCCGCTTCTCCGTGGCGCATAATAAAAATTTGCATAGTAAATTATTAAACCTATTTTATTTTTGTAATTACTGGTATTTACACTTGTAAGATACTTAATTTAATTCATTTTAAATCAATATGTTCCCATATAAAATCGTCAATACCCTAATTGCAATAGCATTATTAATCTTTTTAAGGTCATGCCCTTGGTTTACAAATTAACATCATTTTCAGAATTTTATTTTAAAAAGCTTTGTTTTTAAATTTATTTTCAAATAACTATTTTGCCATATCTGGCTATAATTAACACTTTCGACCTCTTTTTCCATTAAAAATTCACCAATTATTAATCTGACGCAAAGAGTACAAGAAAAAAGGCGCCTAAGCGCCTCAATCAAAACAAATGTCACAAAAGGAAAAAGCAATGGTAAAGAGATGATATTAATCGTAAAAACGTTCATTTCGTTTAGCCATTTCCACTAAACGCTCACAAGGGCGATATTTTTCTCCATATTTATCGGCAAGTTGGTTAAGTTTTTCTTCCACCTTTGTTGTTCCCATACTGTCCATATAACGGAATGGGCCACCAAAAAAAGGAGGAAAACCGATACCAAATACAGCACCAATATCACCATCTCGTGGTTGCTTTATAATATTCTCATCTAAACAACGAACCGCTTCATTTAACATTAATAATAAACAGCGTTCCGTAATTTCAGAGGAAGACAATTGGTTTTTAGGCTTAATTTGTAATAGTCGATATATGGCTGGATCAGGTTGTTTTTTATTTTTACTGAATGAGAAAGGTAATGCATGTTTTGCATAAAGATAAAAACCTCGTCCATTTTTACGACCTTTTCTATCATCAGCAATAATGGCATCCACAGCAGGAGGAGAGGCAAATCTTTCACCAAATGCATTCACTAATATTGGTGTTATTTTTGTGCCAATATCAATACCCACTTCATCCAATAACTGAATAGGTCCTACAGGGAAACCGAACTGGACAAGTGCTTTATCAATATTCTCAATAGGCTCCCCCTGTACTAAGCATGTCAATGCTTCGCTGATATAAGGAGCAAGGATACGGTTGACGTAGAATCCAGGTTTATCACCAACAACTATTGCAACTTTGCCCTGTTTTTTAGCAAAAGCTACCGTTGTAGCAATCGTTTTTTCATCCGTATTTTCATGTGGAATAACTTCAACCAAAGGCATTTTTTCTACTGGACTAAAATAGTGAAGCCCGATCACTTTTTCTGGGTATTTTGCTGTTTCTGCAATTTTATGAATAGGAAGCGAAGAGGTATTTGAAGCAAAAATAATTTTACCTTTCCCCACGCCTTCAATATCTGCGACCATCTTCTGTTTTAAAGCAAGATCTTCAAAAACAGCTTCAACAATAATATTTGATTGATGGAAACCGCTGTAATCCAAGGAGCCCGAGAGCAGCCCCATTTGGCGCTGACGTTCACGTGCAGATAATCTTTTTTTACTCACTTTGGCTGAAAGCGCTTTCCAACTATAATTAAGTGCCTGAGCAATTCCCTTATCACTGATATCTTTAATTCTTGCTGGTAAATTACCTTTTGTCGCCGTGACAAAGGCAATACCACCCCCCATTAATCCACCACCTAAAATACCGATATGATGCAAATTATCTGGTTTTTCGGATGATCCTGTCTCATTCTTAAGTGCCGTAGAAGCAAAAAAGAGATGTCTTAATGCAGATGAAACTGGCGTCATAGCAAGTTCACCAAACGCATTTGCCTCTTCTTTAAACCCTGCTTGAATATCTTTTTCAAGACCACGTTCTATAACATGAAGAATACGCTCTGCTGCTGGATAGTGGCCTTTTGTCTTTGCCAATGTACGTTTTTTCGCTTGCCCAAAAAGAATATTTCTACCTAACGTTGTATTGGCCCAAAAACGATCCATCACTGAATGTTTTTTCTGTTCTTTTTTACCCAATAAAATCCATTTAGCAGCAACTTCTAATAGAATATCTTGTGAGACAACATCATTTACAAGACCTAATTTTAAGGCTCTCTTCGCATTAACTTGTCTCCCCGTTAAGATCATATCTAACGCAGATGTCACACCAATAAGACGTGGTAAGCGTTGAGTACCACCGGAGCCAGGCAGCAATCCAAGTTGCACTTCAGGAAGCCCTAAACGCGTTTTGCTATTATCAGAACAAATTCTCCCATGACAGGCTAAGGCCAATTCAAGCCCTCCGCCAAGGCATGCGCCATTAATAGCGGCCACAACTGGCAATGGGTAGTTTTCAAGTTGAGTAAAAAGATCCTGTCCTGCTTTTGCTAATGCACTCGCCTCTTCTTTAGTTTTACAACCCGCAATCATGGAGATATCCGCACCCGCAATAAAACTGTCTGTTTTACCTGAGGTGATAATTAATCCTTTTACACCAGAATGTTGCTGAGCTTGCCTTAAAACATCTTGAAATTGCTGCACAAACTCTGCTTTTAGCGTGTTTACTTTTTCACCAACAACATCGATGCTGATAACACCCACTTTGTCATTACGAACTGAGAACTGAAAAACAGATGATTTTTCTAGTGTTGTTTGTTGTTCCATTATTCCACCTCCAAAATCATCGCTGCACCCAATCCACCCGCAGCACAAGCAGTGGTTAACCCAAAACCTCCACCTCGACGTTTAAGCTCATGTAGTGTCTGTGTGACCATTCTTGCGCCAGTCGCAGCAAAGGGATGTCCATAAGCAATAGAACCGCCTAGTACATTAAATTTATCCATATCCACTTCTCCAATCGCCTTGGATAATCCTAGTTGCTCTTTAGCAAATCGTTCACTGGCAAACAGCGTCAAATTACTGAGTGTTTGTGCGGCAAAAGCTTCATGCATATCAATTAACGTTAGATCACTCAATGCAAGACCTGCGCGAGAAAGCGCAAGTGGTGTGGCATATGATGGCCCCAATAGCATATCTTTCCAGACATCTGTCGCTGTAAAAGCATAACTGCGTAAATAACCTAAAGGTTGATAACCAAGACTTTTAGCAACAGATTCTTTCATCATTAATACCGCGGCTGCGCCATCCGTTAATGGCGTACTGTTTGCGGCGGTGACACTACCATGTCGACGATCAAATGCCGGTTTTAGTTTGGCGTAAGAATCAAGAACAGAGTTTTTACGGATATTATTATCTTGATGGAAACCTTCTTTGTAAGGCGGAAAAAAAGCGGTCATCACTTCATCATTTAGTTTTCCCATCTCCCATGCTTTAGTTGCTAATTGATGGGAACGATGTGCTAATTCATCTTGAGCAACTCTAGAAATATGATAAGTCTTTGCCATTTGCTCTGCGGTGTCTCCCATGCGTAATCCTGTTGAATACTCAGCAACGGCAGGCGCTACAGGGAGCAAATCTCGAAATCGTAATTGGCTTAAATAACTTAATCGTTGACCTAATGATTTAGCCTTATTAAGACTTAATAAAACATCTGCAAGCTTTTTACTAACACCAATAGGCAAAACTGAAGACGAATCTGCGCCACCAGCAATACCAACAGAGACATGTCCTGCCATCATACTTTCAGCAACATTAGCAATCGCCTGAAAGCTTGTTGCACATGCTCTTGTTACACTATAAGCATCAGTTTTTACACTTAATCCTGCACCGAGCACTATTTCTCTAGCAATATTAGGTGCTTCTGGCATTTGAACCACTTGTCCGAAAACAAGTTGATCAATAATTTCGGGAGGAATTTCATTGCGAGTCACTAATTCTTGAACCACTGAACGCCCTAATTCAACCGCAGGTATTCCTCGATACGCAGTCGCTTGTTTAGCAAAAGGTAAACGTAGCCCGCTGACAATGGCGATGCGATCTTTCATAGCACTGTTCGTTGATGACTTCATAACGGCTCCTGACAAAATGATTTCCTAACACCAAAGAGGTCTGACCTGATAATAGTGTTAACAAAAATTTCACTTTTCAGAAACGTCATTTTACGAGAAGTGGGAGTTAGCGCTCAATATTTCGATGAAATGTCTGAAACTTAACAATAATGATAGAAAAGATAATGGTGTGATCGAGAGAGATAAAAAAGGCTGTTGAATTTCAACAGCCTTAAATCTATTAATTTCAGAGGATTAACGTAATCCCAGCTGGAAAATTAGGTTTTCTGCTTCACAAGAGAATGTAAAATCAGCGGTTAGTTGAACACCACCATCAACATCAGCAAATTGTTGATTAATTTTGCAAGGCTCTGAAGCGATAGATTGTGCTTTTGCACTAAGTTGATCTAACATTGCTTGCGCCTGTACTTTATCAGCGAAGACATGCTGATATGACGCTGTGCAATTCTTATTGTCAATAATAGTACCCACATCTACACAACAGCAAGCAGCGGTTTCTTCTGCACTACAACGATTAATTGCGTCTGCCATTTTAGTCTCCCAACGAAAGAAATGTTAATTATCTATCATAATCATAAAAAAATAAAATAAACTGCTTTAGCTCAAATTTTATTACAATTTTACAAAAATAATTGATTTTTCTGTTTATTTAACAATCAAAAACATCTTTATTGGGATATTTTGTGAAAAATATGTTAACCAAATCCCAATTATTGAATCAAAATGGAAATATTTGTAAAACATACTTGCAACATTTAGGGTGATCAACTTTATACTTAATCAACTGGTCTGATTTGTCATAACGACAACCGCACCTAAAATCCAGCGCTTCTAATCAGAAGTTACTAACTTAAAAAAATTATGAGGGTTTAGGTCATGAACCGTAAAAACCTGTTTACTCGCACAGCACTAGCTGCCATTGTAGGAGCAATCTCCTCTCAAGCAGGCGCTGCCGGTTTTCAGTTAAATGAATATTCAACTTCAGCACTAGGGCGTGCATTTTCAGGGGAAGGCGTTATTGCCGATGACGCAAGCGTAGGTAGCCGAAACCCAGCTGCACTGACTATGTTTGATCGCCCCGAATTTTCTGTCGGTGCTATTCTCATTAACCCAGGCGTTGATGTTAAAGGTAAATCACCTCTTACAGGTACTGATACCACTGCAAAAGATATCGCACCAAGTGCATTAGTACCTAATATCCACTTTGTAGCACCCATCAATGATAAATGGGCCATTGGCGCATCAGGTACAACAAACTTTGGTTTAGCGACAGATTTCCCTAACGATTATCCTGCAGGACTTATCGGCGGTAAAACTGATCTGAAAACCATGAACTTAAACTTAAGTGCAGGTTACCGTGTAAATAACCAATTTAGCGTAGGTTTAGGGTTAAATGCTCTTTACGCTGATGCGGAAATTACTCGTCATGTTGGTGAAGCGGGTAAAGTGTTAGGTGGCGCATTATCTCAAAAGCCTGGCATGGAACAATTAGGTGGTTATTTATCAAGCTTATCTCCTAGCGATCGCTTTGCTCAGTTAAAAGGTGATGCATGGGGCTTTGGCTGGAACGCAGGTCTATTATACGAATTTGATGAAGGTAACCGTATTAGCTTCACTTATCGCTCTAAAGTAAAAGTGAAATTTAAAGACGGTGAATATCAAAGTGATTTGCGCCCTATTCCACAACTCGAAGGAATGGGAATTGTCGGCACTAACGGCGAAACCATTAAAGGTAAGCTGGATCTTAACCTACCTGAAATTTGGGAATTTGCAGCTTACCACCGTGTCGCACCAAAATGGGCTGTTCACTATAACTTCGCTTACACCAGTTGGAGTGCGTTTGAAGAGTTAAGAGCAACACGTAAGAGCGATGGTCAACAACTGTTTAAGAAAGAAGAAGGCTTCCGTGATGCATGGCGTGTGGCTTTAGGTACAACCTATTATCACGATGATAACTGGACATTCCGTACCGGTATTGCCTTTGATGATAGCCCAGTTCCCGCTGATAAACGTTCTATTTCCATTCCAGACCAAGATCGCTTCTGGTTAAGTGCTGGTACAACTTACGCATTTAATAAAGATATGTCTGTTGATGTGGGCTTAGCGTATATGCACGGTAAAAAAGTCACAATCAAAGAGAAATTATCTGAAGATTTACCATTGCCTGCTTATGAATTTGAATCATCAGGTAAAGCATGGTTATACGGTATGAACTTTAACTACCGTTTTTAATTTCCACTGTATTTTTATACAAAAAATGGTCTTTTTTAAGACCATTTTTTTATTTATACATAAAACTAACAGCAAAGGTTAGTCAATGGAATCTAAGTCATCTTCGATGGCTTTCGCATTAGGGTTTTCTTTTACTGTACCCGCTTGGAAGTCATTACTTTGGAAATAGGCTTCACGCATCATTAGATAAGGATCAGACGAGTTTTGTAAAATTGCATCAGAGTCGAGCAATTGTGCTCGTGTTTCAATGCCTTCTAATGCCCATTTACCCGCCGACATCCAAAATGTTAAATAGCTCAGCATAGGATACGTTAAATCAGCCCAATCACCACCTTCTTCACGGACAGTAAAGCTACCATAGCCCGGAACAACAACATAAGGGCCATAATCCATACCATAATGCCCTAATGTGCTACCAAATCGCATTGGGACTTCTTTTTCCATCGTCTCTTTAGACATGCCAGCAACATCTATTAAACCGCCCATACCAAAAACGGTATTAATCCAGAAACGACCAAAATGTTTTGCACCTTTTTCAAAGTCACCACGCAATACGCTGTTTACCATACTTGCAGGCTCTTCTAAATTACCTAAAAAGTTAGATAAGCCATTTCTTGCTGGTGGTGGCACATAATCACGCCAAACAACGGCAACTGGACGTAAGATATAGGGGTCTAAAACATAGTAGTTAAAATCAAACATCTGGCGGTTAAACCCTTCTAATGGGTCAGAGCGCCCCTCCCCATTATTAGGGGTACTTGCACATCCTGAAAGTAAGGCGACTGAAAGAGCAACACCGCACAGGCGATACTTCATAATGTTCTCCGCTAATTATCTTATGATGAGCAGCATCATAGTTCGCATATTCATAAACTCTACACATAATACTGTCAATGCATGATAAGTGGTACTTTTATTAGGTTTTGATCTTATAAGATAATTCGGGTTTTGTGATTACCTTATCGAGCTGATTTAAAATATTAGCCCAATATTATTAGGCTAATATACAAATACATGGTGTGATTTAATTATATTCTTTTATCGCTAATAGCTCTTCTGGAGCTAGGTATGAAAAATGCTTTTTTAGTGAGGGCTTACCAGAAATATGAAAATCATCTTTAACCACTAACGTGCCATTTTTAGTATAAAAATTCACTAAATACTCAAGATTTTCGTCAGTAATAGCTTGGTCTGCATTGGTTATTAATTGCGTTAGCAATTGGGTATATTGTTCCAATTCTTCAGTAGTGAAAATTTTCCTCTCCTTATCTTTAAGCCAGATAAGGAATTTAAATAAAAAAAACGCTCATCAGGAGAGTTCTTAAATACAATCAATTACCACCACTAAGTAATTAGCCTAGAGTTACACCCCGCTAGTAGAAAAAATAAGTAATAAATAAAAATTTCAGATATCGGATATCATTAATTGATTTTATGTCCATATAAAAACCTAAATTTATTATTGGTGATTGAACGAAGAAGTAAAACAAGGGTGATAATAGCGTGAACTGATAAACACTGCTCTAGGAATAATATTTAAATTTACAGGATGGGTAATAGATGGCGTTCCCTACAGACTTCACAAGCAATGATTATTTCGTTGATTTATAGTAATAAATTACGAAAATTTAAATATTTTACCCATTATTTTACCCAATTAGGGAAAATGAAATTGATTTGGAGATCGAACCCGTGAGAAAGGTGATACTTTTATACCACCTCTGATTTTTTAATTCCATACCCTGCTATACTCTCCAAAAACTAACCGGATCCGTTATGAACCTCGCAAACCTAACTCAAGAAGAAAAAGACAAGATTAATGTCGATTTATCCGCAAGTGGTGTCGCATATAAAGAACGCCTCAATATGCCAGTTGTTGCGTCAGAAGTTGAACGACAACAACCAGAACATTTGAGAGCATACTTTAATGAACGATTAGCGTTTTATCGCGAGAGAAGTAAGAGTTTGCCAGATGGGGGTTAAATATCACTAACAGAAATAACTTTTGTCGCAGTGTTTTTTGATAACCCACTTCCAGTGTGTTTGCAATTTATCGCCTTATAATTTGAAAATCCCATAATTACAGGATCAATAGAAATGCAACTATAGGTTGTCATATATGCACTATATGTTCCATTCACGCTATCATCAAAAAATGAATTTTTATCCCCAATAGAAATACCATTGTATACAGTGCAATCTGTACATATCCCATCATCCTCCCATCTTGGTGATCTAATGGTGGTTATTCCTCCTTGCTTGATTATGTTAGATCTCGTATTTACTGAGTTTTTTATAGTTAGTGGGTTATGATATATAACCTGAGCTCCGTAAGATGGGCACAATCCAGCCCCGCCGTTAAACTCAGAAACAACACCATAACCAACCTCAACACAGTTTTGGTGTGAGCTTATCCCATCGTCATTATTGTCATGTGCATAGCAGTCATAATGAGTCCAGTCAGATTTAGTTGATGCATTAAAACCATCACCATTTACAACATTAGATGAACCAGCTCCACAGGATTCGCATAATCTAAATTCATCATCCCAACTTATGTCAAAACCATTAATTGGGGCGCCAATTGATGTGCAAGAATTATAAGATACCTTCCGTATCCCTCTACCATCACAACTACCATAACGGATATGTATATTTCTTAGGCTTAATTTTCCACTAGCATTCCAAATATCATTTTTATTTGAAATTAACCCATCATTATTGTCATGAGATACATATATTGATGAGCTATCTATGGACACGCTTGTAGGTATAGAGAAGTACATTTCTCCATTTTCTTTATCGTAGAAGCAAAGAGGAATGCTTGCACCTTCAATTTCATTGATAGCTGAGTTTATACTTTCGGTTGATTTTACTGAGTATATTTTTGTGCACCACAATCTATACTCTCTTCCATTACTGAGTGGATGCCTATGCTCTGGAAGTATTCTTGACTCAGTATCATTTATACCATCAAGCCAAATGAAGTTTGGCTGCCCATTTAATGCAATCCTAGATTTAAATGTTTTGTTTTTCCCATCTACCTTGCTAATCCCTTCTAGCTTAGCTCCATAGTAAAATACTGTTCTTTGGTGATTTTCTGAATCACTCCCTATTATTTCAATATCTTTAATTAGCTTTGAATTTATACTTTCATTGTATCTATTTCCACCAGATACATATATTTTACCAACGCCTGATATCTTTGATATTGCAGAGTTTATTGTTTTAAGTGGTTTTAATTTACTTCCATCACCAGTCGAATCATCTCCTGATAAAGACACAAAAACCTCATGACTTGAACTAGAACCGGGTAAGCCAATAGCCTTTAGGAATGAAGGTCTGTATTTGTCTACAACGCCGTTACAAATAATTAAATTATCTATTGATATTCTATTCGAGCTACTAGAAACTGAAAAATAAACCCTAAACCTAGAGCAATCATGTGATATATCTATTTCAGTGAATAGCTCTTTTTTATAAAATGGCGTCGATGGGCTTGGGTGCTTAATTTCTATTCTTTTGTCTGTAATTTCGCTATCATCACTTCGGTATTGTTGAATAATTATAGAGTCATTACCTGTTTTCATGCCACCTTTTGAGTCAGTAAATCTTAGTCCAAAGGTTGCCTTTTCTCCTTTAACTAATCCGAAATTATTGAAATCATTTTCACGAATATAAAAAGTAAAGTACCCTGTATTATCTTTGGTTGATGAGATAGTAATAAACGGAGAACCATTATTATTGTCTTTTACAATACCGACATTATTAAATGTATAGTTACCGCCATACATATCTGACTGTTCTTTCATTGATGATAAAATAGAAAAATCATCGTCAAACCATTTGTTTGGATACGAGAAAGTATTATTTATTGAATTGATGTCATTTGATATATTTTCTACCGACGCTTGACTTGGATAGTCGGTTATAAATAAAGGGCTTCCGCTATTGTTTTTATATAACTGTATCGAGATCCCTGTGTTAGGTGGCATCCAAACTCTAAAATAGTCACCGTTTGACGTACCATTAATCCCTTCACTTACGCTATCAAAAATTTTTGATTCTAAACCAGCCTCAAGAGATGCGGCTTCAGACCTTAAAGCTGCTGACTCACTTCTATCAGCTTGGTTTTTGGAAGATTCAGCATGTGATTTTGCTTTATCTGCATTGTCTTTCGCTGAAGAGATATATGCTTCAGTATTATCAACTATCTGTTCTGCTGTAACTCTTGCTTTTGTCGCCTGTTCAGCTGCTTCCTTAGCCGCTTCAATTGCAGGACCGGCACTAACAGCTGAACTCTCGACACCAAAAAGAGTCAACCTAAAATTACCAAGCCTATCAGTAAAGAAATTATTTTTAGAGTTTACGAACTCATCCATCTTCCCTGAATTAAATTTAAGATCACTCGGCGCCTCGCTTGGAACTGGGTTTTGTGTTGGAATTGTAGACATAATTTTTCCCAATAAAAAAGCCAGCACTTAGGCTGGCTATGATTGAAATGAATTTAATTAAACGTTGTAATCTTTCTTTGCAGAAAAATACTCACTTGCTGTAATGCTGAAAGTTCCGTCTGCATTAGGCTTTTTGTCGCTTACAGTCCATCTCATTGAGTCCATTTCAACGATATTGGATATAACGTAACGTGACGGCGACTGAACATTCATACCGTCATAGATGTTTAGCTGGATGTTAGGTATATCAGCGATAAACCCGTAAGCCGTATCGCTTCTCGGTATAGCTTTAAATCTTTCTGTCGTATTACCTAGGTGATCGGTGATACAAACAAACATCTCACCATCAAAGACAACTTTTTCATTTGTTGAAAACTGGTTGCCTATCCTCTCAACTATATAACCTGCCTGTTGATTCTTATCGTATGTGTCAGCAACAATAATTAAGTCACCTGGATAAACATAATCACCATCTGCAAGAGTTTGCACACTGATACTCATCCGTTGATGTATTAGCCTATCTATTTCCAATAATGCTCTATCTGTCGCTTGATACTCATTGCGACATCCGTGGATAGTTATTTTGTTAGGATTTTTAGCTGGCTTGTTAACTATTTTGTTATCTTCAATACGATATTTAAGGTAGGTTTTTTTGTTGGTTTTAGGGTTTACGTATTCGATTTCAACACCATCATTACCGCTCGGCATTGTCATATCATAAGACAGCGAGAATCCATTTCCTGTCGTGTTTGCTCTATTAAAAGTACCGGATGGATATTGCTTTTCCTCCTCGCGAGTAAATGTAAGCACACCGTTATCCCAAAATGAAATAACACGAGCAACATTGCATATTGTTTCTATACGCTGACCCAGCGATACATCTTCATCATCAAACGTGTAATCAAAATATCCTAAACGCTTATCTGGAAGTGATTCATAGATTGAATACAAACCATATAAATCTATGGTGTTTTCTGGTTGTCCGGCAGTGACCAACCAAGTGTGAGCGACAGCATCAGCAAATGATCGTGATGGTCGTAATGTATAATCAACACTACGGCTACTCATGTCGTAACTAATAACATGACGCGTGGCTAATGCGTTATATTTACGCTCCCTTGCTCCTGTTGGCGCTTCTGTTGCCCTCACTGTTACTTTAACAAGTGTATCTTCTTCATGTACTTCGTTAATTCTCTCTCTAACAATAAAGACTTCCTCTAGCTTAAGAATGCTGTGATCATTACTGTTTTCTAATCGAGTTAGTTGAAGTGCATACCTTCCATATCCAGCCAACGGCTTGAACTTTTCCGTTAGATAGTATGTTTTTGTTTTTGGTGCAGATGGGAACCCTCTATTGAATGACTCTCTTGTTCCAGCTACTTCATTGTTATTCTCATCAACCTTCCAAAATTCAATTCTTGCATTAGCATAATCGCCATCACCAAGCTGAGCATTTAAATGCACCCATAACTCACCACCATCAAGTGGTGAAAAGAAAGGGCCTACTGTCAGGAATTGGTTGTCATAAAGAGCAAACTTTGATGTGTTAACAATTGCATTAGGCGGTAGAGTGGCTAGGTCGCCACCAGTTAAATTGGTGAAAAAGAATTCGTAGTAGTATTTTGGTGAGATAATAGCACCATCATCACTTTCTTTCGCATCAGATAGATACGCATCAACCTTAATATCCTTTGTAACCGAACCCTGCGGGGTATCATAAGTTACATTAACAATAAGACTTACTGATCTAGGCTTTACGATGTCCATAAAGTATCGAAACTCATCTTGCTTCTCTATCTTTATGGCCGCCTCACCACCTTTAATCTCACCAGAAATAACATTGTTAGCAGTAGCCTCATATTGTGGGATTTCGTCACTTTCATTCGGCCCCGGTATTTCTTGTCCGTCAACATCAGGGAATTCGAAACCCTCGAATATCTGTGGAATTACTTCACCCGGCTGGAATATCTGATAACTAGCACCATCAAGAGCGATTAATTCAGACTCTGAATATTTCACATTCTCAATCGTGTAGTAACCGATACCGAAGTTCATCCATTCAGTAACCATCTTTTTATTGTCGATATATTCAAACATTGATTGCTGAATGAGATCGGGAAAGGCTCTAACTTGTCCGTGAATTTCAGGTCTAGCCTGATATGTTCTCGCTATATTGGTTTGGCCTGTTAATCGGTTATTAGGGCTTTCCTTTGCATTTACATCCGCTGCGCTAAATGATGGTGCCTTAGGCGCTAAGAATGAAAATATCTTGGAAACAAACTTAAATACTGGATTAAGAATGTCGCCAATAATTCCCTTCGGTTGGTCGAATATTTGAATGTGATGAAATTCACTAACAATAAAATCAAGGCGACCATCATCGTTGAGTTTTACGCCATTAACATGGATATCAACGTCATGATGAAAGTTTTGCTCTTTTAACCAATCAAAAAAAAGAGAGCCGGCTTTTATCTCGACTCTCTCTTTTGGCATTCCAGCGACACGCTGAATTTCAATTATTGGCATATTTCATAAACTCCAACTTAGTGAACTTTCTCTCAAGAACAATCAACCTATCCATTCTCACAGAGCCGTTTTCACCTCGACTATGTAATGCGTTACCATCGATAATTAAACCAATGTGAGCGGGTTTTGAGCCTATATAGCCTATAAAGATTCCAGCATTTTCTGGTTGATTTACTTTCTCCCAAAACTCAACTTCATTTTTATAGCAAGTCACAAAATCAGTTTCCGACTCATAGCCTGCATCATGGTGGATCTCAATACCTATAACGTGACGATAATAGAGAACGACGAGACCCCAGCAATCCATAGCATCAAATGTACAAGACCTGTTTTTCCATGGTTTACCGATAACTTTATCGATAAAATCCTTAGTTGTCATACAGCCTCCAAGCCAGGCCATTCTTGTGGCTCATAAATGCGTCCAATGTTTTTATTCAGTGGGTTGCTCATAGATAGCGTGACAGTGACACTTTCATGATCCATCGACACATCTTTCACAAATAACTTCCATCGAGTAATTGCTGTGCCTTTGTCTTTTTCATCAAATAAGCGATAAGTAGCCTCTATGGGTGTCATTCTATTGAATGATTTCCATAGTTTAAGTTTCTGTTTAAAGTCTTGTGCGACACGGCTGAATTTAACACTAGCATCAATGATTGGCGTTCGGCTTTGCTGGCTGTCTGATAGTTCAAAATTACACGGTTGATATTCAACCCCACCTAGAACCTTTGGGAATACTTGATAAGAAACAAGATAGATATCGCCAAATGACGGATGACTAAATTGCAGTGTCTCATAAAGTATTCTGTTTGGCCTTTGCGCACGATACTCTCTTAGTGTAGGCATTACATATCCTTATACTTTGGTAGAGTCTCAGTAACGATAATATCAAGCCAGCTTCCAAGTGATGGCGGAAACTCAACAATAATATCGTCGAATTCATCATCTGAATTATAAAGTTTCTTGCTAATAACCTGACCAGTCCATGTTACAGAAGATCCATTAATACTGGTTTGCACTGGATAGGAAACAAAATGCAATTCCTGCTCCTGCAACCCACTACCACCAAGATTAATTTTCATCCTGAACCAGCGGTTGCAATTATCAAGATAGTTGGGGCTTCGCAACCATTGCGCAAACGCACGCTCCTGTTGAAGTGTAAATATCCAATTCACACTCCATACAGCTTTTAAGTCATCAGTTAGCTTCTGGAATATAGGTGCGCCTACCTGTGGCTGATCTGTCAAGAAACCAGTATCTAGCGTCATGCTTTTATCGGCTTTCTGAGCTAGAGGAAGCCAATCAGGGTAATTAATAACCATATATCAACCTCTTGCTCTCGCTGTTGCCGATGTGTTTCTTGTGATGGATTGAAGCATAGGGCCTTTATTATCCATATCCATAATGAATGCCTGAATGGTTAGTGTATTTCCATCTTGCGAGGCCTGAGCATCAAACTTGTGGCCACCAGATGAATAGTCATTAAAGACAACATTCACATTCATACCGCCACCCTGCATATCTTTATTGGAAATAACCTTTCCATTGTCACCAGGTATCATGTATTGTCGGCCGTTGTTAGCCTTAAATATCTCAGGTTTACCGCCCTCACCAACTCGATACATTGAACCAGCGTCAACAGGTCCACCATTTTTACGAGCGCCTGCAATTGCACCAACACCAAGCACAGCGATTGCGGCTAAACCTATTTTCGCTGCTGTCCCCATTGACGCGATTGATGCCATAATTGCCGCAGGTGTCCAAGCGGCCGTTGTTGTGGCAGCCGCTGCCGTGCTCACTGCCGTTTGCGTTCCGATAGCCGCCGTTTGCACCGCCGTTGTTGCTGCAATGGCGCCTTGCTGTGCTGCTGCACCAAACCAAGCGGCTTTAGCTTGTTCAATTCCAGCCTGAACAAAGGTGTTAATTAGGCTATTCAAAACTGTATTACCAATTGATCTTAATGCGTCAGAAGCCTCCATTGAGCCGGTTATTATTCCCGTAAGTGCATTTGATGCGCTACCAGAGAATGCATCTAGTGCAGCTGCGGCAGCTTCGTTTCCTAATGATTGATTTCTCCAAAGCTCATACATAGCATCAGTTCTAGCTTGCTCATATTGAGTGTTGGCGGCATTCATTAACTCCAAACTTTGCTTCTCAGTTAAAACCTTTTGGTTTTCATACTCCTTTATAAGCGCAAGTTTCTGAGCGTGCTCGTTAGCCAATGCTTGAATAGGATCTACTTTCCCTTTGATATCATCTTGGGGAGATACAGCGTTATTAGCCTTTATTTCGGCTATCTTTTGCTGATATTCCGCTTCAATTTCAGCCTTGCGCCTTGCCGCTTGTTCAGTGAGAGATACATCATCTTTTGTTATCCTCTCTAAGTCTGCCAACTGTTTATCGTGAGACTCTTTAGCCTTGGCAACTAAATCAAGCTCAAGCGCGGCTTTCTTATCTGCTAGATTACGCTCAATGTTGTATTTTTCTTCTGCTAGCTGCTCCGCTTTTTCAATCTGCTTAGGAGATGCCGTATCACCCAACGCCTTAACAGCATCATACTTAGCCATTTCAAGAGAACCGTCTTTGTAACCCTTGTTTAAAAGCTCAATCTCTTCTCTTTGGCGTTTTAGTGCTTCATATGCTGCATCTGTGGCTTTGGTTGATCCCTTTGTTTTGCTGTTGCGCTCTGATTCAGCATCTCTTGCTTCTTGCGCAGCTATTGCCAATTGATTTAACGAAAGAACCTCTTGTTCTGATAGGTCATTATCCTCAGCATAAAACTTAACTTGAAGTAACCTTTTATCAACCTCGCTTTTTGCGTTTGCTAGTTTGGTTTCACGCTCTATTGATTTTCTTAAATCAAGCCCCTTATCTGACCACTGAACAGAAATCTTTTCAGCGTTAAAATCCTTGATAGCTTGAGTGGATATGCCTAATTTTTTAGCGAAGAAGTCTTGTGCATCAGATAGCATTTGTACTTTCTGGACGCCATTGCCAAGTTCGTCGTGAAGCTTTCTCGCTTCCTCCATTTGATCAGCAACTACTTTGTTAATTTGGCGATCTATTTGCAGTAACGCATTCTCAGAATAAGAAAGCTCAGTAGTTTTACTATCAAGATTTGCCTTAGCAATTGCCAGATCGTTAGTTAGCTCTTTTTCTTTTTCTCTTGCAGAATCAGGTCTCCAAACTCCAGACTCATTAAGTTTTTTCTGTATGCTTAACTGCTTGGTTAATGATTCCACTTCTTCTTTTAAATCAGAGATATCTTCTTTTTTCTGCGCTATGTTTTGAGAAGTCTTAACCCTAGCCGCATCAAGTTGTACCTTGTTTAGCTCCTTCAGCCTTTCAATTAAGTCTGGTAATTCGTTACTGTAATCTCTAGCCGCTTGCTTGGCGCTTTTCATTGCATCTATTACATAGTAAACAGCAGCGCCAATAAGCATCAAAGCACCCATAGGCCCACCAAGAGGAGCGGACGCTGCGTTAAGCGCCTTCATTGCATTTGACATTGTCAAGGCTGTTGCTGCGACTCTAGCTTGTGATGCGCTTAATGCCTGATTTGCTTGTGTTGATGCGATAGCCGCATTTGTATAGGCAGTTCTTAATCTAGTAACGTTAGCTAATGCTGTCGCCTCAGCATTGGTTCCAATAGTTAACTGATGTTGATCTCTTGCTCTCTTTAGTGCTAAAGCTGCCGCCTCTTTATCCGCTAAGGCTTTTCTTGCAAGAACTGCCGCCGCATCTCTTTCGGCTATAGTTGCCTGTCTAGTTGCCATGACAGCCGTTATTGTATCTCTGGCTTTTTTTATTTGCGCCACACTAGCCATGGCTAAAGCGCCAACATATCTTGAGCCTATTACCGCAGCAACCGCTGTTAAAATAGTACCCATTTCTGATAAGTTTTGGCTAACGGTAATTACAGCATCACTAAATACGTTAATAGATGCCTTTATTGTCGTATTCTCGCCAAGGAATTTAGTTAGATTGTTCCCTGCCTCTTGAAATGCCTGCGACATTGTTCTGGTAGTTTTAGCGAATTCCTTGCCGATTACATCACCTTGAGAAAGCAACCCCTTCACAACAACATCAGTGGTTAGTTTGCCTTCTGCTGCCATCTTACGAAGTTGACCAATACCGACACCCATCGAGTCAGCAAGCGCAACCATCAAGCGGCTACCTTGCTCTGCTACTGAGTTGAATTCCTCGCCGCGCAGAACTCCAGATGCGATACCTTGCGATAACTGAATAATGGCGTTTTCAGCCTCTGTCGCTGTGGCACCAGAGACAATAAACCCCTGATTAATAATTGTTGTTAATTTTGCTAAATCTGCTGCTGAGGTGTTGTATTCTCTCGTTCCTCTTTCTAGTCGAGCGTAGAGTGTTGCTGTGGCATCAAGACTGGAGCGTGTTGCTTGAGTGATATCAAATACTCGTTGAGTAACATCAATAAGTGACTCGCTCGCACGAACAGAGTTGGACAGTTTATTATTTAACACAGCCCATGCTTCGGCGTAACTCGCAACCATTGAAACCGATAAATAACCAGTAAGAGCTGCTGCAACTTTGGATAGAGACTGCATTGAACGTTCTGTGTTATTTACCGACTGAGACGTTCGGTTAAAACTACTATCCATACGATTAAGGCGTTGCTCTAACTGCTGTTGCGATGTAAGTAATTGCCGAACATCCATTTGAACCTGGTAAACAATTTCGCCTACATTTGCCATTTATCGGATCCTTAATATGAAAAACCCCGCCGATTGGCAGGGTTATTTTGATTAGTTACTGTATAAAGTTAATACTTAACGCTTCGCACTTCTCGTAACATATCGTTAGCTTCACTACATCTATCTTTTTGTTCTTCTGGTATTTTTTCCCCAGACTCGCGCATCAAATCACAAACCATGCTAATTCTACCTTGCTCAAATGCATGGCCCATTGATGCGATAACGAAACCCTCGCACGACTCTTTATCTTTGTGGTTAATGCAAGCTGCCTTTGCAACATCTGGTATCTTTATATTTTCTTTAGCAATAGAACCAGCGCTAAATAAAATAGATAAGGTAGTCAATACCCAGAGTGGTGTAACTAATATCTTTCTCACAATGCCATCCTCTATGGTTAGTTTATTTTTAAACTACCTTCTTTTTAAGATTTCTTTTATTTTCTCGTGATTTGTTTCTTGAGTAGAGTCTGTATCTAAGGTGTTTCTTTTTTCTGTTGATGAGACCGATTTACCTTCAATCGCATCAACAATTGATCCACAACCAAAGAAAACAGATCCTATTAATGATGAGAAGCATCCACCAAACACAAGTAGTGTTATATTTGGCATCTGTTCGGCTATCTTATAACTAGATGTGTTAACAAAAGACATTATCCCTAAAAATATAGACACGATACCAATTGCCAATAATATCCCACCAATATGTTTTAAATTCACAACACCATCCTCGTTAGTTAATTTGTTATTATGTTATATAGATGGTGATGCAAAAGAAAGCAAACTAACTCATTTACGTTTCCTACTCACTAATCTGCGCTTACCACTGATCAACTCATCATTACGCTTATCATCTTGCTTTATGATGTTGTCATACTCTTCCTTGGTGAAGCCTTTCTCATCAGGGTATTTAGCTTTGAGCATCATCTGAAATTCAGTCATAGTTAACTGTTCGGCTTCTTCTCGATTCATGCCAAAGTGAGCGCGAGCTGAACTAATATAGTCAATTGCCATAAACTCATCTGAGAATTCGTTTTTACCTTCATTGCGTTGAAGTTTGCGGATCTTAGCTTTACCGATAATTCCATGAGCGAATAATTCTCTGGCAATGACGATAATATCAGCAATTGGCATCTTTCCGTTTTTATAGACGACACCTCGCTTACCTGATTTCCATTCGCCAATAATTTCAGAACAGTCATCATCACAGCACGCTTGCATCACTATCATTGCAGTTTGCAGGATATTGCGTCCGTATGTCGGCTTACTAACGGCTTTTATTAACCACTCAGGAATAACCCTGTAATTCATTGCGGCACGAGTAATTAAATCTTGTACCTCTGTGCCATTTAATTGACCGTATGCACTCACAATCTGTTTAGGCTCACCAATTCTTGTCATATTGATGAACGATGGTCTAAATAAGTAATCCTTTTTATCAGTAGAGATAACCATCTCACCGATTTCTAAAATAGGCGTCATAATCCCTCCTGAATATTATCAAGGGCACTCGAAAGCACCCTTTGTAATATTAAGCAGTGGTAACAGTAACCACGCATTTTGCTGTTTTACTGCCATCTTCAGATGTGACAGTGATATTTGCAGTACCTTCAGCAACACCACGCACAGTTACCACGTTCACAAGCTGGGTAACTGTTGCAAAATTCGGCTTATCGCTTACGGCAGTGTAGTTTTTGTTAGTCGCATCTGTTGGGGTAAATTTGACAGTAAATGTCTTAGTTTCACCCACTTTTACAGACAGAGTGGCTGGATCTACTGCGACACTTTCAACAACAACTTCTTCTTGCAACCACTCAACGGTGTCTGAGTCATAGACTTTCAATTCACCTGAATAAGTGGAAATTTCTTTTGTTGGAAACTCCATTGACCAAGACGTGAAAGCCATATAGCCCTGAACAACATCAGAGCCATCGCCTTTCATATCAAGTTGAACCCAATATGTTGGTTGACGACTTGCTTTGATTTCATCAAGGATTTCTTTGGCAATATCAAACGCGGAAGTAGAGCCGGTTACACCAGCTTTCTTTAATTCACCATCAAAACTAATCGTAAAGTCAGCGCCAGTAACAATTGACTCAGTTAAGCCTTTAGTGTCATCAGCATTAGATGTCACTGTCTCCATACCGAAATCAAATGACTTGCTTGTTAGTGCACCTAATCGCAAGAATTGATCTTGTGCTGGTACTTGGTCAGGACAGCCTTTTGCAATGCGCAGAATACCTGCGTTACCCATCACTAGGCCTTTATCATCAGGGCATTGTGCCATGTTATAACCTCTTTATTTGCAAATAAAAAAGGCCGCATAAGCGACCTGTTGAGATGTGTTTAATTTAAGATGTACAGCGGAAAGAAAGCTTAAGGATAAACCGACCTTCTTCTGTCGGTATGGGCCTTGGTAGTCCACCTAAGTTGTAGATTGAATTGAGTTCACAGTCATCGGGAAATTCAGCAACAAAGTTTAGAATTTCATTAGCTCTTATCAGTGCAGGTTCAGGATCATGCTGTGCAGACACAAGAAAAAGCGTCACGAAATCATCAGCGCCCAAATCAGCAAATCGACCACTACCATCATCAGGTTGAATAACAGCATATTGTTGAGTTTTTTGGTCTGGTTGCTCATTCCACGTTAGATATTGAACAATGAAACCGTCAAGTAAATTACCTCTGTTTAAGTAGCGCTCAAACTTCTCATGTATCATATTTGAAGCTCCCGTCTTACTGCTATATCTATCTCAGCTCTTGCCTCCTCAAATGACAATTTGAGAAACTCTTTTTTTGCCGTTGATCGCCTGAATTTTTGTTTAACTCTAGGATCATGAACGTAAACTGCATAGTTAGCGGAGTAACCAACCCTACCAGTAACTAATGTACCGTTAACCTTAACCTCTCTAAATTGTGAGTTTATCAGCGTTGATGTTTTACCAATCGGTGTATACAGGGCTGTTAGCGCGCTACCAGTATCTAATGCTGATTTAATTGCCCTAACAACCTTTCTGCCCTGAATGTTACCTACAAGCGCTCTAAGGTTTGCGTTAGCCTGAGAAATACCCCTTACTTTTGCCCCCATATCACACCGCCGTTATCAGAGTGTAATCATCTGCGATATGCTCGAATAAGTCTTCATCACGTTTGATGAATTTGATTTCGTCAGCACCAGCAGATAACGGTTCACCAGTGTGCTTACCGATAGCGATAAAGTCACCTTTTTTAGCATCCGCATATTCAGTCCAGAACACCAGTTTGATGGTGATTTCAGAGCCAATGTCCAACTTTCCAGATTTAAGCTCACTACCATAACCACAAAGAAAATGAACCGGCTCAGAGAATACTGGCTTACCATTTTTGTCTTTCTTTGCTTTCCATAAAGTAGCCCACGAGGTGTAAGCCCAATTTGCAACTGAACTCATTACGCCCCCTTACACATGCAGCCACCTTTCGCTATCCACAAACCAGCATGAGCAGTTTGAGTTGGATCGGTTGGTATTAAATCATTAGCACAACCGTACTTATCCAAACCACGCAGTAGTGACGCAGCCGCCTTCCATCTATCACCAAACGATTGATATCGAAATGAGCGTGATGCGCCGTTAGGTGCTGTTTGTGAGCTTATATACTTATCACCTTGACCAAGCGCCATAAGTGAAAGCAGATACATCTGGATTAATAGTGCTGTTGCTGATGGATAGAGTTTATCAAGACATTCCTGAATACTGCCTACCTGCTCAATAAGTGCGTCGAGAATAAAATCAGGCAATTCTATTCCCTGCCCTGTCAGGTACTCTTTGGCTTGCTCTTTTGTGATCATGATTACCTCACAAAGCAAAGCCCCCTTTCGAGGGCATAAAAAAACCGCTTTCGCGGCTATTCGTCTTTGTCTTTTTTAGACTTGGCTTTTGGTGTGGCTGGAACCAATTCAGCGGCATCATTAGATAATGCTCTAACATTAGCCTTAAAGGCTGGATGAAGATTTTCTAACTCAACCACCTGACCTTTTTCGACACCATGCCAAGGGATGATAACCTCGTACTTTGTCATTACAGATCCTTAGCTCAGTTTAGCACCGTAAACCACACCAGACTTTCCGTCACCGTCACGAGTAATTTGCAGACCTGCTGCGCTCATGATTTGGAAGTTATAGTTTTCCTGTGGCATAAAGCGAGGCTTAGGAACAACACCTGTTGCCATACCAACTAACGGAGTCACTACATCTTTACGGCGTTGATAAGCGATAAACTCAGAGCCCTTAAGTGCATAAGTAGGACGAATTTCTTTCACACCAGCATATGGCAGCAATGTATCGATAATGCGACCATTTACCACGCTGTTACCTGCACCAGCACCAACAGAAACAACCACAGGCTTAATTAAGTTACCCCATGCTTCGTAACTCACCCACATAACATCGTAAGCATCCACTTTGTTGTTGAATGCAGTCTGACCGAACGCACCACCAAAACCAAAGAACGCTAACAATGCAGGTAAGTCAGCAGTGGTTAAATCGATATTAGCACCAGAAGCACCTAAGTCGATTTTCGCCGTGTTGCGGTGATTTTTCAGGCCTTGGCCTTTATAACCTTCAACGCTAATTGATGCATCACCATTTAAGAAGTAGTTAACTACTTTCTTATTGAATTGACGCATTTTTGCAGTTTGAGAATCAAGAACAAGGTCAATACCAACTGTGCTTAAACCCGCAGCATGTCGCCAGTTAACACCAAAGCCAGCGGTAAATACTGGGATTGGGTCACCGTCAGAACCATAATCAGTGTGATCATGAGAGTATGGCGCTTGACCATCAATGCTGATTGATACGTCATCAGCAATATCGCCAACCACGTTATAAAGCTTCGCTGTCTTGCCAATTGGCAACACTGTTTGCAGGCCCATTAAATCATTGACGATTTCCATGCCTGTTTCTTGATCGCGCAACTGAATAATATTGTTATCAACTTCTTTCCAAAAGTCCTTAGAGAAACCGCCGGATTGGTTTGCCGCCAAAGTCTCACCATCCATAACGCTTTGATATTGGTTAATCATCAGGTTATGTTGCGTGTTATAAATATTACGTGTAGCCCATAAGCTATCCCACTGGCGTTGCAGTCGGCTATTTGTTGCTAAAGTTTCAGCAGTATAAAACATAGTTTTTTCCTTTTAATTACGCAGCAGCCACAGTGCCAACACGAAAGCGAACACGAATGAAATCATCAGCTTTTAGCGTAACTTCATCTTGAGAGTAGCCAATTACTGATTCCGTATCAGCGGATGCAAGAGCGCCTTTACCACTCGCGCCAAGCTTGATCGGTGAGTCTTTTTTATAAGTGCCAGCAGGAACTAATACAGCCAACTCTCGACCTTCCTCTACATACTCACCAACTAGAGAATCACCAACAGGAACGCCATTACGAATAGATAGCCCTTGGTGATATGCTGGATTAGCTACATAAATGCGTCCGGATAATGCAGTAGCTTGAGCAAACTCATTGTCTGCGTTAATAACAACAAAAGTGCCCGGCAACGTAACTGCTTTTGCTGCTCGAGTTTCTGTGATTGATTTACCGTCAAGGTTTACACGGCGATAGCGACTAGTAGCCATTATTTAGCACCTCCAAAGTATGCTGCTGGATCTGGTGCGCCAGTTTGCTCTTGCTGTGCGCCTGAGTTGCCGGCCAAACTTGCTGCGTCACCAATTTGTTTATGCATGTCGATCAGTGCTTGACCTTGCAGTGAGTTAGCCACCACTTCACCGTATTTTTCGGCAATTACTTTGCGCATTTCTGCTTCTTCTGCGCGTTGATTTGCGGTTAAAGTTTCTTTTAACTGATCTTGATTGGCTTGTAACGTATCAATTTTTGACGTGATACCTTCCAATGCTTTTGTTACATTCGCAGCAATTTGATTGCCGATTTCTGAATAAAGCTCTGTTTTTTCTTCTTGAGTTAAAGGCATGTCGCCCTCCGTGCTGTTATTGATTGCAGGGCTTGCCTGCGGTTTACTGAAAGCTGATTTAAGTTTGTTTGTTACAACCTTCACCCACGACTCTTGACGCTCAACTTCTTCGCCTTGCGCATCAAAGGTGATGTTGCCATTTTCATTTGTGTAGGAATGTAGTTTTGCATTGCCTCCATCGATAACGATTACTGCATGAGTGTCTGTAAAGTCCGATACCCACACGTAACCATCACCAGCAACGAACTGTTTCTTTGCGGCCATTTCAAGGCGATGTGATTTTTCACGATAAGTTTCACCAACTAGAGCGCCACTGTTAGTTTTAACCTCTGTGGCTTGGTCAGCATTAACCATCATTCCGACACCTTGAGCTGGTGTTGCTGCGCCTGACTCATAAAGCAGAATTGCGTCATGATCCATGCTGTGTATCTTTGCAATCCAGTTATAACCCTGCGCTTTCTGTTCTTCGTTTGCTTCGATCTGCTCAAGAAAAACAGCAACGCTCGTATGAATTGGCTCTGAACTTTCACCACTTTCAATCGCTTCGACGCGCTGAAGAACTTCTTTACCGCCTTCTGACTCTTTAGCCTTATCTACATCTATCCACTTTTCTAAATAGATGCGATTACCGACCTTGGAAACATTTCTGTTTGCTGCGCCGATATACCCAACATTAAGACCCTCGAAAGAAAGCGCTGATACAAACTGGCCATCAAGCGTAGGGTGACCTAATGGCGCAGGAGTGCCTTCTAACTCTCGGTAATGAGCGTCAATCTCACTGCCTGGATATAATCCACCATTCATAATGACGTTTGCTGGAAGCGTATAACTTGGGATAATAATGTGTTCACGACCGTTGTATGTTTCACGCCGAATAGAGGCGCTATTAACTTTTGTCGTGACATTTACTTGAATTGGCATCAGTTATTCCTCCGCCCATTGATAACCACGTTCTTTCATGGCTTCTTTTTCCTCTAACAGTTTATTGATGAGAGTCTTGTTGTAAGGCCTGCCGTCTTTATCAACAAGAACGGTTACAGTTGAGCACTTGCAGTTAATTGAATTAGCATCACGAGCCCACCAATCACGTTGCTCATCAGTGGTGTATATGTTCCCATGCCTAATTGCATGGTGATGTCTTGTTGTTGGGCTTAGTGCTGAGATATGAATTTCACGAGTTTCAAGGTTAAGCATTTCCTTGGCTTCGTCAGCTTCATCTAATCGTGCCCTACGCAACGCACTTGTTATCTCTGTTCTTGCTATACGATTAGCTCGACGCGTTTCAATGCCTGCTTGATTGGTTAGGTTTCTCGCTACTTCACGAGGATTTAAACCCCTCGCGATACCATCTGTAAGGATGCGAGCCATGTCAGCCTTAACCTGACCAGACATCCCTTTCATCTCTTCGAACACACGAGCGCGAACTAGAGCCATTCTTAGTTGATATGGTTCACTCATCAGTATCGTTGCAATGCTTTGCTGAGTAGCTGCGTAAACGGTCGATTGCTGTGATAGGTTTGCGTACTGCTGTGCTGTTCCTCTTTCGTATGCTGTGCTGACGTACTCAAGGAAGAGAAAGTTACCGAATTCGCCACCATTCAAAAGCACCTCATCAACCATTAACTCACCATCTCTCAACAATATTGATAGATAGTTAGGGTCTAAATCGAATTGGTATTTTCTATTGACGACTGGCTCAGAGGGGATCCTGTTAAGAAGTTGAATATAGCCTTTTGATATTCTCCGAATACGTTTCGCAAACTCTCTCATTGCGCCACGTTCTAGTTTATCGACTGATGTTGGGTCAGCTTTCGTTCCTGGTCTTATCGCCGTCCTTATCTTCTGTATCTTCATCAACTTCACCTAATGGCTCTTCACTATCATTTTCATAGCCAGCCGCCGTCCTAATTTCTTCGACACTAAATACTGGCTCACTAGTAGCGAGAGCGGTTTGATTAATTCGGCTCATCTTCTCAGCGCTATCCAGCTTATCTATTGATGATTGCTCATTTAAATCATCCCAAACAACCGTTTTCTCACCGATAGGCTCTAGCACCTTGATGTTAATTAGGTGATCGATGAAGTCCTCTATCTCAAATGAGAGTTCGCTTTCTCTGCGTGATTGGCATCGTGCATTAAAATACTTCTGGTCTTCCGTGCTAGCTCTTTCACCCGTTTGCATGCCAACAAGTATTTTTGATGGAATATCCATTGCGGCTGATGCGGTTTGCAAGTTAACCATATAGGTTGGTGTTGGATCAGATACGGCAGTAACTAAAGGGTTGACACTAGCCCCCTGAGTTATCATTACAGCGTCATTACCAATGTTAATCTCTCTGGCCACATCGTTATATATCTCTTGTAGCTCTGACATCTCAACGTCGTAAGCTCTTGCTAACTCATCAAGCTTGGCTTCTTTATCAAAGTTGACTGAGAGCTGTCTTGCTGCGTTTTTAAGGAATGATTCACCAGAACCACCCTCAACCTTTTCAAGACTTACAAAGGCGTTATAGGCAGGTTCAAGAAAGCCGATGGCGTCAACTGAATAATCACCGAGAATAAAAACCCTATCCGGATGGATATTGATATTTCTTGTTCCGCCATTTGGCAACGTCTCCGTGTACTGCCACATACTAGGCTGACCGTAGTTAGGAGAATTAATATCAGTCACCCAATCAGTAGGCTTAATTGCATTCGCCCAAGCTGGAGTGGCTTTCTTTAGTAACTTTGATTTCGTGACAGGCTCATGCCACTTTCCACTATCATTGATATGAAGAATTAAACCTGCATAACGACCGACAAGACGCTTCTGATCTGCTTCTTTGAACGCTTTCCAAATACGTTTATTCACGTACTTTTTAAATGAAGCTTCCCAAGTGGTTTCTTTCTTGTATTTATCTGCTTTATCACCTTCAATCACTTGAGGTGATGTTTTCCAGCAATTACCTACGAGTTTTGTTACCCCACCAAAGGCAATACCACCACGGCGAAATAGTTTATATAAATCCTCAAAGGTTAAATCTTGTTTGAATCCGTATTCACACCAAGCAGATGATCGCTTCGCATCAAGCCCCATAGTTGGATTAACCAAAGCCATACGGGCACGAGCTATCGCATCACTCACCATGTGATTAACGGCTAGTTTTATGTTTTCTTGCATTATCGCCTCAGTAATCGTTTTGGAACCAATAGGCCTGCGTTTGATTTTTGTGTGATATACCCATCAAGCCCATATCTAACCGCATCCCAGCAGTGGTTATTCTTATCCTCAATAACGGGAAGAACCTCACCTGTGATCCGGTCTGTTTTGTACGAGTAAAGACGGGCTTCTTTTGCTGTTTCTTTACAGCGAGGATGAATGATTATTTGCTTGAATCCGCGTAGATGTGTAATGCCATCTTCTACGCTACCCTGCCATTTTTTAGCGGCAGAGATATTGAACCCTTGGCGTTTTAAATAGCTGATTGTTTCTGGTCGTGCAGAGTCTGCTTTAATTGGCCACTTACGAGATTCAGGTATCTTGTCGTAAAACGCTGGCATGTGGTCAAGCTCGACACCTACCGCATAAGCCTCATATTCGATATACAAGCAGTCATTTAGAATAAACTGCCGTAGTAGTGTATTGGGGTCTTTAGCAAAACCGAAGTCAGCACCGAATAGTAGCCTGTCTGCTTTTTGCCATAAATCATCAGGGAACGATTTAACAACGTATTTATTCGCTAATACCTGCTTATCGGAGTTTTCAAGATAAGCGCCTTCCCAAATCCATGCGTAAGTAGCAGAGTCCAATCTTTCCTGATCGCTTAATCGCTCTTCTTCAAGCACTGATGGAAACCACGGATTATCATCGTAATTCATCTCGACAACGATGGCATTATCAGGTGGATTCTTTCTAAAGCGTTTATCTGTCGCGCTACCGTCTCTTTCTGGGTTCCATGTCACCCATATTTCAGATCCAGCCTCACGAACAGTGGGTGTTAATTTAGTCCATGCTATTTCTGATACTGATTCAGCTTCATCAACCCAAGCAATTAATATTCTCGCCTTAGATTTAATGCTATCTAAGTTGTGTCGTAACCCTGCAAACACATAATTGACAGAGCGACACTTTGTGCGGATATACTTCTCGCCAAGTTCATAGAAGTCATTCAACCAAGGCACAGACCTAATCGCCTGTTTTACCTCTTCCATTGATGATTCTTCTAGCGAGTTCATGTACTCACGAGCACAAAGTATTACGCCAGATTGACCATTCATCGCAGCCATGTAGCCACGAATTGCCGTCATTAATGCAAATGTTCTTGTCTTTGCAGATCCTCGCCCACCGTGTGAGCATCGATAGCGATAATTACCTTCAAAAGCTGGAATTAATTTAGGCGGTATTTCAATCCTTGCTACCGTCATTGCTACCTCCGGCAACCAGAACTATTTTTGTCGGTGACATTGATCCGTCAGATGATTTCAAATCAATATCCTGAGTTACCTTGTCTCCATACTTTTTAGGACTCATTCTTGCTAAGGCCCACTTTCTGGTATCTATCCTTAACCTTGCCTTAGCAACTGCCGCTGGTTCTTCTTTTACATCATCAGCAATATCAAACAACTCTTCAAAAACGGCATCAGCTCTTGATTCCATCGCTTTCGCGTACTGTTCACGAAAGTCAGGGTGCTCTCGTAACCAACGCATAACTTTAGTTGTGTTTGGCATTCCTGGTCGCTTGCATACAGTACGCAAACTTTCACCATCGGCAATTAGAGCGCATACATCGTCCGCCACCTCTGGTAAGTAATCAGAAGGGCGACCCATTTTCTTTTCAGTCGCCATTAATCAGCCTCTTTTAGAATAATTAACTGGTTTCGTTTATATATCTCCGGCAATCAATGACACCGTCGAGGATATAAACCTATATAAAATTCTATCAATGCCACTCAAAGAATGACATTTGTAGAATTTTCTAAAATGAATAATCATTTACTGTTCAACCACTGGCACATATTTAATATCACTAATCTCATCAGGTGATATGTATACCCATGAGCCATCAAGTGATGCGATACCAATTAACCCGTTAGTCACACGAGGCTCTTTAGTAGTCATCATGCCTTCGTATGTGGTACCGTCTTTCTTAGTTGCTATTACGTGATATTTATTCACTACTCAACTCCACTTCTTTCCCTTGAGGTGCAGCCTCAACCTTAAAGCACAAATCCGTAAGCCATCGCCAATTAGTTAACGTAGCGATGATTAACATCGGCTTCATGTAACGGCGTAATGTAACTTTGCAATAAAATGTTCTTGTTTTGCTCATAATCGCCACCTTATCTAATAAGCGAAAAGTGAATACAGGTGTTTATTTCATTAAGAAATTTGCTCTTATTTCTTCAATTTCATCTTTTTTGAAGTTACATATTGCAAGCTTCCCATCTCGATTGGTAACTTCCACTGTTAATGTCATTCTTACCACATCGCTATGATCACTATCGACATTACAACAGACCAATCCTCGGATAGGCTTTCCATCTGATGTGAAAGCGGTAATACGACCATTATCAGATACTGGGATCAATCCAATAGCGATATCGGTATCGTTTTTTAAGTTATCATTATTTTTCATATCCCACCCAATAAAAAAGGCCACTAGGGTCTATTTGGTTTTCTGCTTGTTGACTAACTTGCCTAACTCTCGCTCTACGATTTCAGCAACTATCCTGCCATCATCAACCCTGCCACAATGTAAGTATTCAAGTGATTACTGCAATTGACGATGGAGAGTATCTAACCAGTCTTTTTCTTGTTTGGTCATTATTCAATACCAGGAAGATAGATTTGAGCTTCTTTTACAACTCGCTCCCTTGCAGATAGTAGTAACTGTTTTCTACCACCAACGCCCCAATTAGCCATCGCTCTAGCGCAGCTACTGACATTTTTAGTTTCGGTATTGATTACATGATCTAACTTATTCAACTTAGCCATGATATCTAACCCTTTTCTCGTAGCATCCTTAAAGGTGTTGTAGACAAGGATTTCAAACTCTGGCTTTAACCAAGCAGCGTATCTAATAACAACTAATTCTAATGCCCAAACACCATGATTAAGCCCACCGTTAATGACTTTGACCGCAGTGCATTTTTGCATTGCGCTTAATTTTTCTACAAATGCCTTAACCTGCTTGCTTCTCAAAAATTGGCTTGGCTTTTGATTCTCTCTGGCTTCGCCATTTGCCACGGCTGAGGCATGTAAATCATTTAGGTTATATCTTCCTTTATCATCAACACGAACAGAT
>NZ_JBLRMH010000009.1:0-191937 GCF_047921575.1 Proteus sp. TSJ240517
CTGTTGCGAGGAGGTGCATTCTACATCTTCCTCATTCAGTGTCAAGCGTTTATTTTCAAGGCTTTTCACTTTTTTTCTTCGTTCTCTCGGCTAACTCACTTAGCGTGGTTTGCCGTGACAACGAGGGCGCATTATAGGGAGTTTTGTGAAGCTGGCAACACTTTTTTTGAGTTTTTTTACTGACCGTTGAATTTTCAATCAAATTGCACTTAAAGAGCCAGTTTTCTGAGCGATTCAAAACCAAAACCCGCTAAAACAGGTTTTAATAATTCGCTATTCTCATCTTCTTTTAAGCAATAAGCGAAGTTAATTTCATTTGAACCCTTTATTTTCGCTTGATTTACGACTAACCACGCAGTTCTTCGTGCAATTGCAGCGCCAGAATCGATAATTCGGGTACCATCAGGTAAAACAGAAAGAAGTTCATCAGCTAATAAAGGGAAATGAGTACAACCTAATACCACAGTATCCGGTGGCTCTTTCATTTTTAGCCAAGGTGTAAGGATTTTACGTAGCTCGTCTAAAGAAACGGCTTCACCATGAAGTTTTCTCTCAGCCAATTCCACCAGCTCTGCCGAACCTAAAGAGTGAACTTTGCAATCAGTCGCAAAGCGTTCAATAAGTTCATGGGTATAAGGACGTTTAACTGTTGCTCTTGTTGCTAATAATCCAACTACTCCATTACATGTTAATTTAGCTGCTGGTTTAATAGCAGGTACAACGCCCACAATAGGAATATCAGTAAACTTGGCACGTAAAGCAGGGAGGCTCACTGTGCTTGCTGTATTACAAGCAATAACGATGGTCGCGAGATCATGTTTTTCAGCAACCGCGCTAACTATTCGAACAACACGGTCAATAATGAAGTCTTGTGATTTCTCACCATAGGGGAAAGCTTCATTATCGAAAACATAGATATAGTGAGCATCCGGTAATTTTTCACGGATCTCACGATAAACAGATAAACCGCCAACCCCTGAATCAAAAACCAATACAGTAGGGTTAGCGGTAAGTTGTGCATCAGAAGTTGTAGCTTCCTGTGAGGAAGTATTCACGTCCTGGCGTGCGATAGCCATAAGCTGTCTCATAATCTTTATCAAACAGGTTGGCTATTCTACCACGAATTGAGAGATGTGATGTAATAGGATATGAAGCAGTTAAATCCCAAATACTCACACCACCTAAAGAAACATTCTCATAAGTCCCATAATCTTTATCTGTCCGTTGACCGATATATTGGTAAGTCACCCCCATATCGAGTTTCTCGACTTGCCAATCAAGCTGATATTTCAGTTGTTGACGAGCGCGACGATCAAGACGTTGATGCGTTTCTTTATTTCTTGCATCTATATATTGAAGGTTAAAGGTGTGATGAAAAATCCACGTATCCATTTCACCCGTAAATTCCACACCTTTAATTAAGGCCTTACCAACATTGTAGTTACGGTATGGATAACTCGATTCACCTTGGATCAAAGAATTTACATCATTACGATACGCAGTTAATCGCCACGCTAAAGGCCCCGTTAATCCTTCAAAGCCCCCTTCCCACTGTTTACTCTTTTCAGGTTGTAAGTCTGGATTACTTCCCCACTCACTATAAAGTTGCATCAATGTCGGTGCTTTAAATGCCGTACCATAACCACCAATCACACGATAACCCTCAACAAATTCCCAACCTAGGTTAGTTTGCCAAGTCGTATGCCAGCCATATTCAGAGTGTTTGTCCGAGCGTACTGATGCTTCAGCAATAATATCGCCTAACTTTTGCTGTCCAGTTAGATACAAACCTGTATTGTCGAAGTGTTCTTTATTAGGAAATCCACTAGAGCCAGCTTTAATAGATTGACGTTGCCAATCGACACCACCACCGATACTGCCATTCCCTAATAAAAGGTGATTTCCCCACTGCACATTATATTGTTCAGAGTTGGTAAAACGGCTTCCTTTACCATAGCGACCATAACGAGGATCATAGTCATAATCTTTGGTGTAGTTATAGCTGGTATTTAAAGAAGAAGAGTAGTTATCACGATTAAATTTCACACCACCATCATAAGTACGACTAAATAATGCTCTTGTATCCGTTAACATATCGTTATAACTGTCATAATAAGCATCATAAGCCGTGCGATTATCAAAACCATAAGCGCGTGCATATAAAGAAACATCATCGTTAATATCGTGATTAACCCCTAGCCATAATGACTTGTTCATAAAGCCATCACGATCAGGTTGTGGATGTCCACCAGTATTTCCATTCGCTTCTACATCATAACCTTTGGTATAGAGATAACTGCCAGCGGCTGTTAATGTGGTTTTATCACCGACTTTTTGTTTTATCGAGCCATCATATTCTTGATAACCATGAGAACCCATTGTGGCATTAAGTGTTCCTCCTTCCGTTTTTCTTTCTGTGAGGATATTAATCACGCCACCAATCGCATCAGAACCATAAACAGAAGAACGAGGCCCTCTTATATATTCAATACGTTGAACAAGAGAAAGAGGAATTTGGCTGATATCAGAACTACCAGACACATTCGCCTGATTTAAACGCACACCATCCACTAAAATAAGAACATGACGAGATTCAGCTCCACGTACATAAATAGAGCTCATCTGCCCTATTCCACCGTTTTGCCCCACATCAATCCCTGGCATTCTGCGTAATACATCAATAACACTATTACTCTGCCAACGTTCGATTTGTTCACGTTCAACAACTGTTATCGGCGCTAAAATAGAAGAGTTAGGCTCTTGAAAGCGGTTTGCTGTCACGCTTAACGTATCACTGTTATTTGCAAACGCACCAAAACTGCCCGCCATAACACTCAAAGCCACACTGGAAATGAAAAAAACTTTTTTATTATTCATGAAAATCTGCATCCAACAGAATAAGTAGCAGGATGCCGCCAAAATTAAATAAAACGCGTATTTAATTTAAGATGCGACAGGTCTTCGGCAGGTCTTCGGACTTTAGGTTAAAGAAACAAATTTATGTCTTTAAGATAATGACTTCCCACTGCACTTATATAAGTGCTTTGCAGTGTCTTTTATTATCCTTGATCCTATTACCGCTGCGCGTCAGTTCTGGCTTTGCACCAGATTCCCTTTTAACTCCTATTAGGAGACCGAATAACTATGCTACGATTTCAAATCCACTGAGTCCAGAAATTGAACATGAAGAATACTGGACATCTTCATGAGGATCTCTACAATTTCGCTCGCTTAACTTTATTACTGCCAAAAAAAGGCGAGATACCATGCAGAATTCATTACCAACGCAAACATATCAGTCTCAACTGAATGAAAAAACACAACGTCTACAAACAATGATGGCTCCTTTTAATGCGCCTGAAGCAGAGGTTTTTTCATCACCAGAACAGCATTATCGTATGCGTGCGGAATTCCGTATCTGGCATGAAGAAGATTCTCTATATCATATTATGTTTGACCAAGAGACTAAGCAGCGTATTCGTGTTGACCAATTTCCGGTTGCCAGCCAGCTTATTAATAAAATGATGGTTGCCTTGTTGGCAGAAATAAAAGATAAACCAACACTCAGAAAGAAACTGTTTCAGATTGATTATCTTTCTACGTTGAGTAATAAAATTATTGTTTCCCTGCTTTATCACAAGAAAATTGATGAAACTTGGCAGCAAGAAGCAATAGCATTACGCCAATCATTAATTGTTCAAGGCTTTGATGTTCAATTAATTGGTCGAGCTTATAAAACAAAAATTATGCTCGATAATGATTTTATTGATGAAGTGTTACCAGTGGCAGGTAAAGAGATGATTTATCGCCAAGTTGAAAATAGCTTCACGCAACCTAATGCACAGGTCAATATTAAGATGTTGGAATGGGCATTAAAAGCAACAGAAAATGCAAAAGGCGATCTGCTTGAACTGTATTGCGGCAACGGTAACTTTTCATTAGCGCTTGCACGTAATTTTGAGCGAGTACTGGCAACAGAAATTGCAAAACCGTCTGTTCATGCAGCCCAATACAATATTGCAATGAATCACATTGATAATGTGAAAATTATTCGCATGTCCGCAGAAGATTTTACGCAAGCAATGAATGGTGTAAGAGAATTTAAACGCTTAGAAGGGATTAATTTAAAAGATTACCAATGTGAAACCATTTTTGTTGACCCTCCTCGTAGTGGTTTAGATGAGAAAACTGTAGAATTGGTTAAAACTTACCCTAGCATTTTATACATTTCTTGTAATCCAGAAACACTGTGCGAAAATCTAGAAACCCTAATTAAAACACATAAAATCAGTAAATTAGCATTATTCGACCAATTCCCCTACACCCACCATATGGAATGTGGCGTATTATTAGAAAAAAGATAACAGCTTATTTCTCACGTTAGAATAGAAAATCTTTCAATAACGCCAATAAAAACAAAAACACCAGCAAGATAGCTTGCTGGTGTCAAAATTTCGCTGTGTTTACAACAAAGAGAGGAGTACAGGCTAGTACTGTTCTGCTCGTGATGCTTTTTCAGCTTCTTCTGCCTGTATACGTAAGCGTTGACGCTGTTTGAATTGACGATAAATCCACAATGCAACGATAACGATACAAACTGAAGAGAAGAAATTTGAACCCCATTCAGGGTTAACGGTTCTGGTGTAAGCGTTATAACCGAATAAGCCTAATAAAAAGAATGAAAAAATCAGCTTAGGCATACCATCGGTCATGGGTTGATTTAAGTAGCGCTGATATAAACAGTAAACTGCCAAAATTAAGCTGACGAGTGGGAAAACTGACCACGTCTCAATAAACGGGTTAAAAAGGCTTGAATAAGTACCATGTAAAGCGACACCAATGACTGTGGCAAGTAATAGCGTGCTTTTTTCACAGCGATTTTGTTCCATCATTTGTCTCCTTTCTGATGCGTTTTTTTCTTTATCTCTGGGTTATCTTGTAGAGGTATTTGCGTTTCTTGCTCACGTCGATACCAATAATAGGCACCTTTAGCAATCATTCGCAGTTGTATAACTAATCTTTCTTCTAATTGTTGACGCTTTTCAATATCGATATCCAGTGCTTCTGCGCCTGCACTAAATACAATAGTGACCATTGCTTCAGATTGCATTTCTGTAAAATAACGTGGCATATGGCTTTCTTGCTCAAGATAGTCTGCCAGTTCTGCAATAAAATGTTGGATCTCTCGTGCGACAGCCGCACGAAACTCAGCTGAAGTCCCTGAACGTTCACGAAGTAATAATCGAAACGCATTAGGATTATTACCAATGAATTCCATAAAAGTTGCTACTGATGTTCTGATAACACTGCCACCTTTCGCAATGCGTTGACGTGCTTGGCGCATTAGTTGACGTAACATCAATCCACTTTCATCAACCATGGTGAGCCCAAGTTCATCCACATCTTTAAAATGACGATAAAATGAGGTGGGTGCAATACCAGCTTCTCTAGCCACTTCTCGTAAACTTAGACTTGTAAAGCTACGCTCGGCACTGAGTTGGCTAAAAGCAGCTTCAATTAAAGAGCGACGGGTTTTTTCTTTTTGTTTAGCTCTGATGCCAATATTATTACTCACAGAAATCCTGATAATCCTAATTTGGTTTATACCCAATATATCAAACTTTGTTAAAAAAGCAGTGCGTACAATCATCTCTCAAGACACATTCTCATAAAAACTCAACAAAGTGTGACTAATGCCCTTAATGTCAGTTGGGCTATTATTCATTCTAATGTTAATATAGCGTTGTCGGTTTGTATAAAACAGGTCTTTTCCTATGCAACATTCTCATTTCGATGCAATTGTGATCGGTTCAGGTCCTGGTGGTGAAGGCGCGGCCATGGGGCTTGTTAAACAAGGAAAGCGCGTCGCAGTTATAGAACGTTATAACAAAGTCGGTGGGGGCTGTACTCACTGGGGAACCATTCCTTCAAAAGCCCTACGTCACGCAGTAAGTCGTATCATAGAATTTAATCAAAATCCGCTTTACAGTGACCAATCTCGCCTTATTAACTCCTCTTTCTCTCAAATACTTCGTCAAGCCAGTACCGTAATTAGTCAGCAGACTAAAATGCGTCAAGGTTTTTACGAGCGTAATAATTGTACGATGTATTCGGGTGAAGCTGCATTTATTGACGAGCACAGGATCAGCGTGCGTTATCCTGATGGTACGTGCGATATTCTTTCAGCTGATAGTTTTATTATTGCAACAGGCTCACGTCCTTATTGCCCGCAAGATGTCGATTTCTCTCATTCTCGTATTTATAACAGTGACACTATTCTCGATTTAGAGCATGAGCCTCACCATGTCATTATTTATGGTGCTGGTGTCATTGGTTGTGAATATGCCTCTATTTTTAGAGGATTAAGAGTAAAAGTAGACTTAATTAATACTCGTGATCACCTATTGTCTTTCCTTGATCAAGAGATGTCTGATGCACTTTCTTATCACTTCTGGAATAACGGTATTGTTATTCGTCATAATGAAGAATATGAAAGCATTGAAGGTGTCGATGATGGTGTTATTGTTCATCTAAAATCAGGTAAAAAAGTCAAAGCAGATTGCCTACTTTATGCGAATGGTCGAACAGGAAATACTGACACACTGGGCTTAGAAAACGTGGGTATTAAAACAGATAGTCGTGGACAAGTTTCTGTTAATGCTCATTACCAAACCAGTTGTGAACACATTTATGCCGTCGGTGATGTAATTGGTTATCCAAGTCTAGCTTCTGCCGCCTATGATCAAGGTCGAATTGCTGCTTTGGCAATTACCACTGGAAAATCAGAAACACATTTAATCGAAGATATTCCAACTGGGATCTATACCATTCCTGAAATTAGTTCTGTTGGTAAAACAGAGCAACAACTCACTGCAATGAAAATTCCTTATGAGGTGGGACGTTCTCAATTTAAACATCTGGCAAGAGCACAAATTGCAGGTATGAATGTAGGGAGTTTGAAAATTCTCTTCCACCGTGAAACCAAGCAAATTTTAGGTATTCACTGCTTCGGTGAGCGTGCTGCTGAAATTATTCATATCGGTCAAGCGATTATGGAGCAAAAAGGTGAAGGCAATACTATCGAGTATTTCGTTAATACTACCTTCAACTATCCAACAATGGCAGAAGCCTATCGTGTTGCCGCACTTAATGGTTTAAACCGCTTATTTTAATGCACTCTGTTTTTCTGCATAAAATGCGGTCATATGTTCACGGATTGTCTCTGCTAACTGTTCATAACGATTACGCAAAGGCGATCCGGGACGATAAACCAAAATAATAGAACGTGATGGATTGGGATCAGTACATTCTAGATAACAAACCCCATCACGTTTTTGTTCTTGAGGTACCGATAAATCAGGTAATAAGGTTATTCCACTACCAGCAGCGACCATATTACGCAGAGTCTCTAAACTCGTTGCTCTAAAATGAGTATCTTCTTTTGCACCCGCTTGGAAGCAGAACCCTAACGCTTGATCGCGTAAACAGTGCCCATCTTCTAACATTAATAAGCGCTGACCCGCTAAGTCGCCCATCGGCACAGATCCACGCTCATTCCACGGGTGTCCTTCATAAATTGCTAATTTCATTGGCTCTTCAAATAGGGGCACTTCAATAAACGGCGCACTCTCTTTTACCATTGCTAAAATAGCACAATCGAGTTTTCCGCTATCTAATTGAGCTAATAAGCTATGAGTTTGTGCTTCATGAAGATACATCTCTAACTTAGGGTAGTTTTTATGTAATTCAGGAATGATATGAGGCAATAAATAAGGGCCAACAGTAGGGATAAGCCCAATATGTAAAGGCCCTGCCATACTTTCGCCTTGCAATGAAGCCATTTCTTGTAGCACTTTGACTTCACGTAAAACGGTTTTCGCTTGATCCACCAGCAACAAACCTTGTTGAGTAAACAGAACCTTACGGCTAGTTCTTTCAAGCAACATCACACCAAGTTCATCTTCAAGTTTACGAATTTGACCACTTAATGTTGGCTGACTCACATGGCAAGAATCTGCCGCACGACGAAAATGTTTATGCTCAGCTAGAGCCACCAGATATTCCAAGTCACGGATATTCATTGCAGATCCCACATTTATTGCTGATAGTTAATGTCTATAGATAATATAGTAACTGATAAATTTTTCTATCAGTCGAATGTTATTCTGCCTCTCTTTTTCGATATTATCGGCAATTTAAAATAAAAGAACAGAGTGAGATCCACCCTGTTCTTTTTGAATAACAGTAAGTTGTCTTAGGTAAACGCTTTGCTTATTTATCCATATTTAAGACTTCTTTGGCTTTTACTATCGCATAAGCGACCTGTTTTTGAGAAACGCCCCCTTTTGCAAGACGTTTATCTAAACAAGATTGAAGCGATAAAATATCGTACACATCAATCATAATTTTACTATTAAACATCTGTAATTCAGAAAGAGGGAGCTCTTCAATCGCTTTACCTTGCTCAATGGCGCAAACCACCACTTCACCTACAATATGGTGAGCTTCACGAAATGGCACACCTTTCGCAACAAGATAATCGGCCAATTCAGTGGCATTAGCATAACCTTGCTTCGCGGCTTCTTCACAACGAGGGCGACGGATTTGGATCCCATCAAGAACAAGCGTTGCCATATGCAAACAATCAGACCATGTATCGATAGCGTCAAACAGCCCTTCTTTATCTTCTTGCATATCTTTATTGTAAGCGAGAGGCAGACCTTTTAAGGTCATCATCATGCCAGTTAATGCACCTTGCACTCGTCCACATTTTCCACGGATAAGCTCAAGTGCATCTGGGTTTTTCTTTTGTGGCATTAATGATGAGCCAGAAGTTACCTTGTCTGATAATTCAATAAAACCCGCTTCACCACTATTAAAGAAAATAAGATCTTCTGCAAAACGCGATAAATGCACCATACCAATGGCCGCAGAAGATAATAGCTCTAAGACATGATCACGATCGGAGACACTGTCTAGACTATTGTTGGTTGCACTCGCAAAACCCAGCCATCCAGCTAATTGTTCACGATCGATATCATAAGCCGTACCTGCCAGCGCACCACATCCTAATGGGCTGACATCTAAACGCTTCAACGCATCAGCTAAACGGCTTTCATCTCTAGCTAGCATTTCATTGTATGCTAAACACCAATGTGCAAAAGTCACCGGCTGAGCACGCTGTAAATGGGTGTAACCTGGCATCACCGAATTTTGATTTTGTTCTGCGGTGATAACTAAGGCTTTTTGTAGCTCAACAATGGCTTGGCGTAGATGAATAACTTCTTCTTTACACCATAATTTTAAGTCTGTTGCGACCTGATCATTACGGCTACGACCCGTATGTAATTTTTTACCTAAATCACCCACTTTGGCAATAAGCTTACTTTCAACCCAGCTATGAATATCTTCCGCATCACTCTGCAAAATAGACTGCGGGTTTGCTGTTACTTCTTCTGATAATTCATTTAAAGCTTGCTCAAGTTGAGCTTGTTCATCTTGCGACAATACGCCAACTGTGACTAACGCTTTAGACCAAGCTACTGAGCCAAAGATATCCTGTTGTGCCAGTCGAAAATCAAACCGCAGTGAATCATTGAATTGTTTAAACCGTTGATCAGCTTCCTGACTAAAACGTCCACCCCAGAGTGCCATAATCGCTTCCTGTATTTATTCTATGTAATAAAAGAGTGAGAGTGATGCCTTATATACTTATATAGATATATAGCATCACTCTATTGTTTAACCTTATTTCTTACTCAATGCACGGATACGTGATGGTAAGGAATATAAACGGATAAACCCTTCAGCATGGCTGTGATCGTAAACTTCATCTTCACCAAAGGTTGCAAACTCTTCAGAATACAGACTGTTATCTGATTTCTTCTGAATAGCATTAACATGACCTTTATACAGCTCTAATACCACTTCACCATTCACATCTTTTGCCAGTGACTCTGCCGCCGCTTGCAGTGAAGCGCGAATTGGCGTGAACCAACGACCATCATAAGCCACATAAGACATCTCTAAGCCCAGCTGTTGACGCCATTTAAAAGCATCTCTATCGAGTACAAGTTGCTCAACACCACGCAGAGCCGCCATCATGATAGTGCCCCCCGGAGTTTCATAGCAGCCACGAGATTTCATTCCCACTAAACGGTTTTCAACAATATCAATACGACCGATACCATGTTTAACGCCTAATGCATTTAAGGTATCTAAACATTCAAAAGGTGATTGTGTTTTACCATTTACGGCAACGACTTCCCCCGCTTTTACGGTGACAGTAACGAGTTCTGGTGTTTCTGGTGCTTTCTTCGGATCAACCGTCCATGCCCAACAGTCTTCGTTTGAGGCATTCCACGGACTTTCTAATACACCACCTTCTGTTGAGATATGCCATGCGTTTTCGTCACGGCTATAAATTTTCTCAAGCGTTGCTGTGGTTGGGATATTACGAACTTTCAGATAATCCAGTAATGCTTCACGAGAACGTAAATCCCACTCTCTCCAAGGCGCGACCACTTTAAGTTGTGGAGCAAGTGCCGCATAAGTACTTTCGAAACGAACCTGATCGTTACCTTTACCTGTTGCACCATGAGCAACTGCATCGGCACCGAGTTTTAAGGCTAGTTCAACTTGCGCTTTAGCGATAACAGGACGTGCCATTGAAGTACCTAATAAGTAGCTACCTTCATATAACGCACCCGTTTTTAATACTGGGTAAACATAGTCTTTGATAAATTCTTCGCGTAAATCGACAATATGACACTCAGAAGCACCTGATGCTAAGGCCTTTTGTTCCACACCCACTAAATCATCACGGCTTTGACCCACATCCGCGACAAAAGCGACAACTTCACAGTTATCATAATGTTCTTTTAGCCAAGGAATGATTGCCGAAGTATCCAATCCGCCAGAGTACGCCAATACGATTTTTTTTATACCTTTAGTCATAGTGATAACCTTCAATTCCTAATTTGTTTAAATTCTGCCAACTATCAAATAGCGATAAGGTTTCTAGAAAGATTTTTAAGCTAAAATACGGGTTCCGACTGCAACACCATTAAACAGAGCCGTTAGTTTTTCAGCATGGCGCCAACTTGCAATTTCAACTGGTCGTCCTAACGTTTTAGCCGCTTCCAATGCTGCGTTTACTTTCACTATCATGCCGTCAGTGATAATGCCTTGGTCGATTAATGTCTGTGCTTTTTCTGCTGACATCTCGGCTATCTTCTGGCCTTTACCATCTAAAATGCCACTGACATCTGAAAGCAACACTAAATCAGCACCTAACGTTTCAGCGATAGCAGTTGCCGCTTGGTCAGCATTCACATTCATCAGTTCACCTTTTTCAGTCATACCGATAGAACTGATAATAGGTAGATAGCCAGCACCCAATAATAAATTGAGTAAATCAGGAGAGCCGGGATTTGCATTTCCTACATGGCCTAGCTCTTCATTGATTTGAGTGACTTTAGCTAATTGTCCATCACCCAAAGAAAGCCCCACACCATTAAGCCCAAACTGAGTTGCCCACGATAACAAGGTTTTATTGGCACTTCCGGCAAGTGCCCCTGTGATGATGTCTATTTGATCAGCCGGTGTGACACGAAGCCCCTGCTTTTTCACCACAGGCAATTGCAATTTACCCATCAACTCATCCACCAAACAGCCACCACCATGTACGATGACTAAGGGGCGAGAATGTGTTGAACGATACTGTTGTAATGCAGTGAAAAACCGCGTTAACGCTTCTTCATTATCAAGGAGCACACCACCCAGTTTGATAATTAATGGTTCCATGAAACTTCCCTACTCATTATTTAAATAAGTGATTCGGTTTCAGCGAAACCAAACCGAATGTTCATACATTGCACCGCTTGTGCAGCAGCCCCTTTCAACAAGTTATCTTCAACACCGACCACAATCAGATGTTCACCTTGTTGAGCAAATCCGATATCACAGAATGCAGTTCCTACAACCGCTTTTAATGCAGGTAACCCTTTTTCATAAACACGCACTAATGGTTTATCTTGATAAGCATCTTCAAAGACTTGTCTTACATCCTCTTGTGTCACACCCACTTTTAACTTACAGGTGATAGTGGCTAAGATCCCTCTGGCAAAATTACCCAGATGAGGTGTAAAAATGACATCAATACCCAGATGTGTTGCAATTTCAGGTTGATGGCGATGCGTAAACACGCCATAAGGTTGCAAGCTCACTTCGCAAAAGCTACTGGTTAAAGAGGCTTTTCTACCAGCACCACTCACACCGCTGGTGGCATTAATCACTGGCCACTGTGCTGTATCTAAAAGTCCTGCTTCCACAAGCGGTTTTAGAGACAACTGAGACACCGTTGGATAACAACCCGGCACTGCAATTAATTGAGCCTGACTAATAATGTCGGCATTCCATTCAGCTAACCCATAAACTGCCTGTGATAACCAATCAGTATTCTTATGCTCGAATCCATAGTATTGTTGATAAAAATGCTTGTTTTGTACTCGATAGGCGCCAGATAAGTCGAACACCACGCAACCTTGCTCTAGAAAAATAGGGGCAATGTCATGGCTGACTTCATGTGCTGTTGCTAAAAAAACGATATCAATATTTTCAACGGCTTTAGCCACATCAACCATCGGCTCTAGTGGGAGATCTACTAAACCACGATATTGTGGATGAAGTTCAGAAAAGCACTTTCCTGCATCTGCACTTTGAGCTGATACCATCAGTCTGCTCAAATTCACATGAGGATGCTGCTGAAGATAGGCGGCTAATTCAGCGCCAGTGTAACCACTTGCTCCTACAATCAGAGTATTTAACATGTCATTCTTACCTTGTACTATGAACACAAACCGATTAATGTATTTTTATTCAAAAAAAGTGCATGAATATTGATACTATTATGAAGAAAGGCTGTCAACAGTGAATATTAAATTACCTACATTTATTGAGATTTATCGTCAATTAATTGCAACTCCCTCTATCAGTGCAACAGATGCTAAAAACGATCAAAGCAACGAAGCATTGATTAACCTGCTTGCTAATTGGTTGGAAACATTAGGTTTTTCAATTGAAATTCAACCTGTACCCGAAACGCGAGGAAAATTTAACCTTCTCGCAACATTAGGGACGGGGAAAGGCGGATTATTACTCTGTGGTCATACTGACACTGTGCCGTTTGATGAAGGCCGTTGGACGCAAGATCCTTTTACGCTGACAGAAAAAGAAAATAAGTTATACGGTTTAGGTACAGCGGATATGAAAGGCTTTTTTGCCTTTATTCTTGACGCATTACGTGACGTGGATACTAAAACACTAACGCATCCACTTTATATACTTGCTACCGCTGATGAAGAAACCTCTATGGCAGGGGCGCGTTATTTTGCCGCTAATACAGCAATCCGCCCTGATTTTGCCATTATTGGCGAACCGACATCGTTAAAACCTATTCGTGCTCATAAAGGGCATTTATCAAATGCAATACGCATTACTGGGCAATCAGGACACTCTAGTGATCCAGAAAAAGGGGTGAACGCGATAGAACTGATGCATGAGTCTATTACTCACCTTAGTACACTGCGCGATACGTTAAAAACTCGCTATAACAACCCTGCGTTTGTTATCCCTTATCCAACGATGAACTTTGGTTATATTAATGGCGGTGATGCAGCAAATAGAATTTGTGCTTGCTGTGAATTACATATGGATATTCGCCCATTACCGGGATTAACACTGCAAGACTTGGATGATTTACTTCACGAAACATTAGCGCCAGTCAAAGCACGTTGGCCGGGTCGTTTAAGTGTTGAGGCATTACACGATCCTATTCCGGGTTATGAGTGCCCAACCGATCATAAAATGGTTGCCGTGATCGAAAAACTATTGGGTGAGAAAGCGCAAACTGTAAATTACTGTACTGAAGCGCCGTTTATTCAAGATCTCTGCCCTACCTTAGTTTTAGGCCCAGGTTCTATTGAGCAAGCACATCAACCTGATGAATTTATTGATATGGCATTTATTGAGCCGACGCGTGAATTAATGGGGCAATTAATTGAAAACTTCTGTTTAACAGAGAAAGCCCAATAATAATAAAATAACCCTATCGATTTATTTTGATAGGGTTATTTATCTTCAATCTGACTTAATAACTAGCGTAACCAATTAGTTTTCGCGAGTTGAACAATCTCATCACCGCGACCATTAATAATCGCTTTCATCATATACAAGCTAAACCCTTTCGCCTGTTCGAATTTAATTTCAGGGGGCATTGAAAGCTCTTGTTTTGCGGTTACCACATCCACAATCACAGGGCCATCATGTTCAAAAGCTTCTTTCAGTGCATTATCCAGATCTTCACCTTTCTCAACGCGAATACCTTTGATGCCTGATGCGTTAGCAATGGCGGCAAAATCAGGATTATGCAAATCCGTACCATCCGTCAAATAGCCACCCGCTTTCATCTCCATCGCGACAAAACCTAATACACTGTTATTAAAAATAATCACTTTTACAGGCAAATTCATTTGAGCTAATGAGATAAAATCCCCCATTAACATGGTAAATCCACCATCACCACACATTGCCACAACTTGACGCTTTCTATCTAACGCCTGTGCACCAATGGCTTGAGCCATCGCATTTGCCATAGAGCCGTGATTAAACGAGCCCAGTAAACGACGTTTGCCATTCATACCCACATAACGTGCCGCCCATACCGTTGGTGTACCTACGTCACAAGTAAAAATAGCATCATCATTTGCCAATTCACTTAATCGACGAGCCAGATATTGTGGATGAATAAGCTCACGTTCACTAGGTTGTGCAAGTGCATCCAGATCTTCTCGTGCTTTAGCATAATGTTTCAGTGAAGCATCAAGATGAGTGGTATCTGTTTTCTCTTTTAAACGAGGCTGTATCGCATTGAGTGTGGCTTTAATATCGCCAATCATCGCCATATCGACATGGCAATGCGAACCAAGGCTACTTGGATTAATATCAATTTGAATAATATTGGCTTTTGATGGATAAAATGCACGATAAGGGAATTGCGTACCTAATAACACTAACGTATCGGCATTTTCCATCGCATGATAACCCGATGAAAAACCAATTAATCCAGTCATTCCTACACTATAGGGATTTTTCCACTCAATGTACTCTTTCCCTCGCAATGCGTGTACAACAGGGGCTTTTAATGTTTGAGCTAGTTTAATCACTTCGTCGCGAGCTTGAGCACATCCAGCACCGCACATTAAAGTGATATTTTTTGCATTATTTAGCGCATCGGATAATTTTTCAATTTCGAAACGATTTGGCATGATGAGTGGAGATTGCAACGGATACCAGTTTTCATGCGCATCTTCTGGGGCTGGTTTTAGTGCAACATCTCCCGGTAAAACAACAACAGCGACTCCTTTTTTCAAAATAGCGGTTCGCATTGCAATAGCAAGCACTTGGGGGATCTGCTCTGGGTTTGAGACTAATTCACAATAATGGCTACATTCGCGAAAAAGCTCTTGAGGATGTGTTTCTTGAAAGTAATTACTACCAATTTCAGCAGAAGGAATATGCGCAGCAATGGCTAACACTGGAACATGATTACGATGGCAATCAAAAAGCCCATTGATAAGATGTAAATTTCCTGGTCCACAAGAGCCAGCGCAAACCGCTAATTGACCATTAACTGCTGCTTCTGCTCCTGCGGCAAAAGCCGCGACTTCTTCATGACGGGTTCCCATCCATTCAATCGTTCCCATCTTTCGCAAGCTATCACTTAATCCATTGAGAGAATCGCCTGTCACGCCCCAAATACGTTTCACACCTGCATTATGGAGTACTTTAGCAATATAAGTTGCAACTGTTTGCTTACTCATGGTGATGTCTTTCCTCAGTTTTGGGTGAATTACGCCTCTGCGAGCTACACTTATCTCCTTCCCATATTCTGTTTCTCTTCCTCATCAGCTTGCAGAGAAAATTATCTTACTAACTAAAATATAAAGAATAACACCAATCACTATAATGTCACTGTGGGGATAAAATCAGCCCTCAAAAATACAAAAAATAAAATATCACTTCCAAATACATTCATTAAATTTATAATAACCGCATCAAATAAGAATACATCTCATTAATAACATATTATTCTTTATTAAATTATAGACAATACTTTCTTATAGTATTATTTTAATAATTAAAATAATTTTTAATTATGATTTTTCTCTTCACATTTTTATTAACAATTAAGCTGACTCATTTCAGCCTTACTCACTGTCTTTATTAAAAAATTTAACTTTCTCCTATTTGTTAATAAATTTATCACCATTGTATTATTTCATGCACCATGAAAAAGAGGTATGAAATAAACATGACATTGGTCACGCTACCTTTTGCTTTTTGTCCTCTAGAATAAAGCCTGATTATTTTTCAACGGAGATTAACGGATGGACAAAAGTAGAAGTCCGATAAAGGTTTTCTTTATTAGTATTCTTGCAGTCCTTTTCTTAATTTTTATTTCACAATATGTCATTGGTAAAAAAGAAATTAAGATTGGCATTGCGGTAATACCTATTTTACCAATGCTATTTGCTGTAATTATTGGTATGTGTATATCTGCTGGATTTACCCGTAAAAAAATTAAAGTATGGGGTAAATTATTCACAGAAAAAGAAGAAGGCTTCTGCGGTAAAATGGTAGGTTTCAGCCTACTTATTTTAGGTACGCAATATGCGGGAATGATTGTTCCTAATATTAAAATGATTTTAAGTGTCGGTATTCCTTTATTTGTTCAGGAACTCGGTAACTTATTGCCAGTATTAATTGCGGTACCATTAGCCATTAAATTTGGATTTGGTCGTCGTGCAATTGGTGCTTGTTCATCTATTAGCCGTGAACCGTCTATCGCTGTTATCCAAGGTAAATTTGGTACAGGCTCTCAAGAATATATTGGTGTATTAGCCATTTATTTATGTGGTTCTGTTATCGGTACTTTATGGTTTAGCGTATTAGGTAGTATTGCTCCACTAACTGGATTACATCCACTTGCTCTTGCAGCAGGCTCTGGTGTGGGTTCTGGTTCAATGTTAAGTGCTGCATCAGGCGCATTAATTAATGGTCTTGATGAAGCATTAGCACAGCAAGTATTAAGTGTTGCCGCTGCATCTAATTTATTATCTTCCGCATTAGGCGCACTGTCATTAACCTATTTAGGTTTACCTCTTTCAGAAAAAATTTATAAAATTTTCACCAGAGGCAAAACTGCATGAAAAATATAATTATTGATATGAAGTTTGTATTCGTTGCTATTTTACTGGCAATGTTTACTCAAACATTAACATCAGGGATCGCTCTTTATGCAATGTGGGATAGCTTTATTGCTATGTCATTAGTGGTATTTATTTCACTCGTTGCAAAACATTATTTACCTTCATCTTTACCCACATTTGCTTATGCAACAATTATCGGGATCCTTATTTGTTTACCCGAAACTCCGGTAAGAGATTTCTTTATTAGTTCTATTGGTAAAGTTTCTTTCTTATCTTGTTGTGTTCCTTTATTAGCATTTGCGGGTTTATCTGTTGGTGGTCAATTAGAAGAACTTAAGAAAATGTCATGGAAAGTTATTCTTATTTTCATGATTGTTTCAACTTGTTGTTTCTTTGGAGCATCAATCGTCGCGCAAATTGGATTTAGTATCCAGGGAGTTATCTAATGAATAATATTTATAATGTCAGTGAAAAACTCTTTCAATTAAATGACTTTAGTAAAAAAACACGACAAGACCTGCACAAAATACCTGAGCTATCAGGTGAAGAATATAAAACATCTAAATACTGTCGTGAATTAATGGAAAGTTTTGGTTATAAAATTAAAACTTTTGATGGATATACTGGTTTCACAGCAGACTTAATTGTTAATTCTGAATTTCCATTAATTGCTATCCGTGCTGATATGGACGGACTAGAAATGCCAGACTTAACCAATAATGAACACAGTTCAGTTCACCAAGGTTGTGCACATAACTGTGGCCACGATACCCATATGACCATGGCATTAACCAGTGCTAAGTATCTTGCCGAAAATAAAGAAGAGATGACGTCAAATGTCCGCTTTATTTTCCAAATGGCGGAAGAAGATATGCGTGTACCTGGCGCTGAAAAAATGGTGGAAATGGGTTGTATGGAAGGCGTTGATGAAACATACGCACTTCATAATGATGCCGCTATCGAAACAGGTTGTGTTCGCTTTAATGATGGTGTGATGTCGTCTTATGGTTCAGCATGGACATTAGATGTTTATGGTGTTTCTGCACATGGTTCAACACCACACAAAGGGTTAGATGCCATTCGTGAAGCAACGCGCTTAATTGACTATATGGATTATGTTGTTGCGAAAAAGACAGATCCATTTAGCCCTGCGGTATTTGGTTGTGGCATGATCAATGGGGGAACAATCCCTAATGCATTAGCTGATCACGTACAAGCGCGCGGTACTATCCGTTCTATGGATGAAAATACCGATCAAATACTGAAAGCCAGCTTCGACGAAATTGTTGCCCGCAGTACGGCTGGTGGATTTAAAACCACATTAAGCTATAGCGGATACCCAGCTGTTGTGAATCATCCAACTGCACATCAGCGTTTATTAGATGCGATGCGTAAATTCTTACCAGAAGAGAATATTGAATCAAACGGTAAGCCAATGACAGGCAGTGAAGACTTTAGCTATATGGTTAACGCCACAAAAGGTAAGGTCGGTGCCATGTTCTTCTTAGGAAGTGGTAACCAAGCGAAAGGGATTAATAATTACCTTCACGCCAATCCTTATTTTGTCGATGATGATTGTTTATTAGTGGGTGCTCAGATTTTTGTGAATATTCTGACTCGCTAATCTTTCTCTTGTTCTGCCTAAGCCCGTTATTGCCCCCGCAAAACGGGCTTTATTATTACTTTTATTCTGTCGCGATATTATTAATATTCACAGAACGCAAATCAGGCAATCCCTGATAGACCTCTTTACTGTGCCATTGTGTTTCCCACTGCTCTGGCATCTGAATAATATTTCTATCAATATGGGGGGCATAGAGAGAAATAAACTCATGCATATAATCTTTCATATGGGTATGTTTACTGACACAAATATGGGTATAACTCGGTTGCACTAAGTGATCGATATTAATACATTTTAGTGCGCCACCATCTTCTGTCTCATCATATGAAGCAGCTGCAATAACGCCGATACCTAAATGTCGCTTAACATAGTATTTAATAATCTCTGTATCCGTCGCAGTTAACGCCACATTAGGCTTAAGATTATTTTTATAAAATACCTTGTCTAATTTAGATCCTCTTGTAAAACCAAAAACATAAGTAATCAGTGGATACTCCGCCATCTGCTCGATGGTAACCAGCTCATCGTCTTTCAATAAAGCAAGAGGGTGGTCATAAGGGACTAATAAGCTACGAGTCCAGCGGTAACAAGGCAGTGTAATTAGATCTTCATAAAGGTGCATAGATTCTGTGGCAATCGCAAAATCCACATCACCATTTTTAACCATTTCCGCTAATTGAGCTGGTGCGCCTTGATGAAAATGTAGAGAAATATTGGGGTAATAGCGACGAAAGTGATCAATCACATTCGGCAATGAATAACGAATTTGCGTATGCGTTGTCGCAATATGTAAATCAACTTTTTTATTACGATCTTCTTCCGCCACAATGCTTTTGATTCGGTCAACTTGCCCAAGAATATCACAAGCAATTTTATGGACTTCTTTACCCATCGGGCTTAATGCTAATAAGTTATTATTTTTACGAACAAACAGCGATACACTTAATTCATCTTCTAATATCTTTAGTTGCTTGCTGATTGTCGGTTGTGAGGTATAAAGTTTTTCAGCCGCATTAGTAATGTTGAAATTATTTTTCACGACTTCAACAAAGCTTTTCAGTTGATTAATGTTCATAGAGGTACCTGGGTTAATTTGCACAAATACGCGGTTAATTATTAAATTTATAAGTTGTTATTCTAAATATGGGGAATGACGAGGCTATCTTTAATATCTCTGTCATGAGATCCCGTCATACTATCTTGATGTAATCAATAATAAGAATAGCGAGATCTATTCTATTATCCACATTTTCATCTTCACTATTCGAAAGAATAATAAAGTAAAATAAGGCGTTATTATTTTCTATTTACCTTTCGGTATTTGTATTATGCATAATGCTCATATAAATGCGTTAGCCTGTATCAAAAAACACAACAAATTAGATTAACCAATTGTTATTTATGATAAAAATCGATCTTATTTTTTGATTTTTCTTTTCGATATTTTAAGTTTACTTAACGTAAATTTAAAACCTCTCACACTACAAATTTTACACAAAAGCAGAATTACGTTATGATAACGATCACATTTTAATACTAGAGGCTATGTTTTGTTATATCAAAACGACAAAGAAAACTTCCTAAAATCTTATTTAATCTCATCTATACTTAATAAATATTCTCTTATCTATTAGCTTAATACCACTATTTAAAATAGGTAGAAGTAAGCTGTTTTTTAGTGAATTTTTATTACTCACTCTTCTCGCTATCAAATAGTCACTTCATTTCTTTTAATTAATTGAATAACAAGAAATTACGAATACCTTAATAAAAGGTCACTTAATATGAAAATGAAGAAGAAAAGAAACAAACCATTACAAATCAATGATATAACAATTATTGATGATAGTAAGCTGAAAAAAGCCATTACCGCCGCGGCATTAGGTAATGCCATGGAATGGTTCGACTTCGGTGTCTACGGCTTTCTCGCTTATGTTTTAGGTCAAGTGTTTTTCCCTGGCGCATCTCCAGGTGTGCAGATGATTGCAGCCCTTGCCACATTCTCTGTACCTTTCCTTGTAAGACCATTAGGTGGCATTGTGTTTGGGATGCTAGGGGATAAATTTGGTCGTCAGAAAGTGTTATCTGTCACCATCATTATTATGGCGCTCAGTACGTTTGCCATTGGTCTGATCCCTGCTTATGAAACTATTGGGATCTGGGCTCCCGTTTTATTATTACTCGCTAAATTAGCACAAGGTTTCTCCATTGGTGGTGAATATTCAGGAGCGGCGATTTTCGTTGCTGAATACTCACCAGACCGTAAACGTGGATTTATGGGAAGCTGGTTAGACTTTGGTTCTATTGCTGGTTTTGTTATGGGTGCAGGTGTTGTTGTACTTATTTCTACTATCCTTGGAGAAACAGCATTCCATGAGTGGGGGTGGCGTATCCCGTTCTTCTTAGCATTACCATTAGGTCTTATTGGTTTGTATTTACGTCATGCTTTAGAAGAAACGCCTGCATTCCAACAGCATGTTGATGAAATGAACAGCGATGACCGTAAATCTATCGAAAATCCACCGCGTGTTTCATTACGTGAAATCGCCTCAAAATATTGGAAAAGTTTGACCGTCTGCGTGGGTTTAGTGATTGCCACTAACGTCACCTACTATATGTTATTAACGTATATGCCGAGTTATTTATCCCATAACTTAAACTATTCGGCAGATCACGGTGTTTTGATTATTATCGCGATTATGATAGGGATGTTATTTGTACAGCCTGTGATCGGCTTACTCAGTGATAAAATTGGCCGTAAACCGTTTGTTATCGGTGGTAGTATTGGGTTGTTTATTCTTGCTTACCCTGCGTTTATGATGATTAACAGTGATGAAATCGGTTTAATTTTCTTAGGATTATTAATTCTTGCGGTTCTACTCAACTGTTTTACTGGGGTAATGGCGTCTATTTTACCTGCCATATTCCCAACGCATATTCGTTATAGTGCATTAGCTATTGCATTTAATATTTCTGTATTAGTGGCAGGTGCAACACCAACGGCAGCGGCATGGTTAGTTGAAGCAACTGGTGACTTATATATGCCTGCTTATTATCTGATGATTGTCGCCGTTGTCGGTTTGATCACAGGGATTAAGATGATTGAAACCGCAAATAAACCTTTACGAGGTGCAACACCTGCGGCATCAGATAGATCAGAGGCAAAAGAAATTCTGTCTGAGCATTATGATAATATCGAGCAACGTGTTGAAGATATTGAAGCTGAAATTGAGGCATTACAGAAAAAACGCCAAGCGCTTATCGATCAACATCCTAAATTAGATTAAGAGAGGTCACATGCACCCGTCTTCTGTTCATTTGGTCTGGTTTCGTAATGATTTAAGAGTGACGGATAACAAAGCACTCTTTAACGCTTGCCAAGATAAACAAGCACAGGTGCATGCTCTTTTCACCGTAACGCCTGAACAATGGAAAGCCCACAATATGGCTTTGTCATGTCAGGCGTTCATTCATAATGCTTTGCTGGATCTTTCAATATCACTGGCAAAACTCAATATTCCACTGACAATCGTGATTAGCGATACTTATTCAAATGCAGCCGATAAAGTGGCTGAGTATTGCCAACAGCATCAAGCCACCGCCCTTTTTTTCAATCACCAATATGCCTTTAATGAACAACGCCGTGATGAAAAAGTCACTGAGTTACTGAAGAATAAGACAACCGTTTATGCTTATCATGACAATGTGTTTATTCCACCAGGTAATGTAGTCACCCAACAAGGGGAGATGTATAAGGTTTTTACTCCCTTTAGAAATGCATTCCTTCGGCTCTTTTTTTCACAAAATAACGCTTCGTTACCTATCCCAGAGATCAGGACACATCAAAAAGCGGTATCACCTTTAAAAGCACCGCTATTTTCACTTGAAAATACAAGCTTGCCCTCTTTTATCTCTACTGAAGAAGAGGCACTTAAACGCTTAAAGCAATTCTGTTATGAAAGCGTCCCACATTATGCAAAATGGCGAGACATTCCCGCAGTTGATGGTACAAGTCGATTATCCCCCTATCTTTCGATTGGATTACTGTCTATTCGACAATGTTTTAATCGCCTTTATCAAACTGAACCTGATTTCTTAGAAAACAGCACATCAGGTGCATTTGTTTGGTTTAATGAACTTGTTTGGCGAGAGTTTTACCAACACTTAATTGTGGCAAATCCCAATTTATGCAAACACATTGCTTTTCAGCTTTGGACAGAAAAAATCAATTGGCGTAATAATCAAGATGAATTTAATGCTTGGACTCAAGGCTCAACGGGTTTCCCTATTATTGATGCTGCGATGCGACAGCTTAACCAAACAGGTTGGATGCATAACCGCTTACGTATGCTCACGGCGAGCTTTCTTATCAAAGACTTGTTAATTGATTGGCGTTGGGGTGAGCGTTATTTTATGTCACAACTGACTGATGGTGATTTCGCATCAAATAATGGGGGTTGGCAGTGGGCCGCATCAACAGGAACTGATGCCGTACCTTATTTTCGAATTTTTAATCCTACCACTCAAGGTCGTAAGTTCGATCCTGATGGTGAATTTATCCGCCATTGGCTTCCTGAACTCGCCAATGTGCCGAGTCGATATATTCATACGCCTCACGAATGGGCAGCAAAAACCAATAATTCTCTCGATTACCCATTACCCATAGTTGATCACGCAAAAGCACGAATAAGAGCTATTGAGTCTTATGAAGAAGCAAAAAAATAAAACCAATATCAGAGATAAGAAATAAAAAACAAAAAACAGCGCTATCATTACGCGCTGTTTTTATTTCTAAATACTGATGTCTCTAGCCTGTATTACGCATACCTGCCGCAATACCTGCAATAGTGACCATTAGTGCCTGTTCAATACGAGGATCCGACTCACTATGTGTACGAGAACGCTGTAATAACTCGGCCTGAAGTACGTTTAATGGATCAGTATAGACATTACGTAGTGCGATAGATTCTGCAACCCAAGGTAAATCTGCCATTAAGTGCTCATCTTTTGAAATCGCCAAAACACTCTTAATATCATCAGAAAGTTGCTGACGTAATTTAGCTCCTAGTGGCCATAAACGCTCTTCGACTAAACGTTGATCGTAATATTCCGCTAACCATAAATCCGCTTTAGCATAGACCATTTCCAACATCGCAATACGTGTATTAAAGAACGGCCAGTTCTCACACATATCGTCTAATACCGCTTGTTTCCCGCCATCAATTTCATGCTGTAATGCGGCACCAGCGCCCAACCAAGCAGGTAACATTAAGCGGTTTTGAGTCCATGCGAAGATCCACGGAATAGCACGCAAGGTTTCGACACCACCAGTAGGACGACGTTTTGCAGGACGAGAGCCTAATGGTAGTTTACCCAACTCGCCTTCTGGAGTTGCCGCTCTAAAGTAAGGAACAAAGTCTTCTTGCCCTCGCACATAGTCACGATACATTGCACAAGAAACGTCAGACAAAGAATCCATGACCTCAATCCAAGGTGCTTTTGGCTCTGGTGGTGGCAATAAATTGGCTTCTAAAATTGCACCAGCATAGTGAGCAAGACTGCTGATTGTGACTTGTGGTAGTCCGAACTTAAAGCGGATCATTTCACCTTGTTCTGTCACACGCAGACCGCCTTTTAAACTTCCTGGTGGTTGAGAAAGTAAAGCTGCATGTGCTGGCGCGCCACCACGACCAATCGTACCGCCACGTCCATGGAATAGTGTTAATGTTACGCCTGATTTTTCACAGAGTTTGATTAATGCATCTTGAGCACGATATTGCGCCCATGATGCCGCCATCACACCCGCATCTTTTGCTGAGTCTGAATAGCCAATCATCACCATTTGTTTGTCATCAATTAGATCACGATACCAAGGGATATTAAACAAACGGGTCATTACGCTTTCAGCGTTATTTAAGTCTTCAAGCGTTTCAAATAAAGGAGCAACAGGTAAGCGAATATTCGCACCAGCTTCTTTCAGTAATAGTTTTACCGCTAATACATCAGAAGGCACTTTTGCCATTGAAATCACATAAGAGGCAATAGAATCTTTAGGTGATTGTGCAATGACACGACAAGTCTCAAATACTTCTTGAGTCGCTGCGCTTGGTTGCCAATTTGTCGGGATCAATGGGCGTTTAGAATTTAATTCTTCAAGTAAGAAAGTTTGTTTTTGCTCTTCAGACCAATTTGCATAATCACCAAGCTCTAAATATTGTGTTAATTCAGAGAGTGCTTCAGTGTGATTGGTGCTTTCTTGGCGAATATCCAGTTTCACCAGTTGTAAGCCAAAACAACGAATACGGCGTAATGTATCTAACAGTTGCCCATTGGCAATAATACGCATACCACATTGAGTTAATGATTGATAACACGCGTATAACGGCTCCCAAAGTTCTTCATTATCAATCAATAAGCCTTCTGGCGGTAACGATTGTAGCCCTTTAATGCGTTGCTCTAGATAATCGCGAGTCACTTGTAAACGTGTACGCAATTGTTTAGCAATTTCACGATAAGGCTCTGCAACTTCAGCACCACCCGCTAATTCACGCAGTTCAGGTGTACTTTCTGTCATTGAAAGTTCTGAAACAAGGACTTGAATATCATTTAAGAATAAATCAGCAGCTTTCCAACGGCTTAATAGTAAAGCATGGCGTGTGATTTCAGCCGTCACATTTGGGTTACCATCACGATCTCCACCCATCCATGAGGTAAAACGAATAGGAGAAGCTTCTACTGGTAAGTTGTAATCAATGGACTCTCTAAGCTGCTCATTAAATTCACGTAAAAAAGCAGGAACACCTTCCCATAAGCTATTTTCAACAACCGCAAAGCCCCATTTTGCTTCATCAATTGGTGTTGGGCGAATTTTTCTAATTTCGTCAGTATGCCATGATTGAGCCACTAACTGGCGCAGACGGCGCATAATATTAGTACGCTCGTAATCCGCTAAATCATCGTGGTCGAGTTGAGATAAGCAGGTATTTACTTCAACTAATTTATGAATAAGTGTGCGACGTGCAATTTCGGTTGGGTGTGCCGTTAATACCAGCTCAATAGAGATTTGCTCTACGGCTTCTTTTAATTGCTCGTCGGTAAAATTCTTATCTTTTAGTCGGGTGATCAGTTTTGCCAATGCCACAGGATTGCTAGCCGCTTCGCCATGAGGCGAAATGCTATGGTATTGTTCTGCCACGTTCGTCAGGTTTAAGAATTGATTAAATGCTCTAGCAACAGGCAATAATTCATCATTAGAGAGATTTTGTAACGTCAACAACAGTTTTTGTCGCTGAACTTCATTACCTGCTCGTGACGATTTAGATAATTTTCGAATAGATTCAACCTTATCTAAAATTTCTTCACCGAGTGCTTCTTTTATCGTATCTCCAAGTAGCTTGCCAAGCATACTGACATTGCTACGCATAGCAGAATATTGTTGATTCATAAGACTCCTGACCTTGTCTTTGTGGCGGTAACAACATGCTTCTTCCTATTAGAAAAGTCATGTCCTCCCAGTTGTGTAATTAACTTTCATTTCTGATGTGACTTTATTTTGATTTTTGTGATAAGCCACACTGCTTTTTTTACTTAGCCTACTATTCATATCAGAAAATAATCGGTTTGGGGGATTTTTCTGAAATTTAATTACGGCTTTAGTGTTATAAGAATGGCTAATATTCATGTTGTTTTGGCTCAATTTTGCCAAAAATAAGGACATATTTTTGTTTCTTATCGACTAAGAAGCGTTTTTTACTAGAAAGGGCAAGATACGTGAGGGTTTATCTGGCGGTAAATTTAGATGATTTTTTTTAATATTGATAAATTGTCTGGTCTATTTTTTGATTCTTAGCTTATTTCACCGATGGGCTATAACTCATGTCTCTATTTTATTCCTTATTTTTCTTCTCTTTTACATTTTTACTCGATTAAATTTTCCGATTAAAATTTTCATAAGATAAAAACGAATAAAGCGCTGAATATCAGCGCTTTAAATTAAGAATAACGAATTGTTCTTTCAGTAAGTTAAGTTGTCTGTTGTAAAACATGTGGTAAATCGAATTGTACTCTTAATAACGTTTAAACACGTTGTAACTGTACTTCAACTTCCACTCAAGATGCTTAAATTTCACATCATGAGCTACTGACAAAAGTTCTCTTTAGCTTGATGGTTCACCTCCGTCATTTCATTTCTTAGTGGGACAATCTGTCTTACTACCTTTGACATCAATCGCTCCTTTGTGACTAGAGATAAATTAAGTATAGCCAAAGAAATTAAAAAAATTGGGTGATATGACACAAAAATGACAAAAGGTTATCAGCAGAAAATAACCCGCTGATAACCTTTATAAAAAAGAAATAATTAAATTACAGTAATTGAGAAAGACGGTTTAAATCTGACTGAATTGCGCCTGCGGTCACATCTCTGCCAGCTCCCGGCCCTCTGATCACAAGCGGATTATCACGATACCAACGACTTTCAATCGCAAATAAATTATCCCCTGGTAATAGCGAAGCGAGGGGATGATCTTTTCTCACGGCTTCAACACCGACTTTAGCTTTACCATTAGCATCAAAACGGGCGATATAACGTAATACCATGTCCATTTCATTTGCAGCAGCTAATCGTTGTGCCATTTGTTCATTAATCAGCGCACTGTTATCAAAAAATTCTCCTAGCGAACCAGTTTCAGCTTGCACAGGTACTAAAGATTCAACACGTACCTGCTCTGGCTCGATGTCATAACCCGCTTCACGAGCAAGAATAACCAGTTTACGCATCACATCTTGCCCTGATAAATCAATTCGTGGATCAGGCTCTGTTAATCCTTGTTGCCAAGCTTGTTCCACCAACTCACTGAAAGGAACTGTGCCATCAAATTGCAAAAATAACCAAGAAAGTGTGCCAGAGAAAATACCGCTAATGGATAAAATAGTGTCACCACTTTCACGCAGATCACGCACCGTATGATTAATGGGTAAACCCGCACCCACTGTAGCGTTATATAACCAATGGCGACCTGTTTTAGAAAACGCATCTCGTGTGGCACGATAGCGCACACCTGAAGCCGAGCCAGCAATCTTATTTGCACTGATAACATGAAAACCGTAGCTAGCAAAATCTTCATAAGAAGCGGCAAGAGACTCATTGGCAGTAATATCAACTACCACTAAATCATCATAAGGATGTGCTCTCATCCAAAGATAGAGTGACTCTTCCGTATGTTCAGTTGCTTCGTCATCAAAGAATGCCAAAGCACGACTAGGATTAATCCCTTGGTAGTCCAGCAAACTGCGACGGCTATCGACCACGCCCGCAAGGATAAATTCAAAATCACTGCGTGCTGATAAAGGCTCTTGTTCGCGAGCAAACAATTCTAACCAACGTGAACCAATATTCCCTTTACCAAACAGTACTAAGCCAATTTGTTTTTCAGCTCTAAATAACGTTTGATGCAAACCTTGCAGCAAGTGCTCAGTATAATTACGTAATACCGCAACTAAACTGATGTTATCTTCCGCATGCCAAATAAATTCAACTGGTTGGTCTTTAAGTTGTTGATAAAAACGATGACAATGCAGAGGATTTTTACAAACACCCGCCCCCACTAAAGCCACTAATGAGAAGCCTTCTCGTAAATGTAATTTACCTGGTAAAACTGCATCTTGTAGCACGTCCAATGCACTATTAGCCACTTCACTGGTATAGCAAAGTTGTAAAAGTTGACTGTCTTTATCCACACCAGTAGCTAAAGGGCGAATTTGTGCACGCTTAAGTAATTCATCAACCTCTTTCGCCACTTGTTCGAAATTTTGATGTGATGGAAGTTGGAGCTCAATCAAACAAACATCATCATGGCTAGTCACTATTTTAGCGCCCGTTCCTGATGCCAACACACGTTCTATACGTGTTGATCCTTGCTCTGGTTGATAGCTACAACGAAGTTGTAAATCAATATTACTGCCTGAAACGGGTTGAAGTGTACGCGTATGTAAAACTGGGGCGGCTAATCGAGCCAATTCACTCGCTTCATCTAAACGCAACAAGGGTAATAAACAAGCATCTTTTACTTTGCGAGGATCTGCACTATAAACACCCGCAACATCACTCCAAATTGTAACTTTACCAACATCGGCTAAAGCCCCAACTTGTGTTGCAGAGTAGTCACTACCGTTACGACCTAATAAGACCGTTTCACCTTGTTGATTGCGACTAATAAAACCCGTTACAACAAAACGGCTTTCAGGATGTTTAGCTAAGAGTGCTTGAAGTAATGGGCGAGATAACGTTTCGTTGACTTGTGGCTGAGCCGCCCTTTCAGCACACAAGAACTCACGCGCATCTAACCACACACTAGGTAAACCTTGCTCTGTAAGCAAATTCGCCATTAATCTTGCAGACCAAATTTCACCGTGGCCGACAACTTCTGCATAAGTTGCGTCTGTAATTGGTTTATCTAACAAATAACTTAAGCGTTCAAGATCAGCAATAAAGGCTTGGGAAAGTAATTCTGCATTCTCTTTTGAAAGTAACCCTTCAATTAAAGATAACTGGTAACGGCGCAACGTTTGCTGAACTTGATGGGCAGAAATACGATCACTTTGGCTAAGTTTCAGCCAGCTAATCAACTGATTCGTCGTGGAGCCCGCCGCAGAAACCACCATTAGGTCATTAGGTTGGCTATAGTTCGTCATGATATTCACGACACGTTGATAACATTTTATGTCCGCAAGACTGCTACCACCGAATTTATGTAACTGACGGCAAATCGGCTCCGCCTGTTGTTTAATCGCCACTACGCTCATGATCCATGGTTACCTTTTAGTTGCTGCATCAAACGCACTTTGCAAATCATTGATTAAATCCTGGCTATCTTCAATACCCACCGAGATACGAAGTAATGAGGGGCTGATCCCTGCTGTTTTTTTCGCTTCTTCTGACATACCTGCATGTGTCATGGTGGCAGGGTGACAAATTAAGGTTTCTACCCCACCTAAAGATTCTGCCAGTGTAAAGAGTGTTAATTGAGATAAAAAGAGTTTAATCACATCCAATCCCCCTTTTAACTCAAAACTTAACATTGCACCGAAACCTTGTTGCTGTTTTTTTGCTATTTGATGACCAACATGATTTTCCAGTGCGGGGTAATACATTTTTTCGACTAATGGCTGTGCTTGTAAAAACGCCACTAATGCCTGTGCATTTTCTTGCTGAAGTCGAATTCGAGGAACTAATGTTCTTATGCCTCGTAATAATAAATAGCTATCAAATGCGCCAGATGTGACGCCAATATTATTCGCCCACCAGCTTAGCTCCTCAAGCTGTTTCTGACACTGACAGATAACAACACCAGCGACAATATCTGAGTGTCCATTAAGATATTTTGTGCATGAGTGCACAACAATATCAGCGCCTAATGCTAACGGCTTTTGCAAGACAGGGCTCATAAAGGTGTTATCAGCAACCACTAAAGCACCTTGTTGATGAGCAAGTTCACTGATTTTTTGAATATCCGTTATTCTTAAAAGAGGATTACTTGGTGTTTCGATAAAAACAATTTTAGGCTGATGCGCTAAAGCTTGCTTAAGTGCAATATCATCATTTTGATCAACGAAAATCACACGGTAAGCACCACGCTCTTGTTGGCTGTTAAAAAGGCGATAGCTTCCTCCATAACAATCATGAGGCGCAACAATCACATCGCCAGGTTTTAGAAAAACCGTACAAATTAAATGAATAGCTGACATTCCACTGCTAGTGACAACTGCCCCCACTCCACCTTCTAGCTCGGCTAATGCCTTTTGCACCATATCGCGTGTTGGATTACCTCGACGAGAATAATCATGAGCACGGGGCTGATTAAACTCTAAAAAATTATAGGTACTAGAAAGATAGATAGGCGGTACGACACAACCAAATTGAGTGTCTTCATTTAGCCCATTATGGATAGCAATTGTTGCTGTTTTCTTCGTCATACAGGCACCTTGTCACAGCGATAAGTGGAAACGTCGAATGACAGCATATCCAATTAGACACCAAGACGTCAATACATCTAGCCATCTAAACTACTTTACGGATAGATTAAGTAATGGAATAATACACAGATTAAGAATATCGCCAGTGACTGTTACTTTTTCTCTCACCTTCAGCCAGAAGAGTCGGTGGTTTTAGAAAAGTCATGATAAACTGGTATTGCCCATCAGAATGTGGGTTAACCCTATTCTGACTTCAACTAAATGATATTAATTAAGGTAATCCATGGCTGAATGGAACGGTGAATATATCAGCCCTTACGCTGAGCATGGCAAAAAGAGTGAGCAAGTTAAAAAAATTACAGTTTCAATTCCATTGAAAGTGCTAAAAATTTTGACCGATGAACGCACTCGCCGTCAGGTTAATAACCTAAAACATGCAACCAATAGTGAATTATTGTGTGAAGCATTTTTGCACGCATTTACCGGACAGCCTCTCCCAAATGATGAAGACTTACGTAAAGAACGTAACGATGAAATCCCTGAAGAGGCAAAAGAAATAATGCGCCAGCGCGGGGTTGATCCCGATACTTGGGAGTATTAATCAGCGTCAGTTTTTGACTTATTGCTTGATTAACACGAACAAAAAAGCCCAAAGCAAAAACTTTGGGCTTCAGATTATGCCCCCCTAGCTTTTAGCGAGAGGGGGTTCTTTCGGTATGTATCGAAGATTGTTCTCATCAACCGCATGCACAAAATCCAGCAACACATCATCTTAAATTAATTTTTTTAGGTCTATTTGTCATCACCCTAGACGAGATATACGTGAACTTGCTTCATCAAGATGACTACGTAACGCTTTAAGGCATGGAGAAAAATTGTCAGAAAAACAATTACAGCTCTCAGCTAAAGTATAAAACTGCTCGGCCAACTCTAAACATTCCTGCCAGATTTCACAGCTGATCCCATCAAGTAATGTCACTGGACGAAGTGTATTGACTATTTCACCACCAGACTTAGGCGCAAATCCCATTGGTAAAATATCGTAGGCGGGTGAAAGCTCATATGGGCGGCCATGTCTACTGATAAACGATAAATTGCCATGATGCATATCAGTATTTCCAATCAACATACCAAATGCCCAACGGCGTGCCGTGCTAATCGCAGCCTCTGAATGAACTCGTTTTTGCTTAATTAGCTCATTAACTAATACTGGCCAAGGCTCCCTTGCCCGTCCTATAAACTCAGCATCTAGTGCTTGTAAAGAAAAAAGACCTATACGACCTAGTGGGCCTACACGATCAAATCGTGGGATTTCGAGGAAGCGTTGCCCTTCAAAATCAAATACCTCTGTTTCAACTCCAAGTACTTTTAATGCCAGATGCTCAGCTTGAAGCAGATCACGCCAACGCTCACTAACAGCATTATCGTCAGGCGCCGTAAATTTTACGATAACATGACCTTTCTCTGTATAGGTGCAGAATTTGGGTTGCTCCCCGCCAGCGGATGAACCAGGATCCTCTCCCGAACTAACAGCTCGTGCTAATGTGGGATAAGTTTTATCACGCTCAACAATTTCTGGTGTCTGCATACCCAAAAATTGATCTCTTGCCTGCTCTCCTATTAGGAGATTTCCCACTGCATCATGTCCATGAGTCAGTAATGCTCTGATTATATCGGTATCAGACCAACGATCTGGGTTTTGGGGCAAACCAAGCTCAGCCGAATAGGCTGAAGCATAAGCTCTCCCAAGATATCCTTGGGGGCGCATATCCAATAACCACCATGGCACACCTTCACTATGTCGGTTCACATTGTCTATCCGCTCCATGACGAAACCTTCTGGGAAAACTGGCGTCAATTTACCTAGCGGCTTGACCTTACCTTCTTCATTTATACGATAAATAGGAACTGAATTAAACCCACGGGAACTATCGCGTAAAGCATATTGAATAGAAGATCCTGAACCAATTCGCACAATATCATCACTTAGCGCGTTTAATGCCCGTGACAATGTTGGCTGGCTAATATTCATAATATCAGTAAGTTGTCTTGCTGACCTAGGTTCATTACGTAGTATTTGCCGTATCAATTCAGAGCGTATTGTCATGATATTAATTGCTTTATGAATAGGTAAGTGAATAGATGGATGAATAGATAATTTATCAGTTGTGATCTGGCTTGTCACTACCAAAAACGTTATCTAAAAAGAGAGGACTTTGCCCATAAAAAAAGCCCAAAGCAAAAACTTTGGGCTTTTCTTTTCAATTCCGAACTGTCTGCAAGATGCCAGACTAGGCTGACATCTTGTGACAACAAATATCTTATTTGCTGCCTGGAATTTTGAAGCGTTTGTTGAACAGATCAACACGACCACCAGTTGCAACATCACGTTGTTTACCAGTATAGAATGGGTGGCATTTGTCACAAACGTCCAGATTCAGGTTATGACCTGCAGTGGAGTTGATTTTCATAACGTTACCGCAAGAGCAAGATGCAGTAATTTCTTCGTATTTAGGATGGATATCTTTTTGCATGGAAAACCTCTACTAAGGCCGTGTCGCCATTCAGCCCACAGCCGAACACCACACGTCGTGTTGATTGAAATTAAGTGTTTGGTAATTTATCTACCAAAGGGGGCGGATCATACAGAATATCCGCTAAACGCGCAATGAAATCTGCACACTTTTTGTGATATTCTTAGTGTCATCTTTTCGCTAAAACTCTCGGAAACCCTGATATGACTATAGTTCAGGTAATTTTACCTGTACCACTATTCTCCTCTTTTGATTACCTGTTACCAGAAGGGATTGATGCGCCTGTTATCGGCAGTCGGGTGATCGTGCCTTTTGGTAATAAACGCCGCTCTCTTGGTATTGTCAAAGGACTCAGTACACACAGTGAGTTTCCTATCGAAAAGCTAAAGCCAATTGATGAGATCCTTGATAGCGAAACACTCTTTCCGGGTGTTTTGTGGGATATGTTAAATTGGGCATCGGCTTATTATCACTATCCTTTAGGGGAAGTGCTATTTCATGCTATGCCGATTTTATTACGACAAGGAAAACCCGCAGAATTCACACCATTATGGCAATGGTATGCTACTGAAGAGGGGATTAATCTCGATCTCAATAGTTTAAAAGGTGCAAAAAAACAGCAACAAGCATTAGCTGCCCTTCGCCGTACACCTTTATATCGCCATCAACTTGATGAATTTGAAATCACAACTGCAACACTTAATAACTTAAAAAAGAAAGAGTTTGCAGACCTTCGCCCTATTCAACCAGCTCCTATACACTGGCACAATGATCTTGCGGTTCAAGGCGAACGTTTTAAGTTAAACACAGAACAAACTATTGCAGTAGGTGCAATCACCGCGCAGGCTGACCAGTTCTCACCTTGGTTATTATTGGGTATTACAGGTTCAGGAAAAACGGAAGTTTATTTAAGTGTATTAGAAAAAATTCTCGCGCAAGGTAAACAAGCACTGGTACTGGTGCCTGAAATTGGTTTAACACCCCAAACAATCCGCCGTTTTAAAGCACGCTTTAATGCCCCTGTTGATGTGCTTCATTCAGGATTAAATGATACTGAACGCTTAGCCGTTTGGTTACGAGCAAAACGAGGTGATAACGCCATTATTATTGGCACACGATCGGCACTTCTAACCCCTTTTCAGCATCTTGGCATTATTATTATCGATGAAGAGCATGATGGCTCTTATAAACAACAAGATGGTTGGCGTTACCATGCTCGTGATCTCGCCGTTTTCCGAGCAAAGCAAGAAAACATTCCTATCGTGATGGGAACCGCAACCCCATCAATTGAAACTAGTTTTAATGTTGAGCAAAAGAAATATCAACAACTCACGCTGACTCAACGTGCAGGCAATGCAAAACCCGCAACAGAGCATTTAATTGATTTAAAAGGGCAACCGCTGACAACAGGGTTGTCTCCAATTCTGATTAAAGCAATAAAAGAGCACCTTAATGCAGGTAACCAAGTAATGCTCTTTTTAAATCGCCGAGGATTTTCACCTGCATTGTTATGCCATGAATGTGGTTGGATAGCAGAATGCCCTCGCTGCGATCACTATTATACTATCCACCAAAAACATGGCATGCTACGTTGCCATCAATGTGATAGTCAGCGACGAATTCCAGCACAATGCCCACAATGTGGTTCAACTAATTTAATCCCCGTAGGATTAGGAACCGAACAACTTGAGCAAGGGATTGGTGAATTATTTCCTGATACACCAGTGACGCGAATTGATAAAGATACAACAAGTCGCAAAGGTGCTTTAGAGCAACAACTGGAAGATATTTATCAGGGTGGCTCACGCATTCTTATTGGTACACAGATGTTAGCCAAAGGGCATCACTTTCCTGATGTCACCTTAGTGGCTTTACTTGATGTGGATGGCGCTCTGTTCTCCAGTGATTTTCGTGCAGCCGAACGCTTTGCTCAGCTTTATATACAAGTATCAGGTCGTGCGGGTCGTGCGGGTAAACAAGGCGCGGTGTATTTACAAACTCACCAGCCTGATCACCCTCTTTTGCTGACACTATTAGAAAAAGGTTATGACGCTTTCACTAAAGAAGCTTTGCAAGAGCGACAAGCGACTTTTTTACCGCCTTATTCTAGCCATATTATGATCCGCTCTGAAGATCACAATAATCAGCGTGCGCCTCAGTTCTTACGACAGCTCAAACAGTTTTTTGAACAACACCCAATGCGAGACGCGAATTTATGGGTAATGGGACCCGTTCCAGCAATTCAAGCTAAACGAGGTGGAAATTATCGTTGGCAATTATTGCTCCAGCATCCTTCACGGGGTTATTTACAAAAATTGATGTCTGTCACTTATCCTCAGATTGTCGCCTTACCTGAGAGTAAAAAAGTGAAATGGAATATTGATGTTGACCCAACAGACTGTTAAGGATCTTTCCTGCTCAAATTGGGAATATTTTAGTCAGACTTATGCTGCGGATACAATTTTGCTTGAATACTCGTTACAGCCCGAGATTATTTATCAATTTTGCGAACTACCTCATAAAAACGATTGGTATCACATTTTTTATGCAAACTAGGTAACAGTATCTATTTAAAAAGTGGGTAGAATAACAATTTAGAATATTTCTTGAATTAAAAACCGTCGATAAAATCCTTTTTTGAATATTGGCGGTTTTTTTGCAACAAAAAAGCAATCGTTTAACTAAACCATCCAGAAGGGAGGTATGGGGTTTGCAACAGAATAATAAAGATAATACGCAAGCAACAATGAAAGATGTTGCCCTTGCAGCCGGCGTGTCCACAGCAACTGTGTCACGTACTTTAATGAATCCGGAAAAAGTATCCTCACAAACCCGTCAGAAAGTTGAACAGGCTGTTCTTGATGTGGGCTATTACCCACATAACCTGTCAAAAAACCTTAAGCGTAACGAGTCAAAAACGATCCTTGTGATCGTACCTAACATCAGCGATCCATTTTTTACTGATGTTGTGTGTGGCATCGAAGAAACCGCTGCTCAACATGGTTATCTCGTGTTAATTGGTGATTGTAAACATCAGCAAAAACATGAAAATGCCTTTATTAATCTCATTATCACCAAACAAATTGACGGTATGTTACTTCTTGGCTCACATATCCCTTTTGATGTTTCCAAAGAAGAACAGAAAAATTTACCGCCGATGATCATGGCAAATGAGTTTGCGCCTGAACTCGAATTACCTACCGTGCATATTGATAATCTCACGGCATCTTTTAGAGCAACACACTATTTACAGCAAATGGGTCATAAGCGTATTGCATGTATTACAGGCCCTGAAGATATGCCTTTATGTCGTTATCGCTTGCAAGGCTATATTCAAGCCATGCGTAGAACAGGCGTACCTTTGCGTGAAGATTATATTATCCGTGGTGATTTTACCCATGAAAGCGGTGCAGAAAGTCTGAAAAAGCTGATTTCTTTACCTGAGCCACCAACAGCCGTGTTCTGTCATAGTGATATTATGGCAATTGGCGTTATGTGGCAGGCGAAAAAATTAGGATTAGAGCTCCCTAAAGATCTCTCTGTGATTGGTTTTGATAATCTTGATATCACACGTTATAGCGAACCAGCCCTAACAACAATGGAGCAACCTCGTTATCAAATTGGTCGTGAATCTATGTTGTTATTACTCGACCAACTACAAGGTAGACCTGTTGCACCTGGTTCTCGCTTATTAGATTGTGAGCTAATTATAAGAGAGAGTGTCTGTCGGCTTAAAAGCTAGGCAAAACACACTATGTTAAGTAACATATCGTTTGTGATACCTATTCCTTTAATTATCAGCGAATCGAACTGTGGCACAACGAGACTATGTGGGACGAGGGCAGACATCTGCTCGTCGTAAAAAGACAACGAAAAGTAAAAGCAAAAAGGCTGCTAAAGGGCTGCCTTTAACGACGCTTATTGCGGCAATCGCTATTGTGGCGCTGTTTATCGGCGGCCTCTATTTTATTACACATGATAAAAAAGAAGCCGTAGAAACAACGCCAACCATCACTGGGCAACATCCAGCGAATAGCCTACCGCCAAAACCGCAAGAGCGTTGGCAATATATTAAAGAATTGGAAAATCGTCAGGTCGGTACGCCTTTACAGCCTGAATATCCTTCATCGGGTAGCCAGATTAATCCGAAAGCAACACTTTCGCCTGAGCAGTTACGTTTTTTACAACAAATTGAAGCGGATAAGCGTCAACCTGCTGTTCAACTGCCAGAAGTGCCTTACAATGGTGAAGTACCGCGCTCACAAGTGGTTGTAACACCACCTGCAACAACAACACCTTCTGTTGCACAACAGCCTGTACAAACTCAACCACCGCAAGTACCTGCAATTGTTACACCGCCTAAACCTGCTGTTACTGAAGCAAACTTTTTAGTGCAATGCGGCTCATTTAAAAATACCGAACAAGCTGAATCAGTGAGAGCAACTCTGGCTTTTTCTGGTGTTGAAAGCCGAGTAACGAAAGGAAATGATGGTTGGATCCGCGTCTTATCAGGTCCTTACAGTAAAGAACAAGCCAACTCTGTGAGTAGACAAGCAGCTGGAGCTGGCGTATCAGGTTGTATTCTTCGCTCTTCTGGGGGTTGAAAAATAAATTTTCTCCCCCACCTATAATTCTAATTCACACAACGGGCAGTGCTTTATCTTAAATAAAGACACTTCCCGTCTCATTTTTATTGATTAAACCAGGGGCTGACTCATGACTACAATCGTAAGTGTTCGCCGTAAGGGCCAAGTTGTAATCGGTGGTGATGGACAGGCGACGATGGGTAATACCGTCATGAAAGGCAATGTTCGCAAAGTACGCCGTCTTTATAACGACAAAGTCATTGCGGGATTTGCTGGCGGCACTGCTGATGCTTTTACTCTTTTTGAACTGTTTGAGCGCAAATTAGAACTTCACCAAGGGCATTTAACTAAAGCTGCGGTAGAACTTGCTAAAGATTGGCGCACAGACAGAATGCTACGCAAATTAGAAGCGTTGCTTGCTGTTGCAGATGAAAATACATCTCTTATCATCACAGGTAATGGTGATGTGGTTCAACCAGAAAACGATTTAATTGCTATCGGTTCCGGTGGCCCTTATGCACAAGCAGCGGCTAGAGCTATGCTAGAAAATACTGAACTTTCTGCACGAGAAATTGCTGAGAAAGCACTTAGCATCGCTGGAGATATCTGTATTTACACTAACCATAATGTCAACTTTGAAGAACTCTCTTCAAAAGAGTAAGGATTAGAGAGCATGTCTGAAATGACTCCTCGCGAAATTGCCAGTGAACTTGATAGATTTATTATTGGTCAAGATAAAGCGAAACGTGCTGTGGCGATTGCCCTACGTAACCGCTGGCGTCGTATGCAGCTTGATGAAGCGCTACGCCATGAAGTCACACCTAAAAATATTCTGATGATTGGACCTACCGGTGTTGGTAAAACTGAAATTGCACGCCGTTTAGCAAAATTGGCAAATGCACCTTTCATCAAAGTCGAAGCAACTAAATTCACCGAAGTGGGTTATGTGGGTAAAGAAGTCGATTCTATTATCCGTGACTTAACCGACTCTGCGGTAAAAATGGTACGTAGCCAAGCAATTGAAAAAAATCGCTTCCGCGCTGAGGAAATGGCTGAAGAACGTATCCTTGATGTACTTATTCCACCAGCAAAAAATAACTGGGGCGTAACAGAACAAGCATCAGAACCTTCAGCAGCGCGTCAATCTTTCCGTAAAAAATTACGTGAAGGCCAATTAGACGATAAAGAGATTGAAATTGAGTTATCTGCAACACCAATGGGTGTTGAAATTATGGCTCCTCCAGGAATGGAAGAGATGACGAACCAATTACAATCTATGTTCCAAAATTTAGCGGGACAAAAGCAAAAAGCGCGCAAGATGAAAATCAAAGATGCGTTTAAGCTTATTGTTGAAGAAGAAGCTGCTAAATTAGTTAACCCTGAAGAGCTTAAACAGCAAGCTATTGATGCGGTAGAACAACACGGTATCGTCTTTATTGATGAAGTAGATAAAATCTGTAAACGTGGTGGACAAAGTTCTGGCCCTGACGTTTCTCGTGAAGGTGTACAGCGTGACCTCTTACCACTGGTTGAAGGTTGTACAGTTTCAACAAAACACGGTATGGTAAAAACAGACCATATTCTGTTTATTGCATCAGGCGCTTTCCAAGTTTCAAGTCCTTCTGATTTAATTCCTGAATTACAAGGACGTCTGCCAATTCGTGTTGAACTTCAAGCGCTGACAGCAGAAGATTTTGAGCGTATTCTAACTGAACCTAATGCATCGTTAACAAAACAGTATGAAGCATTAATGGCAACCGAAGGTGTGTCTATTAGCTTCACCGAAGACGGTATTCGCAAAATTGCTGAATCAGCATGGCGCGTAAACGAAACCACTGAAAATATCGGTGCTCGTCGTTTGCATACTGTTTTAGAACGTTTGATGGAAGAAATTTCCTACGATGCAAGTGAACGTCAAGGTCAATCAGTATTGATTGATGCAGAATATGTGAAACAGCATCTGGATGAGCTTGTCGCAGATGAAGATCTGAGTCGATTTATTTTATAATCAACTTGTGCGATCCTTATCAGCAATATTTACGTGGGAGGCTTGCCTCCCATTCTTATTTTTATAATAACAACGAACATGAGTATCGAATTTCAGCATGAGCTCTCTAAATTCCACTAGCCGGACCCAAGCCTGGCTTGAAAGTTTACGACCCAAAACTCTACCTTTAGGGTTAATTGCCATTGTGACTGGTTCCGCATTAGCGTATTGGATGGGTCATTTTGAGCTACCTATTGCACTGCTTGCTATATTGACAGCAGGAACGTTACAGATCTTATCAAACCTTGCCAATGACTATGGTGATGCCGTAAAAGGAACAGATACTGAAGAGCGTTTAGGGCCACTTCGTGGAATGCAAAAAGGCATAATAACAGCGGCTCAAATGAAAAAAGCGCTGATCCTAAATGTTATTATTTCCTGTATCTGTGGTATTGCACTGATTATTGTCGCCTGTAAAAAGCCAGAAGATGCTATTGGCTTCTTAGTGATGGGTTTACTCGCTATTGTTGCTGCGATTACTTATACCGTGGGTAAGCGCCCTTATGGTTATATGGGGCTGGGTGATATCTCTGTTTTAATTTTCTTTGGCTGGTTAAGTGTCATCGGAACTTATTACTTACAATCCAACACTTTTGATATTGTTACCCTACTTCCTGCCACAGCCTGTGGTTTACTTTCTGTCGCTGTTCTAAACATTAATAATATGCGCGATTTAGAAAGTGATATTCAGGCAGGTAAACATACATTAGCTGTTCGCTTAGGCCCTGCTGGCTCACGAACTTACCATACGTGTGTTATTTTTCTCTCTATTGCCTGCTTAATTATCTTCACTCTACTTTATATGCATCGCTGGACCGCGTGGTTATTTTTACTCGCCACCCCTATGCTTTTACTGCATATCAAACGTGTGAATGCCGATCATTCAGGTGAGGCGATGCGTCCACTACTCGAACATATGGTAAAAGCAGCACTGTTAACTAACGTTCTTTTCTCTTTAGGTTTAGTTTTAGAATAATTTCACTCGATTGTTGATTTGACTCACTGAATTTTCAGTGAGTCTTTTGCCAACCGCCCCTGTTAAGGGATATACTGGACTTTCCTGTGGCAACCTGACGTAATCTCCTATGAAATATGATACTTCTGAACTCTGTGATATCTATCAAGAAGATATCAATGTCGTAGAACCGCTTTTCTCAAACTTTGGTGGTCAAAGTGCCTTTAACGGGCAAATCATCACCGTTAAATGTTTTGAAGATAATGGCCTGCTTTATGACTTACTCGAAGAAAATGGCAAGGGTCGTATTCTTTTGGTCGATGGCGGTGGCTCTGTACGTAAAGCCTTAGTTGATGCTGAACTAGCGCGACTTGCTGTTTCTAATGAATGGGAAGGCATTGTCGTTTACGGCGCCGTACGTCAAGTTGATGCATTATCAGAGCTTGATTTAGGTATTCAAGCAATGGCTGCTATTCCTGCGGGTTGCCAAAGTGAAGGCATTGGTGAAAGTGATATCCGTGTTAACTTCGGTGGTGTTACCTTCTTCTCTGGTGATTATCTTTATGCTGATAACACAGGGATCATTTTATCTGAAGAGCCATTAGGCTTAGATGAAGATTTGATTGAAGAGTAATTGTTACTTTTTATCTGCGTTCTTACGATTTCAATACTCAAAAGCCACCTAACGGTGGCTTTTGTTTTTTTAGGCTTTAAGCAAATAAAGACAATTATTGCACGTCTTCCATTTTGCCTAACAGCGCGCGTAAACGCTCTTGCCAAGTTGATTGCTCTTGTTTCAGTTCTTCATTTTCACGAACAAGAGCTTCGCGTGATCCCGCTGCTTCTTGAACTTCTTGGCTCAGCGCGTTATTTTTTTCTTTTAACTCTTCGATTTCCATCTGTAATAACGTGATGGTATCAATTGCTTGTTGTACTTTTGATTCTAACTTCTCGAAAACTTCAAATGACATACTGTAATCCCCCATATAATCGATACTTCCGATTGTAAGTAGCCTATCAACAACTGTCTAGCATCTTCCGAGGAATTACATTCTTTTTTCAATTTATCAAAAATACTGGTCAGATCACATTACAAATGTCGAACAAGTCACTAATTAAGAGCGTTTTCACTCATTTTCTTGATGAGACACACAAATTTCAATTTCGCTTATTCTCGTTTACGCTCATTAACGATAAATTCACAGTTATCTTTTCAATTCGAAAAGAATACTAACAATAAATAACCCTCTTTCAGGATAGAATATATGAGCCAGACGAAAACCTCTCTTATGGGTCAATGCATTTCTGAATTTATCGGAACTGCGTTACTAGTCTTCTTTGGTCTTGGTTGTGTTGCTGCGGTACGTATTGCAGGCGCAGAGCTAGGACTGTGGGAGATAAGTATTATCTGGGGGCTGGGTGTTGCCTTAGCCGTTTATCTTACCGCGGGCACATCTGGTGCTCACTTAAACCCAGCAGTTACCGTTGCATTTTGGTTATTTGCTTGCTTTGAACGCAGAAAAGTTATCCCTTATATTATTGCACAAATGTTAGGTGGCTTCTTTGCCGCTGCTATTGTGTATTTTATGTACTACAGTGTTTTCCTCGACTACGAACAAGTTAATGGCATTGTCAGAGGCTCACAAGAAAGTCTCTTCACTGCTGGTGTATTTTCAACTTATCCTGCAGCTCAAATTTCCGTTGTACATGCCTTTTTTGTTGAAGTTATCATTGCCGTTATATTAGTTGGCTTAATTTTAGCCTTAACTGATGATGGCAACGGTGTACCTAAAGGTCCATTAGCACCTTTATTAATTGGTATCTTAATTGCCGTAATCGGTGGTGCATTTGGCCCATTAACTGGATTCGCCTTAAACCCAGCTCGTGACTTTGGTCCAAAACTGGTTGCGTACTTTGCTGGCTGGGGTGATATTGCGCTGACTGGTGGACGTGATATCCCTTATTTCTTAGTTCCAATGATTGCTCCATTTATCGGTGGTATCTTAGGTGCATTGGCTTACCGTAAATTAATTGGCCGTCACTTACCTTGCGATACCTGCAAAATTGAAGACGATAAATAAAATTAAGAGCAATATTGTTGATTATCAGAACAGGTTACTAACATGACGACAGAAACAAATACATCGAATACCGAGAAAAAATACATTGTTGCACTGGATCAGGGTACAACCAGTTCACGCGCCGTAGTCATTGACCACGATGCCAATATTGTCAGTATTTCACAACGTGAATTCACCCAAATCTATCCTAAGCCAGGCTGGGTTGAACACGATCCAATGGAAATTTGGGCGACACAAAGTGCAACCTTAGTTGAAGTATTAGCAAAAGCAGATATTCCATCCGACCACGTTGCAGGTATTGGTATCACAAACCAACGTGAAACCACCATTGTATGGGATAAAGAAACGGGGAAACCTGTTTATAATGCAATTGTATGGCAATGCCGTCGTACTGCGGATTTCTGTACTCGCTTAAAAGATAAAGAAGGTGTTGAAGAATATATCCGTCAAAACACGGGTTTAATGGTTGACCCTTATTTCTCTGGTACAAAATTAAAATGGATCCTCGACAACGTCGAAGGCGCTCGTGAAAAAGCAGAAAAAGGCGAATTGTTATTCGGTACTGTTGATACTTGGTTAGTTTGGAAAATGACACAAGGTCGCGTTCACGTTACAGATTTCACTAACGCCTCACGTACCATGTTATTTAATATCCACTCTTTAGATTGGGATCAAAAAATCCTCGATCTGCTGGATATTCCTCGCAATATGCTACCAAAAGTAGTGCCATCTTCAGAAGTTTATGGCCAAACAAACATTGGTGGTAAAGGGGGGACACGTATTCCTATCGCCGGTATGGCGGGTGACCAACAAGCTGCACTTTATGGTCAGCTTTGCGTACAAAGTGGCATGGCAAAAAATACCTATGGTACGGGTTGCTTCTTACTGATGAATACAGGTAAAGAAGCAGTTCGTTCTAATCATGGTTTGTTAACAACAATTTGTTGTGGTCCTCGCGGTGAAGTGAACTATGCCCTAGAAGGTGCGGTATTCGTTGGTGGTGCTTCTATTCAATGGCTACGTGATGAGCTAAAACTCATTGATGAAGCTACTGACTCTGAATACTTCGCAACTAAAGTTAATGATACTAATGGCGTCTATGTTGTTCCTGCATTTACAGGTTTAGGCGCACCATATTGGGATCCGTATGCTCGTGGTGCTATTTTTGGTTTAACCCGTGGCGCTAACCGTAATCACATTATTCGTGCAACCTTAGAGTCTATCGCTTATCAAACACGCGATGTGCTTGATGCAATGCAAGCTGATTCAGGCGCACGTTTACAATCACTGCGTGTTGATGGTGGTGCTGTTGCCAACAACTTCTTAATGCAGTTCCAATCCGATATTTTAGGTACGCGTGTAGAACGCCCTGTTGTTCGTGAAAGTACCGCATTAGGTGCTGCATTCCTTGCTGGTCTTGCTATCGGTTTTTGGAGTGATTTAGAAGAAGTGAAAAACAAAGCCGCTATTGATAAGGAATTCCGCCCTGGCATCGAAACCACTGAGCGTAACTATCGCTATAACGGCTGGAAAAAAGCCGTCGCTCGCGCTCAAGAATGGGAAGATCGCGGTTAATTCAGTAAAGGTTAATTGCAGTAAAACTGTTTGAGAGAGAAGTAGCCTAGGCTACAAAACCAAAATGCCGAGATTTTTATCTCGGCATTTTTTATTTCAGTCACTACATCAATCAACTAAATAGTATGTTCTTCATGGCTAAAACGATGAGCCAAAGGAAGCCAACAAAGCATAATCACTACTGACATAGCAAACATAATCATACCTAAACTGAATTGATTATGTTGTGGCAGTAAAGCAGAAAACCATGTTGCTACACCGGAACCTACATTTTGTAAACCACCCACCAGTGCACCTGCTGAACCCGCTAAATAAGGGAATGGCTCCATCGCCCCTGTTGTTGCTAATGGGAATAGCATACCTGCACCAAAGAAAAATAGTGCTGCGGGTACTAATAAAGTCCAAATATTAATAATATTTAGCCAACCGGGGATCCACATTAAAATCCCTGCGGATAAACAACAAAACACAGAATGCCACATCAGCTGTACAAAGGTTTTGCCTTCACGGCCTGCATACCAAGCACCAAAAAATGCAGCGGGAATAGGCAAAATAAATAATATACTGATAGTAATACTATTTAATCCCAACACGCCGCCCATCAATACACCGCTTGATGCCTCAAAGACCGCAATACCTGATAACGCACAAATCAGCATAATTAAAAAAGCACTAAAGGTACTGTTTGAAAGCAGTAAGTAAAATGATGATAACATTTTACGCTTTTCAACTTGTACAGGACGTGTTTCAGGCATCCAACGATACATACAGAAAAGAACGCTACTTCCCAATAATAATAAGAAAATATAACACGCATGCCAGCCAAAGAAGTGAGCGACAACACCACCAATCATCGGCGCTAATAATGGGCTAACTAAAACGCCCATATTTAACAAACTATTGGCGTAACGTAATGCAGTTCCTGTATATAAATCACGAGGTTGGGTACGTGTCATTACACCTGCAACACCGGTTCCCATCCCTTGTAAGGTACTTGCAATCACCAGTGTGGTTAAATTTTGCGAGAAAATCGCTACGAGTGTTGATAAACAAAAAATAGTCATACCAACTAAAATAACAGGACGGCGCCCTACTTTGTCGGAAATAGGTCCATAAATTAGCTGTGAAAAACCATAAGAAAAAAGATAGGCACCCATAACTTGCTGTACCGCTCCGGTTGGCTCACCAAAGTAAACGGCCATATCAGCAATAACAGGAACATAAATAGTTTGAGTCATTTGACCCACAGCAACCAGTGCAATTATCAATAATAATAGATTTGCATGCTCTAACTTTCTCATTTCTTTTCTTTGCTCAAGAATTTCAGATAAATAAATTAACGGACAGGCACACACCACAGAGAATTTATAAAAATAAACTCTGCAAAATGCATGCCTTTTCAGAATGAGACTAAGTTAACAAATTTGGAGAAATTTGCGAGATAGCCAACAATTTTTGTACGACACCTAATGTCAGAGAAAAACACCATAGCTGTCAATATAAATGTACATATTGTGTCATTGATTGACAAAATCTCAGATAAATAACATCACCACACCATCTTGATAAATAAAAAATCGCTTCCTATTTAGAATAAATAATCAACATAAGCATATTTATCAAAAGGAGATAATCTCTATGGCTAATTGGGTGAATGGAAAAGTTACTCAAGTTCATCACTGGACTGATGCGTTAATGAGTCTTGTCGTCAATGCTCCTATTGATAAGTTTACAGCTGGGCAATTTGCAAAATTAGCGCTAGATATTGATGGCGAGCGAGTACAACGAGCCTACTCTTATGTGAATGCACCTAATGATCCCAATTTAGAGTTCTATCTGGTGACTGTGCCTGATGGAAAATTAAGCCCTAAATTGTGCGCACTAAAAATAGGTGATGAAGTTCTTGTGACCGAACAAGCCAGTGGCTTTTTTGTATTAGAAGAAGTACCCACCGCGAATACACTTTGGATGCTTTCGACAGGTACCGCTATCGGCCCTTTCCTCTCTATTTTACAATTAGGTGAAGATCTTTCTCGATTTGAAAATATCGTTCTTGTCCACGCTGTTCGATATGCTAATGACTTAAGCTATTTACCTTTAATGGAAAAACTCGTTGAACGTTATCAAGGCAAATTACGCATTCAAACCGTTGTCAGCCGTGAAAATCATATTGGCTCATTAACAGGACGTATTCCTGCACTCATTGAAAGTGGGGCTTTAGAAAAAACAGTTGGCCTAACCATCAGCCCAGAAGAGAGCCATATTATGTTGTGTGGTAATCCACAAATGGTCAGAGACACTCAACAACTCTTGAAAGAGCAGCGGGAAATGCGTAAGCATTTACGACGAAAACCCGGGCATATCACCAGTGAGCAATATTGGTAATATGAAAAAGAGAAATAATAATAGGGGCGAATTCTTCTCTTTCGCCCTTATTAATTTATTTTAATAAAAAGTATTAGCGTAAGCGTCGGTAATCCACTTGCTCAGTTTGTTTACCAAAATAGTTTTCACCGTCATTACCAATAAATACACCACAATCAAGCAACATAATCATCCCAATAAAAGAAGGAAGAAAACGTCCAATCGCCCATTGCCAAAAAGGTTCTAAACTACTGGTATCGGCTAATCCTAACATCACGGCAAGTAAGAGTAATAAGAGCCATATTCCTCTTTTATTTCTATCATGCAGTCTTTTTGTAAAAATCGCGCATAAAGGATAAAGAATAAAAAAGATGAGTATCCACGTAACAATAGCTGGTAATGGATAAATCATATCATTAATAATAAATAAGCCTAAAAAAAGAGCAAAACAAGCCCCTAAACCAGCCCAGAAATCACGACGTCCAATTCGTCCTTTGAATGAAAATGCCCAATGTTGTAAGGTCATAAATTCTCAATAATTTACTTAATTTGTGAATTACACTGTCCATTTGGTACCAAATAATACAGACTAGCCAATAACAGCACAGATAAGCGGAGGACAGATGATAAAAGCAAACACACTTTCTACGTTATACCTGATAATCATAAGTATTGCTCTTTGTTTGCCAACTTCTGTTTTTGCAACAGAAATGTCTGTCACACAAAAACAGCCCACTAAAGATGATATTGCCTATCTTAAACAAGATGCACCTGTTTTTGAGATAACCATTCCAGAGCTAAGAGCTAAGTTCAATCAACAAAATCCGTTGTTATCGCTTAACGAATATAAAATTATTACTAATCACGATATTGCGATCCCTCTTGTTAGAGCTGCAACGCGTATTACGCCTTATCTCTATTCATCTGCAATATTAGAGCGCGGGAGCGAAAAAATAAAAAGTTTACAACTCACGCTGATCCACTCCCCAGATTCACCTGAATTAGAAAAAATAAATCGCGAGCTAACAACACAATACATTATCACTTTGATCGCCCAATTTGACTCATCAATAACCCAAGAGCAAATTCAAGAAGCTCTCAATTTATTCGCATTTAAAAATCAAAATTCTGATTACATTAGCCATGATGTGGGTGCTATTCGCTATATTATTGCCCATGAAGATGACCAATTAACCACCTTCGCCATTGAACCGATTAAGCTTTCTTTAAACAGCAAGATCGTTTCAGCTATTCCGTGATAAAAAACAAAGCTATTCTATTCATTGTTCTCTATACTGTTGTGCATCAACAGAATTCGTGTTTATTAGCAAACTAAATTTAAACCACTCGGTTGGAGGAAAAGTTATGCGCCATCCATTAGTCATGGGTAACTGGAAACTCAACGGCAGCATTCATATGGTTCATGAATTAATTGCTGCATTACGTAAAGAAGTTAGCGGTGTTGCGGGTTGTGATGTTGCTATCGCACCACCAGCAGTTTACCTATGCCAAGCACGCCATGAAATTGGTGGAAGCCGTATTGCATTAGGTGCTCAAGATACAGGTGTTAACTTATCAGGTGCTTTCACTGGTGAAACTTCAGCAGAAATGCTGAAAAACGTTGATGTTAAATACGTTATCATTGGCCACTCTGAGCGTCGTACTTATCATAAAGAATCTGACGAGTTTATCGCTCAAAAATTCGGCGTGTTAAAAGAGTTAGGTTTAACACCTGTATTATGTATCGGTGAAACTGAAGCAGAAAATGAAGCAGGCAAAACACAAGAAGTGTGTGCTCGCCAAATTGATGCTGTTTTAAATGCACATGGTGCAGCAGCATTTAAAGATGCCGTTATTGCTTATGAGCCAATTTGGGCTATCGGTACAGGTAAATCTGCAACTCCAGCACAAGCTCAAGCGGTTCATAAATTTATTCGTGATCATATCGCGAAAAAAGATGCTGCTATCGCTGAACAAGTGATCATTCAATACGGTGGCTCTGTTAATGATAAAAATGCAGCCGAACTGTTTGGTCAACCAGACATCGATGGCGCATTAGTTGGTGGCGCTTCACTGAAAGCGGACGCATTTGCCGTTATCGTTAAAGCAGCAGCACAAGCTAAAGCGAAAAAATAATTTTTATCTTTCTGGCCTATGCCATTAATCGATAAAAAATAGAGAAAATCACCTTACTGAAGATAAAGCAGAAGGTGATTTTTTTGTTTTTAGCCGTGTGATCAGCGACGACTTATTTCATCAAACACACCGCCTGTCGCAAAATGTGTTTTCTGTGCAGATTGCCAATCGCCAAAAACGTTATTAAGCGTAAATAACTCTAGTTTTGGAAAACTACTTTGATATTTTTCCGCTATCGCTTTATCTCTAGGGCGATAATAGTTTTTCGCAGCGATTTCTTGTCCTTGTGGTGAATAAAGATACTCTAAATAAGCGGTAGCGATTTCTCGTGTGCCTCGCTTATCAACCACTTTATCAACGACAGAAACGGTAGGCTCTGCAAGAATAGAAACTGATGGAGTAACAATTTCAAATTTATCAGCCCCTAATTCATTAATCGCTAATAAAGCTTCGTTTTCCCATGCAATCAATACATCACCAATGCCCCGTTCAACAAAGGTGTTTGTGGCTCCTCTTGCACCTGAATCTAACACCTCAACTTGCTGATAAAGTGCTTTGACGAAGGCTTTGGCTTTTTCACTGTCTTGATGATTGGCTTTTAATCCATATCCCCACGCTGCAAGATAGTTCCATCTCGCACCGCCTGAGGTTTTTGGATTAGGGGTAATAATTGAAACACTTGGTTTGATTAATGAATCCCAATCGACTATTTGTTTAGGGTTTCCTTTTCTGACCAGAAAAACGATTGTTGACGTGTAAGGGGCTGAATTATCAGGAAGTCGTTTTAGCCACCGTTTATCAATACTCCCTCTTTGAGCGATTGCATCTATGTCATAAGCTAGTGCTAAGGTAACAACATCCGCTTCAATACCATTTATTACCGATGTTGCTTGCTTTCCTGAGCCACCATGTGATTGACGAATAGTCACTTTATCTCCCGTTTTCTGCTCCCAATACTGACTAAATGCTTGATTATACTGCTGATAAAGTTCTCTCGTTGGATCATAAGAGACATTCAATAATTGAATATCTTTAGCCCATAAAATATTGGAAAAAAGTAATGCCATTAAAACGGTTGATAACACACCCCATTGTTTAAACATATCTATCCCCCTATCGTTAAGTATTTAACTAGGCTGACAGAAAGTTTTATAACGATGAAATAACAAAAAGCCGATGGATATACACAACAGGAATATATCTATCAATATAAAGGGGAGCAGAAGAAATAAAGGAGGATAGAGATCGCTAAATGAAATGTTTTCACTCGAGAAACTACTCTGACACAAAAAAGTATCAGAGCAGTTCACGAATAAGGATAGAACTCAGAAAGGCTTTGGTATTACGGTGAGGCTATTGCTTAGTACAACTTTTTCGCTGTTTCATACCAATCAGCCTTAAAGACACGTTTCATATTCATAACCGCATCAATAATATCATGGTGAACCAGTTTTTCGTTTTGAATACCGACACAACGACCGCCATAGCCTTCTAATAGCAGTTGTACAGAGTAAGCACCCATGCGAGAAGCAAGAATACGGTCGTAAGCAACTGGAGAACCACCACGTTGGATATGACCTAATACCGTTGCACGCGTTTCATGTTTAGTTTCAGCCTCAATAAAACGAGCCAATTCATGCACATCACAAACGTGCTCAGTGATTGCAACGATGGCGTGACGTTTACCACGTTCAATACCCGCTTTGATTTCTGCCAATAACTCATCACGATTAAAAGGTAATTCAGATTCAGGCAGAACAACAAATTCACAGCCCCCTGCGATTGCCGCAGACAGTGTTAAGTCACCACAGTAACGTCCCATCACTTCTACGATAGAGATACGTTTGTGAGAAGTTGAAGTATCACGTAAGCGGTCAATGGCTTCAACAGCCGTTTCTAATGCAGTGAAATAGCCGATAGTGTAGTCAGTACCAGCAACATCATTATCGATTGTGCCTGGTAAACCGATACATGGAAAACCTGCTTCCGTTAATTTTTTTGCACCTAAATAAGAACCATCACCACCAATAACAACTAAGGCATCAAGCTCATTTTGTTTCATGTTTTCGATAGCAACAGCACGTACATTGTCTTCACGGAACTCAGGGAAACGAGCAGAACCAAGGAATGTACCACCACGGTTGATCATGTCTGACACGCTAAAACGGTCGAGTTTTTTCATGCGATTTTCGTATAGCCCCATGTAGCCATCCATAATCCCATAAACCTCTAAACCTTCACTTAGTGCGGCACGGACAACACCACGGATCGCGGCATTCATACCTGGTGCATCACCACCACTTGTTAAAACCCCAATTCTTTTGATCCCATTGACCATGATTACCTCTGATTCTTATTCGATGTAATTATTGCAAAATTGTTGGAATAACTTTTTATTTCAATACCGGCTTATCTGGTGTAATTTTCCGATATCGTAAATGCTGAATTGATTCAACAATACCATTGTACGCATATTTTTTACCAGTTCATCATTATCGTACATTTTTTTTCATAAACTTGATGCGCATTAAACTAATCAAGTAGCCTGTATAAATATTATACTAGTCTATCTCAAACGCATTTCGCCAATAAGTTAACACTTTTTATACAGACACTTTACTGCCTTTTTGCATTCATCTCAAAAAAACGCTATTTACGCTAAAAAATAGCATCGGCATATTTTGATAAATATTCAGTTTTCTCTGGTGTGATGTTCTATCTACCGTTTATCTCTCTATTTTGTGATGTCATCCTTTCAACGAAAAAGATGATCTAGGGTACATTTGTGACCATCAACAAAGTTCTCTGGTTGATTTACCGCTTTTCAATCTAGACTGATACAGTGGAACTCACACTTAATAGGAGGTTTTATGTTTGATTTAACGGGTAAAATCGCTTTGGTTTCAGGTGGTGCAAAAGGTATTGGTAAAGGTATCGTTATTGCCCTAAAAAATAGTGGTGCGAAAGTGATTATTGCCGATATTGATGATGTTGCAGGCAATAAAACAAAACAAGAATTGAATATTGAGTTTATGCACCTTGATGTCACTCATCAATCTGCCTGCGAAAAAGTGGTTGATGAGGTAGTGAAAGAGTACGGTAAACTCGATATTCTTTGTTCCAATACTGGTATTTTCCCTCAAGCCACTATTAAAGAGATGACGGAAGCCGATTGGGATAAAATGCACACCGTTAACCTCAAGGGGATGTTTTTCTTAGTAAAAGCAGCCCTTCGCGTAATGGAAAAACAAAAACAAGGTCGTGTAATTATCACTTCTTCTATTACAGGCGCTATTACGGGTTACCCGGGTTGGAGCCACTATGGTGCAAGTAAAGCAGGACAATTGGGTTTTATGCGTAGCGCAGCACTAGAATATGCACGCCATGGTATTACCATCAATGCTGTGATGCCAGGAAATATCCTCACCGAAGGCTTACAGGCGCAAGGTGAAGCTTATTTAAATCAGATGAAAGCGTCTATTCCAACACATACTTTAGGTGAACCAGAAGATATCGGCTATGCCGCCGCATTCTTTGCGTCGAATGAAGCCAAGTATATTACAGGTCAAACAATTATCGTGGATGGCGGGCAGATTTTACCTGAATCTCCAGAGGCGTTGTTGTAGTATATTTAAGGGTAGAATAATAATCTGCCCTTATTTTTTAATTATAATTTATATAAGATTTTTGAGTTATAACTGATTAGTCGTGTTATTAGGCTATTTAATAAAGAATGGAACAGGTTTAGTATCATGAAAATACTTCATTTGATTAATTTACAAGGGTTTGGTGGTGCCGAACGTTTGTTTATTGAATATTTAAAAAATAGCTCATTTCAAAATGAGATCTTGTGCACTAGTAACTCTTTAAATAAAAACCTGATCCCTGAGCTTAAGAATTTTAATATAAAATACGCCAATAAAATTGCGTCTACTAAAATAAAATATCCTTCTTTTTTAAGAAAATACGTCTTAATAAAAAAAATTGAAGCAAGCAAAGCCGATGTCACTTTAGTATGGGACTTCGTTCCAAGGTTATCCAGAAAGCCTAAAAACACCAGCTTAGTTTATTATGATCATGGTTGTTCTTGGCAATATCCTATAAACCAAAAAACACAATTTTTTTTCCAGATCCTTGACTCTGCTATTGCTGTATCGAATGCTTCAAAAAGAGTAATGGAGTTAAGGTTTAAACCTCAATTTGATATTAATGTTGTCATCAATAGGTTACCTCATATAGCCCATAAAATAACACATACTTTTAAACAAAATATCATTACATTGGGAGTAGCTTCTCGACTTGTTGGGTTAAAAGGTATCGGAATTGCAATTGCTACCTTGAAAGAATTAAGAAATAAAAACATTTCTGCAAGACTCATTATTGCAGGGGATGGAGACCAGAGAAATGATTTGGAAAGATTGGCTTCTAGCTTGAATCTTGAAAATTCTATTGAGTTTATAGGTTATCAATCAGATATGTTAACTTTTTATTCAAAAATAGATATTTATTTAAGTACTCCAATATTAGAGGCTTTTGGATTATCTTGCGTCGAAGCACTATCAAATGGAATTCCTGTTATATTTCCTATATTAAATGGTCAACCTGAAGCAATAAAAGATAATTATTGCGGTATTGGTGTTAAACCAACATTATCAATTGATGAGTATCGCCAACTAACTGGACTAAATATAGATTTTTCATATGATGTATATGATCCTACCTTAGATGAATTAATAGAACCAAAGTTAATTTCACCTCAAAAATGTGCAAATAGTATTATAGAAATTATGGAAAATTATACATTTTATAGTAGTAATGCACTTAATTGGTCTAAAAAAGTTACAGACTATAATTTATTCATATCTGAGTTTGAAAGCTGTTTAAGTGAATTATCGCCACAAACTAAATAGTACCTTCTTCCTTCTAGTGTTTATTATTCAGAATAGGTTATTGATGTTGTTACTGGTAGGGTTGTTTTCAATTTTACAGTATTCTTTTTCTGCATAAATTATGCATACATTTGTTTCGAATCTAACAGGTAAAGATAGTGAAAACAAAAAATAAAACTGAGATAAGAAATATAATTACTGAAGATTTGCTTCGTTATACATCAGAAAGTAACTTTAAATCACTATTGAGAACATTCAGAAAAAATGAATCATTTAATTTTTCATTATGGTTCAGACTGTGTTCATATGAAAATAAGTGGATAAGAAAATTAGCCCGAAAAATATACAAAAATAAATGTAAAAAATACAATATCTACCTTCCAGTTGAAACAAAAATTGAAGGTGGGCTATATATTGGACATGTATCTGTTGGTGGGATATGTATAAATCCAAACACAATCATAGGAAAAAATTTCACATTAAGTCATCAAGTTACTATAGGTTCCAATAAACAACATCCGGCAGTTATAGGTGATAATGTTTATATCGCTCCACATGTTTGTGTTGTAGAAAATGTAATCATTGGAAATAACATAAAAATAGGGGCGGGTGCGGTTGTCATACATAACATCCCTGATAATGTAACAGCCGTTGGTGTACCAGCTCGAGTGGTAAAAAGATAACTCTCCATCAAAAAAAAAGCCCCTCTCCAGAGGGGCTGCAAAAGACAGGGATGGTGTCTATGGCAAGGAAAAAACTTCGTTGTTGCTACTTACTCTCTAACTAGGTACTACTTTACTACACTCTTACTTCATTACTGATTCTGTTGAGCTTGCTGGTCAACAGATGACATTTGCTGTTGGTAATTCTTTTCCAACTGCGCTTTCTGTTCTGGGGTTAACAGCTGATACATTTGGTTATGGACTTTTGCCATTTCAACATGGCGCTCAATTGCTTGTTTATCCATATCTTGCATCTGTGCTCTTACAGCCGCTTCATCAAATTTCTCAGCTGTGACTAATTTATGCATATTCTCATGACGCTGACGGAAATCTCCGTTATATCTGTCTTGATGATGCTGGCGCATTAAATCGCGCATTTGTGTACGTTGTTGCTCAGTTAATGTAATTCCGTTAAACATATAGGAGTCGCCGTAGCCATTCCCCATCATATGTCCACCGTTATTCATCATATGGCCACGTTGTCCACGGTAACCTCTATAATCACGGTCGCCATGCATTCCATTGCCATAACCGCAGTGGTAATTACCATTATACTGTTGCTCAGTAGGCGGATTGGTATTTGTAGTTTCAGCTAATACCATCGTCGGAGCTGCCAAAAACATTGATGCTAGTGCAACTACTGCTACTTTACGCATTGCTTCACTCCTAATTCGGTAAATTAATACCGACCTAATTAATATGACTTCAATGTGTATAATTCATATGTGTAATTCTTTGCTATGTGGATTACTATACCGTTGCGGCTGCAAACTAGCGTCAGAGCGTGTAAAAGAACGTAAAGTCATAGATTCGCGCTATTTATTATCGTATTTTTCTCTTGGAGGAATTGACGAATGCATAAAATCTTATTAGTGGATGACGATCGCGAATTAACATCGCTATTGAAAGAACTGCTTGAAATGGAAGGCTTTAATGTTGTAATCGCCTCTGATGGCGAACAAGCACTTAAACTTTTGGATGCTTCTATCGACTTGTTATTACTGGATATCATGATGCCACGTAAAAACGGGATTGAGACACTCAAAGAATTACGCCAAAATTTCCAGACCCCTGTCATTATGTTAACGGCAAGAGGCAGTGATCTTGACCGAGTACTTGGCTTAGAGCTAGGCGCTGATGACTATTTACCAAAACCTTTTAATGATAGAGAGCTTGTTGCACGTATCAGAGCTATTTTGCGTCGTTCTAATTGGAGCGAACAAAAACAGACTGACAGCAATACATCTCCAACATTACAGGTCGATAAGTTACAACTTAATCCTGGTCGACAAGAAGCAAGTTTTGATAATGAACCGCTAGAGTTAACAGGAACTGAGTTTACTTTGCTTTATTTACTTGCTCAGCATTTAGGACAAGTCGTATCACGTGAACATCTAAGCCAAGAAGTACTTGGCAAGCGCTTAACACCGTTTGATAGAGCGATTGATATGCATATTTCTAATTTACGCCGTAAATTACCAGAAAGAACAGATGGACAACCTTGGTTTAAAACGTTACGTGGCCGTGGTTATCTGATGGTTTCAATAACTTGATAAATATTCTTTATGATAAATAGTCTGTCAGCGCGCATTTTCGCAATATTCTGGCTGACGCTAGCATTAGTTCTCGTGCTAGTTATGATGGTTCCAAAGCTGGACTCGCGCCAGCTTACCCCTCTTTTAGAGAGTGAATACCGTCAAGGCGTTATGCTAGAACAACATATAGAAGCAGAATTAGCTCAAGATCCCGCTAACGATCTCCTTTGGTGGCGTCGATTAATTCGTGCTATTGATAAATGGGCACCACCTGGTCAACGCTTAATCATCGTTACCAGTGAAGGCCGTATCATCGGCGCTCAACGTAATGAGATGCAGGTTGTCAGAAACTTTATTGGCCAATCTGATAACGCCGATCACCCTAAAAAGAAAAAGTATGGCCGTTCTGAGATGTTAGGGCCCTTTTCTGTAAGAGATGGTGAAGATCATTACCAACTTTATCTCGTACGCCCTTCAAGTAGCCCTCAATCTGACTTTATCAACTTATTATTTGATAAACCGCTATTGCTACTCATATTCACCATGCTTATCAGCACACCATTATTAGTATGGCTTTCTTGGAGCTTAGCAAAACCTGCAAGACAACTTAAAAATGCGGCTGATGATGTTGCTAAAGGTAACCTCCGCCCTCACCCAGAGCTAGAGACTGGCCCTCAAGAGTTTTTAGCGGCAGGCACCAGCTTTAATCAGATGATAAGTGCTCTTGAACGTATGGTTGAAGCACAACAACGTTTAATTTCTGATATTTCTCACGAGTTACGAACACCATTAACACGCTTACAATTAGCTAGCGCATTGTTACGTCGTCGCAGTGGAGAAAGTAAAGAGCTAGAGCGGATTGAAACTGAAACTCAGCGTCTTGATGGCATGATTAATGACTTGCTGGTTCTTTCTCGTAATCAACATAAAAACGAGTTATTACGTGAAACAGTAAAAGCCAATGAATTGTGGGATGATATTTTAGATAACGCTAAATTTGAGGCCGAACAAAGTAATAAAACACTACAAGTGACAACACCGCCGGGAGCATGGCCTATTTACTGTAATCCATATTCTCTGGCTAGTGCATTTGAAAATATCGTTCGTAATGCCTTACGTTATTCCAACTCTCGCATTGAAGTTGCCTTTACTGAGCAGAACCAAGGTATCACCATTATTGTTGATGATGATGGCCCAGGCGTTAGCCCAGAAGATAGAGAGCATATCTTCCGACCGTTCTATCGTACTGATGAAGCAAGAGATCGTGAATCTGGAGGCACAGGCTTAGGTTTAGCGATTGTTGAAACCGCAGTTAGCCAACACAGAGGCCATGTTAAAGCTGACGATAGTCCATTGGGCGGGTTAAGAGTTGAGATTTGGTTGCCGAGGGCTGGGGCAAGTAGTAAATCAACAACTGCTTAATAGAGTAATTAAACTGTTGTATCAAAATATACTGCCATCTATTGAAGAATAGGTGGCATATTCTTTTAGTTAGCGTTTGTTGATGTAATTCAGAATGATCTGGCTGAATCGACCTCTATTCCGATATTTATATATACTCAATCAATGCTAAAATAGCCAGCTATTACTTGACCGTCTGGTTTGAAGAGTCTACTCTCACTGCGGTTTTTGCATATTGTTAAAGTATGCTTATATAACAAAACTCTTATACTACATATAGATAAGAGTTTTTCGAGATAAATTTTGGCGCTCTGGGGGCCGTAAACCCAGTGCGGTAGCTATGTATTTAAAAGAACAACTATTATGAATAAACCTAAGCATCCTTTATCACTAAGAGTGATCTACTTTTTAGCAAAAAGAAATTTTCTCTCATTTTTAAGCGATAGTTTGTATTTGAAAATTATTTTTTATTTACACAGAGGAGAAAAATTAGATCTACAAAATCCTAAAACTTTCTCCCAAAAAATACAGTGGCTAAAAGTTAATATAAAAGATCCACAACTACATATTCTTGTTGATAAGTTTCTTGTAAGAGACTACATAAAAAATAAAATCGGATGCGATATTCTCATACCTATGCTAGGAATTTATAACAATGTGGATGATATAAATTTTAACGATCTTCCGGATCAATTCGTTTTGAAAACAACCCATGGTTCTAGCCAAAATATAATATGTAAAGATAAAAAAAACTTAGATATAAATAAAACAAAAGCTAAATTTAAAAAATGGGAAAAAGTCTGTCTATATAAGATATTCAAAGAATGGGCGTATAAAGATGTAACACCTAGAATTATTTGTGAAGAATTTATTGGGCTAAATAATAATGTTCCAAATGATTATAAATTTTATTGCTTCAACGGAAAAATAGGTTTTATTCAAGTAAATCAGGATAGATTTAGTCAAAATCACACAGAAACCTTTTTTAATGAGAATTGGGAATTATTAAATTTTAATTACGGAGTAGAACAATCTAGTTCAAAAATACAAGAACCATCAAATTTTTTCGAGATGAAAGAAATTGTCAAAAAATTAGCAGAAGATCATAAGTTTATTCGAGTTGATTTATATAATGTAAATAACAAAATTTATTTTGGTGAGCTAACCTTTTATCCAGCAAGCGGTCTTGAATTAATGGAACCTGAATCTTTAGAAATGACTTTTGGTGATATGCTAAAAATATCATGAATATACGAAGCAATATAATATACATGTATATAGCATATTTATTTAATATGCTATTTCCATTAATCATTGTTCCGTTATTAACAAACAATTTATCACTTGAAAACTATGGAAAATACTCTTTAGTTTATACTTGTTTTTCATTCGCAATTATTCTATCTGACTTTAGCTTTAATATTACAGGCATCAGAAATTACTTAAGAGAAGATAGTAATTATAATAGAAATATTATATATCAAAAGATTCAATCTTCCAAAAAATTCATTTCATACATAACAACATTTTTATTAACACTCTACATTCATTACTTGTACCATAATACATATATTTCAATTATCTTTTTTTTATCGACCATATTAGGTTTACACGGCTATATAAACTTTAGTTCCTGGTATTTTCAAGCTATTGGAAGGCTAAAAAATAATACAATATACTTAATAATGATGAAAATACTATCATTGTTATTAATATTAATAGTAACTAAAATCGATAAAGATAATTGGATAAATATATACGCTTGCTCTACTGTTTTATATTATCCATTTGGTTTGATTATTGTAAAAAAAATAAATATAGAAAAAATAAAAATTAAAACAAAAAGTATATTAGTTTTAATAAAAGAAAATTTTGGTCTATTTCTAGCTGACTTTTTACCTAACTTATATAATTTAATACCTATCATAGTATTAGGTATGTATATTAGTGCTTCTGATTATGCTATTTTTAGCCTCAGTAATAGAATCGCACTAATCATTTGTGGTTTTATTTATGTATTCTTAAAGGCTGTATACCCATACTTTTGTACTAAAAACAAAATAAAAACCGATAATTTTATATTATTACTGGTTGCAATTACATCACTAGGATATCTAATAAATTATAATTTTGGAGAATACATAATTGCTTTTATCTTTGGTTCTGATTATCAATATGCTCAAGTTTATCTAAATTATATTTTTATAGGGATAATTTCAATATCCATATCTGAAACTATTTTGTACTCATACTTGTTACCTAAAAATAAAGATAGATTCATTGTAAGAATATCATTAATAATAGTATTCTTATCAGTAATACTATTGCTATTAACATTTAATTCATATAAACAATGGGCTGTAATTTATACAGTTATCTTTGCAAGAGTACTTTATTCTTTAATCTACATATCATATTATTATTTTTTAAAAAATGAAGAAAGTTAAAATAGTTATACTCATGTCTATTTATCAGAATGATAAGAAACAGTGGGTTTGTGATAGTATTAATAGTATACTAAATCAATCTGAATCTAATTTCCATTTATTATTATCTATCGATGGCTATATCGATGAATATTTAAAAGAAGGAGTAGATATTTTTAAAGAGCATAAAAATATCACAATGTTTTTCCATAACGAAAAAAAAGGATTAGCAACAAGATTAAATCAAATGATAGATTATGCCATATCTAACTTTGAATTTGATTATTTTGCCAGAATGGATGCTGATGATATATGTACTTTAGATCGCTTAGAAATACAGAGTAATTTTCTATTAAAAAATAAAGATATAGATATTATTGGTTCCAGTGTAATAGAAATTGATCAAAATGCAAAAGTGTTAAATATAAAAAGGATGGAACCTAAACATGATGTTTTACTGAAAAATATCATAAGAAAATGTCCATTAAATCATCCTACTGTCATGATGAGAAAGGAAATTTTCTTAAGAAACAATAGATACAATCAAAATTTAATGAACACTCAAGATTATATGCTCTGGGTTAACTTAATGGCGCATGGTTACAAATTTTCTAATATTGAGAAACCGCTTTTATATTTTAGAATATCTGATAATTTTTATAATAAAAGAGGAATAAATAAAGCAATAAATGATTTTTCTATTCGAATGATTGCAATGAAAAAATTACAATGTTTTTCATTTAAAAATTTTATTTTTACTAGTCTTATCTTGATGGTAAGAATATCTCCCACATTTATAAAAAAAATGGCATACAAATGGGGTCGTAGATGAAAAAAGTGAAAAGAATTTTTTTAGAAGAATTATGGTCTTTTTATCAATGGCTTTTTTTGTTTATTCCAGGCAGAATTGGCCATTATACGAGAGGATTTTTTCTTAGCTTATTTTTTAAAAAACATGGTAAAAAAATAACAATTAAAGAGAATGTTGAAATATATCATCCAGAAAATTTGATAGTAGGCACCCGTTCTGGCTTTGGAAGAAATAATATTATTGATTGTATTGGAGGAGTAACTATCGGTGATAATGTTAGGTTTGGTCCTAATGTAATGGTTGCTACAATGAATCATGCAAAAATAGGTACAGCCATAGGTTCTGTTCCCAAAGAAAAAAAAGCAGTTAAAATTGGAAATAATACTTGGATAGGAAATGGTGTTACTATTTTGCCAGGTGTAGAAATAGGTGATAATTGTATCATTGCTGCGGGATCTGTTGTTACTAAAAAAGTTTACTCAAACACAACCGTAGGTGGAATTCCTGCTAAGAGCCTTAATTCATGAAAATAATCTGTCTTTTAGGTGAAAAATTTTATAAAGAAGATAACAAATATTATTACAGTTCTAGCTCCTGTCTTTTCATAAATGAAACATTTTCTTCTGAAAATGTTTCATTTATGTCTCAAGTAAAAAAACATGAAAATGAAAAAACTATTGGATATCTAGAAAATATTGATTTTATTGAATTACCTTTTTTTGATTCTAATATCTCGTTAATTAAATACTTACTTAATCCAGTCAATTTTGTAAAACTCAATAAAAAAATGGATTCAGTAATAAGAAATAATCCCGATGCTATTTTTTGGGTGAGAAATCCAGCATTAATAAGCATTATATTTACAAATAAATTAATAAAGAACAATAGATTTTTTATATCTCACTTCTGTGCTGACGTAAAAGGTATATCAAGAAAAAAATATAAACCTGGCATTAAGTATATTTTATCTAGTTTATTAGAAAAATACATTTTGAATAAAATGAATCAGATCGATTCATATGAAAAATGTATTATTTTTTCTACAGGAGATATCTTAAATAAAAGATATAAAAACTCAAATCATCTATTAGATATCTCACTTCCAGAAAAAGAAAAAAATACAGGTAAAAATAAAAATGACTTTTTCTTATTCGTGGGTAGAATTCAGAAAGATAAAGGTATCATACAATTAATTGATGCATTTAATTCATTCAAAATAAATAATAGTAATTACAAACTAGTCATTGTTGGTTATGGTAAAGATTTCGATGAAATAAATCAATTAATTAAAAAAAATAACTATAAGGATATTATTCTAACAGGCCCTAAAAACACTATAGAGCTACAGTATTTTTATTCACATTGCCACTCACTTATTGTTCCATCTTGTAATACCTATGAAGGGTTTCCAAGGGTTATAGCTGAGGCCTGGTATTATGAAAAACCTGTTATTGTGACTAATGTGGGGGGGATAAACGCATTAGCAATTAATAATATTAATTCTTTAATTATCAATGATTCAGAGCCTAATACAATTAAAGATGCATTAGTAAAAATGACAAATGAAAAATTCTATGAAGAAATAAAAGCTAATATAAAAAACAATGAAGTATTATCTGAAAGACATTACTGGAATGAGTTAACAAGAAAAGCTATAAGTAGCCATTATGAAAAATTTTAGTCTTTTTCTCTCGTTATTTTTATCAACTTTATCAAACCATAGTGCAGGAACTATTCCATTAGCATTTATATTTATTATCATTTATTTTATTTTTAATAAAAAAAATATCTATATTTCTGCAAAAAAAATAATGATATTAACCATTTCTATAATATTTATCCTTATTCATTCAATACTCTTTAAATTTAATATATTAACCTATACTCCAGCAAATGAATTTATTGACTCTTTTGAAAAAAACTTTTATAAGTATGTAATTTTAGCATTTTATATTTTTATACTATCTATAGTTATACAATATGAAAAAAGAGAAATATTAATAAAAATATTAAGTTTTATATTAATTATCCACATTACTTCTTTTATAATTCAATTTATCTTAGTTTATTTAACTGGTTATTATTTTGATTTCATTTATCCAATTACACATGAACACTCTAGATACTTACTCTATGGTGTTGAAAGTAGCATTTCAATATATAGATGTACAGGTCTTTTTGTAGAACCATCTACTTACTCTATATCTATTTTTACAATTTTGTTATCATTGAAATCTTTAGGATGCAAGAATAATAAATTATTTTTAATAACATTCTTAACAATGATTCTTAGTTTAGCTAGTATTAGCTTCATATTGATTCTTCTTTATTATTTATTGAAAATTTTAAAAAAAATTAAATTATCTTATTTAATTACATCAATTTTACTTTTAATTTCCTTATCTTATTTTTCTCAAAATAGCTTTATCAAAACTCAATTTGATAAAATCAATAATACATCAAGCATTAGATTTAATCTTGTTCATGTTATTTTTGACAGAGATATTGATTTGTTGATAACAGGTTCTGGTCTATATGGTATTGAAAAAGAAATTATGGATGGCACAAAAGCTTCTTGCAATGAAGATAACTCCTGTTCGACCGAGTTAGTCAATAGAAAATATGCAACCCCTAATGATTCTGGGTTATTATTTTATACTTTTATAAAGTTCGGTTTCATAAGTATCATTATTTTATATTTTATATGTTACCCTTTTTTAAAAAATTACAGAAAAATGTCTTATTTTACTTGTATTCTCTTAACAAAAATACAATTTGCATTTCCATTATTCTGGATTTTTATATTAATACTTAGAAGAAAAGATTCAAATGAAAATACTCATTGCAGTTAAATGGCTTATTAATGGTGGTGCCGAAAACAATATCATTAGGATTGCTAACTTCCTTAATAAAAAAGGATTTAATATCGATATTATCGTTCTCACCGACACCTCCGAAAAGCCACTAATGAATATTATTAATAAAGGCATCAGCAATGTTTTTGTTATGAAAAATAAATATAATTTTTTAAGTTTTATTTTTAATAATAAAAAAACTTACAATACTATTATCTGTGGTGATCATCGTATTGGAGTTTATTTTTCAATATTTAGATTTTTGTATATGAAAAGAAAAACTCAATTAATATGCAGGTGTATTAACAATCTAGACTTATTAATAGGTTCCAAAAATATTCTATATAAGAAGCTATTTAATTTTTTCTTTAAAAAAATTGATATTATTATAGCCCAATGCAAAGAAATGGAAAATAATTTAAAAGACAGTTGGGAAGTTAAAAATATAATAACAATTTATAACCCAGTGAATAAATCAAAAAAAATAAAATCAACAATCGAAAATAAACATTTTATTTTTGTTGGTAGATTCAGCAAACAAAAAAGATTAGATTTCATGTTAGAGGCATTTAATCTAGCTTTAAAAGAAGATGATAATATTTACCTATCTTTAGTTGGATATAGAGACTGGATAAAGGAAGATAATTTAGTAAAAAAAAATCTGGATGATTTTATTACCACCAATAATCTTCAAGGAAAAATAAATATTATAAATTACTCCCAGAATACATTAGATCACTTATTTAACTCTGATATTTTTTTACTTACCTCTGAATATGAAGGATTTCCTAATGTATTATTAGAAGCAAACTCATTAGGATTACCAGTTATATCTGTTGATTGTCCTTTTGGACCTAAAGAAATAATAAATGAAAATAATGGATTGCTTGTAAATAATGACTCATATATAGAATTTTCTAGAAAAATTATTTTATCTACTAAAATTGATTGGGATCCTATAAAAATATCTGACTCAACTACTTTATATGATGAAAATAAACAGTATTCTAAACTTATAAATGTTATTAAAGGATTATCTTAATGAAAATCACCATCTCTGGGACCGGCTATGTCGGCCTATCTAACGGGATCCTTCTTTCCCAAAACAACAAAGTTGTTGCGTTAGATATCAATAAAGAAAAAGTTGAATTACTAAACAAAAAAATCTCTCCAATTTCAGATAAAGAAATTGAAGAGTTTTTAGTAACCAAAGAGCTTGATTTTACTGCAACATTAGATAAAGAACTCGCTTATAAAGATGCCGATTTCGTTATCATTGCCACACCTACCGATTACGATCCTAAAACAAACTATTTCAATACATCTTCTGTAGAGTCTGTTATTCGTGATGTTTTAGAATATAACCCAAACACCACAATGATTATAAAATCAACCATTCCTGTTGGTTTTACCAAAGAAATGAGAGAGAAATATAATACCAATAATATTATTTTCTCTCCTGAATTCTTGCGTGAAGGCCGTGCGCTTTACGATAATTTATACCCATCTCGTATTGTGATTGGTGAGCAATCAGAAAGAGCACAAAAATTTGCTGACCTTTTACAACAAGGCGCACTGAAAAAAGATATTGATGTTCTTTTTACAGATTCCACAGAAGCAGAAGCGATTAAATTATTTGCTAATACTTATTTAGCATTACGTGTTGCTTACTTTAATGAGTTAGATAGCTACGCTCAGGCTTACAACCTAAATGCAAAACAAATCATCGAAGGTGTCTGTTTAGATCCGCGCATTGGTCATCACTATAATAACCCATCATTCGGTTACGGTGGTTACTGCTTACCAAAAGATACTAAACAGCTATTAGCAAACTACGACTCTGTTCCTAATAATATTATTAGTGCAATCGTTGAAGCTAACCGCACACGTAAAGACTTTATTGCAGACTCTATTATTGCTAAATCACCAAAAATCGTGGGTGTTTATCGTTTAATTATGAAATCGGGTTCTGATAATTTCCGCTCATCTTCAATCCAAGGCATTATGAAACGCATTAAAGCTAAAGGAATTGAAGTGGTAATTTATGAGCCTGAGATGAAAGAAGAAACCTTCTTTAACTCAAGATTAGTTCGTGATTTAAACGAATTTAAATCAATCTCTGATGTGATTATCACCAATAGAATGTCATCAATGCTAAACGATGTTGAAGAAAAAGTTTATACTCGTGACCTCTTTGGTAACGATTAATTAATAAATACGGGTTAATTACGTAATGAAATATTTAGTCACTGGTGCGGCAGGATTCATTGGTTTTCATCTAATAAAAAAACTAATTCAACAAGGTGAAACTGTTGTTGGTATCGATAATCTCAATGATTATTATGATGTCTCTTTAAAAGAATCCAGACTTAACATTCTGAATCAATTAAATAACTTTTCATTTTCTCTTATTGACCTAGCTGATAGGGAAAAAATGGCTAGTCTATTTGAAACTGAGAGATTTGATAGAGTGATTCATCTAGCTGCACAAGCAGGTGTTAGATATTCACTAATTAACCCGTTTTCTTACGCTGATAGCAATTTAACAGGCTTTTTAACGATTTTAGAAGGATGCCGCCATAATAATGTTAAGCATCTTGTTTATGCTTCATCAAGTTCTGTTTATGGCTTAAATGATGAATTGCCATTTTCACCTCATGATCAGGCTAACCACCCTGTTTCTTTATATGCGGCAACGAAAAAAGCTAATGAATTAATGGCTCACAGCTATTCTCATTTATATGGTATACCGACAACTGGATTACGCTTTTTCACTGTCTATGGTCCTTGGGGTCGTCCTGATATGGCATTATTTAAATTTACAAAAGCCATTATCAACGATGATCCTATTGATATTTATAACAACGGTGAAATGAAGCGCGACTTTACTTATGTTGAAGATATCGTGGAAGGTGTGGCTCGCATCGCTGATGTAATACCAACACCACAACAAGATTGGAAAGTGAGTATAGGAACTCCAGCTAACAGCTCTGCACCTTACAAAGTTTATAATATTGGTAATGGTTCTCCAGTTAATTTAATGGATTACATTAGCGCATTAGAAACTCATTTAGGAAAAACTGCAGATAAAAACATGTTACCAATGCAACCAGGCGATGTTTACACCACATGGGCAGATACCGAGGATTTATTTAAAGCAACAGGTTATAAACCTCAAACAAGCGTAGATGAAGGTGTAAAACAGTTTGTTGATTGGTATAAAAATTATTATCAAGTTAAATAAATAATGCTCAATATCGTCTTATTTGAACCCGAAATTCCACCGAATACGGGTAATATTATTCGCCTGTGTGCTAACACAGGCTTTCATCTCCATTTGATCCAACCATTGGGTTTTACTTGGGATGATAAACGTCTCCGTCGTGCTGGGCTTGATTATCGTGAATTTGCTGATATTAAACAGCACCACGATTATTATGCTTTTTTAGAAAGTGAAGGTTTAAACCCTGATAATGCACAATCACCGACAGGTGCGCGTGTATTTGCTTTAACGACAAAAGGGACTCCTGCACACAGTAATGTGAGCTATCAAGATGGAGATTATCTCCTGTTTGGACCTGAAACTCGTGGTTTACCACCTTATGTATTGGATAATATGCCAACACAGCAGAAAATCAGAGTCCCTATGCTTGCAGATAGTCGCAGTATGAACCTATCAAATACTGTTGCCGTTGTAGTTTTCGAGGCATGGCGTCAACTTGGTTATCCTGGTGCATTATTAAGAGACTGAAATGTAAAAAGCGCTGATCATTAATAATGAGCAAGCGCTTTTTTTATTTAATCCAAAGATATTAAAACGTCATTTAATCTATTTCTGGTCGTTTTATTTCAGCAACAACCTTCGTAAGATACCGACACCCTTCCCCTACATCTTTCAACACCAATGCGTGGGCGCCAATCACTGCATTATCACCTATATCTATCTCTCCGCCAATAATCGATGAGTTACAGCCAATATAAACGTTATCACCGACTCGAATATCCGCTTTACCATCTTTCGCTTTTACACCGATTGTCACACCTTGCATTAAGGTCACATTCTCACCTAACTGACAGTAATTAGTTAGTACAATCCCGATGGGATGCGGTAATGAAAGACCTTTGCCTATACGTGTTCTTAGTGAGATATCGTTGCAATAATTACGATTATTGTTAGCACCAATGCGAGTGCCTAATTTTTTAAGAAAGCGATGATTAGAGAAATAAAAGAATTGGGCGACACGCCACCAAAATAGATAACGTGAGCGTTGGCAGAAAAAAACACGGTGCAAAAGCCTTATCCAACTAAAAGGCTTGTTATCACCAATATATTCAGCGTGTAAACAAGCCTTAAGTTCAGAGAGTGTGACTTCGGTTAATGCCATTAAATACCATCACCACATTCAAAACCGGGTACTACACCATTAAAGTGTTGATCCATATCGAGCGAAGGCTTGTCACTGGTCGGTTTACCCACAATGCGAGCAGGAACTCCTGCAACCGTAGTATGTGCTGGCACTTCATGTAATACCACTGATCCCGCACCAATTTTAGCACCGCGACCAATCTCGATATTGCCGAGTATTTTAGCGCCGGCACCAATCATCACGCCTTCGCGCACTTTAGGATGACGATCACCGCAAGTTTTACCTGTACCACCTAAGGTAACAGATTGTAAAATAGAGACATCATTCTCTACGATAGCCGTTTCACCAATCACAATACCTGTCGCGTGATCGAGCATTATGCCATGACCAATGCGGGCTGCAGGATGAATATCAACACCAAAAGTGACTGAAATCTGGTTTTGTAGGTAAATGGCAAGTGCTTTACGATCTTGCCCCCATAACCAATGGGCTATGCGATAAGCTTGTAAGGCATGGAAACCTTTTAGATAAAGCAGAGGTGTGGAGTATTTATCAACAGCAGGATCGCGTAAACGAACGGCGGAAATATCATAAGCGGCAGATTCAATCATAGAATTATCGCTACGATATGCTTCTTCAACAATCTCACGCACAGCAATCGCAGGCATTGTCTGAGTTGCCAGCTTGTTCGCCAACATATAACTTAAAGCACTGCCTAAATTTTCATGCTTGAGTAATGTCGCATGGAAGAAACTGGCCAAAATTGGTTCGCAATCTGCCAAACATCTTGCTTCATTTTTAATATGATCCCAGACTCTTTTTAGCTCTTCTAGCGACATACTCACTCTCATTCTTTTACATTGAAGCCTAAGCAAAAACTTAGGCTTCTTATGTTTAAAACAGAAATAAATAACTGACTATTTAAAATAGACTTAGAACAGATTGCTGTCTATCTCATCTTTCGTTGCGCGGCCTAATAAAGATAATGCCGCTTCTTTGGCATCTTTATGCTGATATAAAATCTGGTAGATCTGCTCAGTGATAGGCATTTCAACACCAACTTGTTCTGCTAATGCGCGAACTTCTTTGGTATTACGATAACCTTCAACTACCTGCCCGATTTTCTCTTGGGCAGTATCAACATCAAAACCTTGACCTAGCATCATGCCGAATCGACGATTACGAGATTGGTTATCAGTACAGGTTAAGACTAAATCACCTAACCCTGCCATTCCCATAAAGGTTGCTGCATCTGCACCTAATGCTTTCCCTAAACGGCTCATTTCAGCAAGACCTCGGGTAATCAGTGCGGTACGTGCATTAGCACCAAAGCCCATACCATCAGACATACCCGCACCAATAGCAATCACGTTTTTTACCGCGCCACCTAATTGCACACCGATAAAGTCAGGGTTTTTATAAACACGGAAGCTTTTGCCACAATGGAACAACTGTTGAAGTTCTTCAGAGAAGGTATTATCCGTTGATGCCACAGAAATCGCAGTAGGTAGACCTGCCGCAAGCTCTTTCGCAAAGGTAGGGCCTGATAAAACTGCTAGCGGGATTTCATTACCTAATACTTCACGCGCTACATCTTGCAATAAGCGACCAGTATGTGCCTCAAGTCCTTTTGTCGCCCAAACAACACGCGCATCCTGACGTAAAAAGGGTTTGATCTGTTGTAATACATCACCAAAAACATGGCTTGGGATCACAACCAGAATATTACGGCTGGCTTCAATGGCTTTTTGCAAAGAAGCTTCCATGTATAAACTATCAGGAAAGGAAACATCGGGCAGAAATGCCTGATTACAGCGAGCTTGCTCTAACGCAGCAACATGCGCAGGATCATGACCCCAAAGCACAACGTCATGACCATTGCGTGCCAGTGTAATCGCTAAAGCGGTGCCGTATGAACCGGCACCGATAACTGTCATAGAAGCGTTCATTAAGCTTCTTCAGCCCCTTCATTAGCGGCATCAGTTTGTTGCTGTTGTAAATAGTTCATAAACAACGCATCAAAGTTAACTGGTGCTAAATTCAGTTGTGGGAAAGTACCACGGCTGACTAAGTTAGTGATACATTCACGAGCATAAGGGAACAGAACGTTAGGGCAATATGCACCTAAGCAATGTGCTAATTGAGTGCCTTCGATACCTTCAACGGTAAAGATACCTGCTTGTTGAACTTCACACAGGAATGCAGTTTCGTTATCCATTGTTGCGGTTACAGTCACGCGCAGAATAACTTCATAGACGTTTTCAGCTAAAGTATTAGAAGAAGTATCCAGATCTAATTTAACTTCTGGTTGCCACTCTTTTTGGAAAACTTGTGGGGCATTAGGCGCTTCAAAAGAGATATCTTTTGTATAGATACGTTGAATTTGAAAAGTCATCTCTTGGTTTTGCTGTTCTGACATAATAATCTTACCTTTTTATATCCTTATTAATTGAATAGCAGTAAGTATAGAACTCAATCTGCCCGCTCGTTACTTTTTACCTTTAGCCAGTGGTAAATTCTCACCACTCCAGCCTGAAAGACCATCTTTTAAGATAAAGACTTTTTCAAAACCGAGTTTAATTAGGCTCTCAGCAGGTTTTGCACCTTCAATGCCTGATGGTGACACAACAATAACTGGCTGTGATTTATATTTCTCCAGCTCAGCAATATTATTACTTTTGATTTCAGAAGGCGTTAAATTGATAGAATCAATGATGTGTCCTTTACGGAACTCATCACGGCTACGGATATCAACACACACCGCATTCTCTTTGTTTATCAAAGAAATCGCTTCTGTACGGGAAATATTTTTCGTCTTAGAAAAAAGCCCTTTAAAGGTCAATACAATGACCGCCACCAGCAATGCGACCCAAACAAAACTTAACAGGGTGTGCCGGTTGAAAAATTGCATTACTTCTTGCAGCATAGGATGCAATCACTCTCGTTAGTTAAAAATAGTATCAAAGAGCCAAAGTATACCTTTGTCATGGCGCAATTACAGCCTATTCCTGCGTTTCTCTTTCTATTTTTGCGGAAAGTTTCTCAACAATCATTTTTTTTATTGACGGATTTATGTACCATTAGTGCCGGTTCCGTGAAAAATGATGAATTGAAAAGGCATTGCCTTTTTACTCTACAGGATCCCTCTTCAGGCAAGCTATTAATAAATCAGCATCCCTTATAATGGCTACTTACGTATAAAATCGCCCATTTTACGTAAGATTTATACCTGTCTGAGATACAACAACTATCTGTTATTTATTTAAAAGTATTGAGAACACGAGCATGTCGCAAACAAATCAAGTGCCTAAAATTGGATTCGTTTCATTAGGTTGTCCTAAAAATTTAGTGGACTCTGAACGTATCCTAACCGAACTGCGCACAGAAGGTTATCAAGTTGTTCCTACCTATAATGATGCTGATTTAGTCATCGTCAACACCTGTGGGTTTATTGACAGCGCAGTACAAGAATCGCTAGAAGCGATTGGTGAAGCACTCGATGAAAACGGTAAAGTGATTGTTACTGGCTGTTTAGGTGCAAAAGAGAACCAAATTCGTGAAGTGCACCCAAAAGTACTCGAAATCACAGGGCCTCATAGTTATGAGCAAGTTTTATCTCATATTCACCACTATGTACCAAAACCTGATCACAATCCTTTTCTCAGCCTTGTTCCTGAACAAGGTGTAAAATTAACGCCTCGTCATTACGCCTATTTAAAAATATCTGAAGGCTGTAATCACCGTTGTACTTTCTGCATTATTCCATCAATGCGAGGCGATTTAGACAGTCGTCCAATTGGTGAAGTATTAGGTGAAGCTAAAAGATTAGTTAATGCAGGCGTAAAAGAGTTACTTGTTATCTCTCAAGATACTTCTGCTTACGGTGTTGATACTAAACATCAAACGGGTTTTTGGGATGGAATGCCTGTCAAAACCAGTATGGTCAGTTTATGTGAACAACTGGCAAAATTAGGCATTTGGGTTCGTTTACACTACGTTTATCCATACCCACATGTTGATGATGTCATTCCTTTAATGGCTGAAGGCAAAATTTTGCCTTATTTAGATATTCCGCTTCAGCATGCTAGCCCTAAGATCTTAAAACTGATGAAACGCCCAGGCTCTGTTGAACGTACCTTAGAGCGCGTAAAACGCTGGCGTGAAATTTGCCCTGAATTAACCTTACGTTCTACCTTTATTGTTGGTTTTCCGGGGGAAACAGAAGAAGATTTCCAAATGTTGTTGGATTTCCTCACCGAAGCTCGTTTAGATCGCGTAGGTTGCTTTAAATACAGCCCTGTTGATGGTGCAAAAGCAAATGAACTGGCGGATCAAGTGCCTGAAGAAGTGAAAGAAGAACGTTATCATCGCTTTATGCAGTTGCAACAACAAATTTCGACTGAACGCCTGCAAGAAAAAATCGGCAAAGTATTGCTGGTTATGATTGATGAAGTCGATGAAGAAGGCGCGATTGGTCGTAGCATGGCTGATGCTCCTGAAATTGATGGTGCGGTTTACCTCAATGAGCAATTTGATGTAGAGCCAGGGCAAATCGTGCGTGTTCTTATTGAACATGCTGACGAATATGACCTTTGGGGTACTATCGTCGAATAATCTCTCTCGTGGACAGCGTGATATTCTATTGCGCTGTCACACAGATTGCCTCTTTTTTCCGCTCTCTTATTATTATTGCTTTATAATCTCTTATTAATTGAATAGATTACCTGTTAGGTATTATCTGAAATTTCGGCTTTATTTCGTGTTAGCTGGTCAGTTGTTTTGTGACATGAAATAATCTTACAAACTGTTATGAAAGGTACGTTGGTCAGATGGCAGAGAAAATGGATCTTCAAAAAAAAACACATCCGTCTTATCGTGTATTTTCTTTACCGTTAATCACGTTGCTTATTAGCACCTCTCTCTTTTCTGCATCACCTGTTTTTGCGAACACATTAACGGATAATCGTAATCAGCTAAAAGATTTACAAACCACGATTGCTGAAAAAGAAAAACAGGTTCAAGAACAACAAAAACAACGTACAGCCCTTCTTAATCAATTAAAAACACAGGAAACCCAAATTTCTAGCGCTGGTCGCTCTGTGCATGAAACACAAAACCGCTTACAAACATTAGGCAAAGAGATCAAAACCATTACCGCAAATATTGCACGCTTACAAAAACAGTATCAGTCTCAACAAGAATTATTAGCTCGCCAAATGGATGCGGCTTATCGTCAAGGTAAACATCAAGGTATAGAGCTTCTATTTCGTGGTGAAGAAGGCCAGCGTGAAGAGCGTATCTTAGCGTATTACAGCTATATTAATGATGCGCGTAAAGAAACAATGGCAGAGCTTGCTCAAACCTCAAAAGAACTTGAAGCGGAAAAAAACGCTCAACAAGCAAAACAAAATGAACAAAAACAAGTTCTCACAAAGCAACAACAAGAGAAGCAAAAGCTTGATAACGCATTAGCCGCTCGCCAAAAAACGCTAACTCAACTTGAATCAACATTAAAAGCGGATCAGAAAAATTTAGCCACTATGCGGGCTAACGAAGCACAGTTAAGAAATAAAATTGCACAAGCAGAGCGTGAAGCCAAAGCCCGTGCTGAGCGAGAGGCCCGAGAAGCCGCTCGCATTGCAGCAAAACAGCGTGAAGCACAACAACGAGGTTCAACCTATAAACCAACAGCCGAAGAGCAATCATTGATGTCTCGTACAGGCGGTTTGGGTAGACCTGCTGGACAAGCCATTTGGCCTATCAGAGGCTCTTTATTACACCGTTTTGGCGAGTCTATTTCTGGCTCTGGAGAATTACGTTGGAAAGGTATTGTTATACCCGCGGCGCAAGGTACCGAAGTGAAAGCTATTGCTGATGGTCGCGTGTTGTTAGCCGATTGGCTTCAAGGCTATGGTTTAGTCGTCGTGGTTGAACACGGTAAAGGCGATATGAGTCTTTACGGTTATAACCAAAGTGCTTTAGTGAATGTAGGTCAGCAAGTTAAAGCTGGACAAGCTATTGCTTTAGTCGGTAACAGTGGTGGGCAAGAGCGTTCAGCACTCTATTTTGAAATTAGACGTCAAGGGAAAGCGGTAAATCCAGTTCCTTGGCTTGGGAGGTAGGTTTGAAATTACTTGGCACATTACAACGCAAGCGCTCTTTTTTACTTAGTTTAATGTTGCTAAGTCTGGTTGTGAGTACTCCCGCATTCGCAGCCAAATTAGCCATTGTGATTGATGATTTTGGTTATCGTAAAAAAGAAGATAACCAAGTTTTACAACTTCCTACGGCAGTTTCTATCGCTATTTTACCTGATTCCCCTCATGGTAAAGAAATGGCAACTAAAGCTCATGCTCAAGGGCGAGAAATCCTGATCCACATGCCAATGGCTCCTATTAGCAAACAACCTCTAGAGCGCGATACCCTAAAACCTTCTATGGGACAGGATGAAATTAACCGCATTATTCAGCATGCTATTAGTAATGTTCCTTTCGCTGTCGGTATGAATAACCATATGGGTAGTGCGATGACCTCCGATAGACAAGCGATGGATAGAGTCATTAAAGCCCTTAATCACTCAAACCTCTATTTTTTAGATAGCGTGACCATTGGTAATACACAAGCGGCCATTGCTGCAAAAGCCGCAGGTGTTCCTTCTTTACGCCGTCATGTTTTTCTCGATAACGTACAAACCGAAGCTGAAACAAGACAACAACTCGCTCGCGCTATTGCTTTAGCACGAAAGAATGGCTCTGCAATTGCGATTGGACACCCTCACCCTTCAACCGTCCGAGCATTACAGCAGCAGTTGCCTTTATTACCTGCTGATATTCAACTGGTTGCACCGAGTACTCTATTAAAACCACAGGCAGAAAAACCAATACAACCAGAACCACCCAAAGTTGTACCGCCAACAGAACAACCACAAGAGCCAAAACCTGCGTCTTGGTTAAAACCCGCACAAGAAGCCATTATTTCGATGAAAAAAAGTACGCTGATTAATACCTTATCAAGCGGATTTAACTCATCAGAAAAAAAGAAAATACCGCCTACGCCTACTCCGAACGAAATCGGTGAAGTTGAAAAATAATGCAACAAAAAAGAGCCTTAAAAGGCTCTTTTTTTGCTTAGCTATCACATATCACAGCCAATCTAAAATCACTTTACCCGATTGACCTGAACGCATGATATCAAAGCCTTTTTGAAATTCATCAATTGGGAATTGATGAGTAATAATAGGCGAGAGATCAAGGCCAGACTGAATAAGTGCCGCCATTTTATACCATGTTTCGAACATCTCACGGCCATAGATACCTTTAATAAACAATCCCTTAAAGATAACTTGTCCCCAATCAATCGCCATATCAGAAGGCGGAATACCTAAAAGGGCAATACGACCGCCATGATTCATAGTATTCAGCATGGTACGAAACGCAGGTGGTGCACCTGACATTTCTAATCCCACATCAAAACCTTCTGTCATGCCTAGCTCTTTCATCACATCGATTAAGTTTTCTTTGCTGACATTAACTGCTCGGGTAACACCCATTTTTTTCGCAAGATCAAGGCGATATTCATTAACATCCGTGATCACCACATGACGTGCACCCACATGTTTACAAATTGCAGCAGCCATAATACCAATTGGGCCAGCACCAGAAACCAGCACATCTTCTCCCACTAAATCAAAAGATAACGCGGTATGAACGGCATTACCAAATGGGTCAAAAATAGCTGCTAATTCATCAGGAATATTGTCTGGAATTTTAAATGCATTAAAGGCAGGGATAACCAGATATTCAGCAAAACAGCCCGGGCGATTTACACCCACCCCAATGGTATTACGGCATAAATGCGTACGACCACCACGGCAATTACGGCAATGACCACAAGTGATATGCCCTTCACCAGAGACGCGATCACCAATATTAAAACCTTTCACTTCCTGTCCTATCGCAACAATTTCGCCGATATACTCATGACCCACAACCATAGGAACAGGAATTGTTTTTTGTGACCACTCGTCCCAGTTATAAATATGAACATCAGTGCCACAAATTGCTGTTTTACGAATTTTGATCATCACATCGTTATGACCAAGTTCAGGTACTGGAACATCGGTCATCCAGATACCTTCTTGCGCTTTTAATTTTGACAATGCTTTCATATGGGAACCTTATGCAATCACATTAAGTTGTTTGCCGATTTTGATAAATGCCGCCACTGCACGCTCAATTTGTTCAGTAGTATGTGCTGCCGACATTTGTGTACGAATACGAGCTTGGCCTTGTGGTACAACAGGATAGAAGAATCCTGTGACATAAATTCCTTCATCAAGTAAGCGGGTTGCAAACTCTTGTGCTAATTTAGCGTCGCCTAGCATCACTGGAATAATCGCGTGATCAGCACCCGCCAATGTAAAGCCTGCCGCACTCATTTTTTCACGGAAAAGCGAAGCGTTACGCCATAAACGAGCACGTATTTCATCGCCTGTTTTCAGCATATCTAAAACAGCAATAGAGGCAGAAACAATTGCAGGTGCTAACGAGTTGGAAAATAAATAAGGGCGAGAACGCTGACGTAACCACTCAACCACTTCTTTGCGTGCTGCGGTGTAACCACCCGATGCACCGCCTAAGGCTTTACCTAAAGTGCCCGTGATAATGTCGACTCTGTCCATCACATCACAATACTCATGAGTTCCGCGGCCTTGTTCACCCACAAAACCCACGGCATGCGAATCATCGACCATCACTAAGGCACCAAATTCATCCGCTAAATCACAGATACTTTTAAGATCTGCAATCACACCATCCATAGAAAATACGCCGTCTGTCGCGATCATAATGTGGCGAGCATTCTCTGCTTTAGCTTTTTCAAGTTGTGCGCGCAGTTCTGCCATATTGTTATTGGCGTAGCGATAACGCTTCGCTTTACATAAACGCACACCATCAATAATAGAAGCATGGTTTAAGGCATCAGAGATAATTGCATCTTCGGGCCCCATTAATGTTTCAAATAATCCACCATTGGCATCAAAGCAAGAGGAATACAAAATGGCATCTTCCATACCTAAAAATTCAGCAATTTTATTTTCTAATGTTTTATGTGAATCTTGAGTACCACAAATAAAACGTACAGATGCCATACCAAAACCGTGGCTATCCATACCTGCTTTTGCTGCTTCAATCAGTTTGGGATGATTAGCCAAACCTAAATAGTTATTGGCGCAGAAGTTAATAACATGGCTTCCGTCAGCAACGGCGATATCTGCGTTTTGTGAAGAAGTGATGATACGCTCATTTTTAAAGAGGCCATCTTGACGAGTTTGTTCGAGTTGTTGATTAATTTGTTGATAGAAAGAGTGGGTAGACATACTTTCTCCTAAGACTACAGGGCGAAAAGAGGTAACATACATTTTTGATTATAATGTAGTCGTTATTGTTTCTTATTCTATTCCTTTGTTCTATTAAAAACGACAAATGTAAATAAATAATGTTATTTATGTAATTAAGATCACTAATACACACTGTGTTTATCGAGAATTTCAGCCTGTTGTTCCGTGATGAATACTACCGTTAATGCTGTTCAGTGTTATTATAGACCTAGAGCTAATTTTTAGATTTTTATATGAAGGGGTAGCCACATGATTATCGTCACGGGCGGTGCAGGTTTTATCGGCAGCAATATTGTTAAAGCATTAAATGATGAAGGTTATACCGATATATTGGTTGTTGATAACCTTAAAGATGGCACCAAGTTCGTGAATTTGGTCGATCTGAATATTACCGATTACATGGATAAAGAAGATTTTATTGCGAGCGTTGTTGCTGGTGATGATTTCGGCGATATCGATGCAGTTTTCCATGAAGGTGCTTGCTCATCGACCACTGAGTGGGATGGCAAATATATGATGGATAACAACTATCAATATTCTAAAGAGCTACTTCATTTTTGTCTTGAACGCCAAATTCCTTTCTTATATGCCTCTTCGGCTGCCACTTATGGCGGTCGTACAGATAACTTTATCGAAGATAGAAAATACGAAGCACCTTTAAATGTCTACGGTTATTCAAAATTCCTATTCGATGAATATGTACGCCAAATTTTACCTGAAGCAGAATCGATGATTTGTGGCTTCCGTTATTTTAATGTTTATGGCCCTCGTGAAGGACATAAAGGCGGTATGGCAAGTGTTGCATTCCACTTAAATAACCAAGTAAATGCTGGACAAAATCCTAAGTTATTTGAAGGTAGCGAAACCTTCCAACGCGACTTTATTTATGTAGGTGATGTGGCTGCGGTTAATTTATGGTTCTGGCGCAATAATGTATCGGGAATTTTTAACTGTGGTACAGGCCGCGCTGAATCATTCCAAGCGGTTGCAAACGCAGTTATTGCGCACCATAAAGATAAAGATCTCTCTATCGAACATATTGAATTTCCAGAAAAATTGAAAGGTCGTTATCAAGCCTTTACACAAGCAGATCTCACAAACTTACGTAAAGCAGGTTATACCGCACCATTTAAAACGGTTGCCGAAGGCGTTGAGCTTTATATGCAATGGTTAAATCAAGGTAAGTAATCGCTGTTTATGAAAATCTTTGTGGTAGGGCCTTCATGGGTCGGGGACATGATGATGTCTCAAAGTCTTTATCGTACATTGAAAGCATTACATCCTGCGGCAACGATTGATGTGATGGCACCAGCGTGGTGCCGTCCATTACTTGAAAAAATGCCAGAAGTTGATAATGCCATCCCAATGCCGTTAGGCCATGGTGCATTAGCGATTGGTGAGCGTCGTCGTTTAGGAAAGCAATTAAGAGAAAATGGTTACACGCACGCTTATGTATTACCTAACTCGTTTAAATCTGCATTAGTCCCTTTCTTTGCAGATATTCCTAAGCGTACAGGCTGGCGTGGAGAAATGCGTTATGGCCTATTAAATGATTTACGCCCTTTAGATAAAGATGCCTTCCCGCTGATGGTTGAACGCTATGTGGCTCTAGCTTATGACAAGCAAAAAGTCCAAAAAGCGACAGATTTACCTCAACCTCTGCTTTGGCCTAAGTTATCGGTTACAGAGCGTGATATATCTACCACATTGACTCAATTTTCATTATCTACACAGCGCCCTGCCATTGGTTTTTGCCCCGGTGCCGAATTTGGTCCTGCAAAACGTTGGCCTCATTATCATTATGCAGCTTTAGCACAAAAATTAATTGCTGAGCAGGGTTATCAGATTTTCCTTTTTGGCTCTCAAAAAGATAAAGAAGCGGGCGAAGAGATAAAACAAGCCCTAACACCAGAAGCACGTGAAGCCTGTTTTAATCTGGCAGGTGAAACCAGCCTTGAACAAGCGGTTAATTTGATTGCGTCTTGCAAAGCCGTCGTCAGTAATGATTCTGGTTTAATGCATGTAGCAGCTGCATTAGAACGCCCATTAGTCGCACTTTACGGCCCAAGTAGCCCTGATTTTACACCTCCGTTATCCCATAAAGCGCGTGTGATCCGTTTAATTACGGGTTATCACAAAATCCGTAAAGGGGATGCTGAACAAGGCTATCACCAAAGCTTAATTGATATTCAGCCAGAGCAAGTCTTTGCGGAACTTGAACACTTGTTGTCAACGGAGCCATCAGCGTGAAGCGGGTATTAATCGTTAAAACCTCCTCTATGGGAGATGTTTTACATACATTGCCCGCATTGACTGATGCAATAAATGCGTATCCTGATATCCGTTTTGACTGGGCTGTTGAAGAAGGCTTTGCACAAATTCCAAGCTGGCACCAAGCTGTTGATACTGTTATTCCAGTAGCAATACGCCGTTGGCGTAAAAATTGGTTTAGTGCGCCTATTCGTGCTGAGCGCTCACAATTTCGTCAAGCGATTCAAGCTCATCATTATGATGCTGTGATTGATGCACAAGGTTTACTAAAAAGTGCATTTTTAGTGACACGCTACGCCAAAGGCACTAAACACGGCTATTCTCGTCAATGCGCCCGCGAGCCTTTAGCTAGTCTTTTCTACAATGTTCGCCATGATGTCAGCAAAAAAATGCATGCGGTTGAACGTATTCGCCAACTCTTTGCGCTGAGCTTAAATTATCCCATTCCACAATCTCAAGGTGATTATGGGATTGCACAGCATTTTCTCTCACTTCCATCCTTTGATGAACGCCCTTATTTGGTATTCTTGCACGCAACAACCCGTGATGAAAAACACTGGCCAGAATCTCATTGGCGAGAATTAATCGCCCTACTCGCTGATTCAGGATTGCGCATTAAGTTACCTTGGGGCGCAGAGCATGAACATCAACGCGCTATCCGCCTAGCTAAAGATTTTGACTATGTTGATGTATTGCCAAAAATGTCGCTCGCGGATGTTGCTCAAGTGATTGCTGGTGCAAAAAGTGTAGTTTCTGTGGATACGGGGTTAAGCCACTTAACCGCGGCATTAGATAAACCGAATATCACTCTATTTGGCCCTACCGATCCTGGTTTAATCGGCGGTTACGGTAAGGCACAAATGTCTGTGAAAGCAGAAGGTGGAGATATTGGTGAGATAAAGCCACAGCAAATATTCGACCTTCTTGATATTTAGTCTTATAAACCCTAAAGATCACTAGCCTTTTAGGGTTTTATTGACTGCATTAAAGACTTCATCAACCGTTATAAGATCCATTGATGCCTGTATTCCTTCATTTAAGCTAAGCTTCTTATTGATAATAGTATGTAAATGAAGATCTTGATAAGGCCCTGTCCATTTAGGATCTGCTGTTGCAAATAAACTCACTGTTGGACACTGTAATGTAATCGCTAAATGCAGAGGTCCAGTATCTCCTGTGACTAATACATCCATTATTTTTATCTGACTTAGCAACTCAGGTAATGAAGTTTTACCTACTAGATTTTCAATATTGTTATGATATTGCTCTGGCAACAATATAAAAAACGCTTCTGGTAATTCTAACTCTCTTGGTGAACCAATTAGCTTAATCCGTAAAGATGGGTCACTATCAATAAGTTTTTGAGCTAGCTCTACAAAGTATTTAATAGGCCACCTACGCTCTTGCGTTGATGCCCCCATCTGGAATCCAACAATATGATATTCGCCTTTATCTAATTGTTCTATTTCACACGGAAATTCCATTCTTGTATCCGTGCTATCTATTCCCAAATAACGAATAAGATTAAGTTTACTTTGGATAACATGTCCAGATGCGGGTTTATGATCAGCAATAATCCATTTCTGAAACCACTCTGGAATAACATGAAAAGTATTACGTAAAATATATTGGCAACCTGCCATTACTGCGAATAGCACATCATAAGGGAGGTGAGAATGTAAAATTACAGCTAATTCAGGCTTATATTTTTTTGCCTGTAAGGCAATAGGAAGTAAGTTTTTTATTTTATTATCCCAATAAATCACACTGTCTATTTGGTCATAGCTTTCAACTAATAACCTATTTTTCTCACTCGAAACTAATGTGATATGAGCATCTGGATAATGCGCACGAATGGCTCTTATCGCTGGGGTATTAAACATAAAATCCCCAAGCGCAGTCGTTGAAAAAATAAGAATGCTGTTAAATTGAATATCTGATGAAAATGTATCCGTTTTTTTCATCTTGCCAAAAAGTGGGTTATAGATATTTAAGAAGTTATGTACCCATTTCAGTTTTTTCAACTTCATTTTATTTTGCCTGTACTTTACTTTGATAATACTCAGCCAGCGTCATGCCCTGCACTTTATCTTTTAAGAAACTAAATAGCGTTTCTAAATCGTTATATAGCCCTTCGATATCTTTTTCTGTGCGGAATGTGGGGCTACCACCTGGCATAAATTCAGACGAGTGCAACATAAACTCAATATGATCATGACCTTGTGCTAAAGATTTTTCTGCTACTTCAATCATCTGGTGTACATTTCCGCCTTTAGGGCGTAGCCAATTTACAGAAGGTGCCCGCTGTTTACCTCTTAATTTATCGTAACCTTGCTTAAATTTATTCATTAAAGGTGAGTACTTATATTGAATACTCATCGGCACTTCTAGCAACGTAGAGTTCCCCTTTTTAGTGATATCCTCTAGATCTATAAAGTAAGCATGACTTGGAAAATCAGTGTAATTTGTTCCACCCGATTGCGCGGGATCACCTTTGGTAAAACGCCAATCCACTTTAGGTGTTACAGAGCAATCAACTTGATAACCAAATTCAACTAAAAGCTGTGCATAAATTTCATTAAATGCCCAACGACCCGCTCGATGACTTAACATTTTGGTTTGTAGTTTATTTTCAAGTAAGTCAGTCATTAACGCGATTTTTTCTCGCATTTGATCTTTAGGATATTCAATTAAATAAGGCTGATGATGTAAATCATCATTGGTTAAAGGTACAAGTGGTGGGCTATTCCATGCATGTAAGTGCATACCAATTTCACCCGTATTACGTGCAATAACATCACGAGCAAACTCAATATAGGCATCATCCATTACCATTTCGTAATTTGTTAGCCAAACGGGTTTAAAATGAAAATGCTCGCAAAGTTGCTGAAAGCGGGGTAAAAAATGCGTATTTTGTGTAGTGATATCACGTTCGTTTTCCCAAAGATTATCGCCTTCGGTATCTAATGTGATAATAAATGCTGGTTTAGTCATGCATTCCCCGCCAACTTATGGATTATAGGTTCATAATTGAATGAATTGTTCTATGTTACGCAGTAGAAAACGGCAATTCAATCAATATAAATACAGTATGGTAGATGCATTCTGTGGATTTGTTTACAATTAGAGTATCTCACTAAAGCTAAAGTAATTATGACTAATATAAATCAATCATTTAATAGAATACTGGTTATTAAACTCCAACATCATGGAGATATGTTATTAACGACGCCCGTTATATGCTCATTAAAATCAGCTTATCCTAATGCAACGATTGATGTTTTATTATACAAAGAAACATTACCTATGCTTGAGCACAACCCATTCATCAATAATATTTTTTATCTTGATCGTAATTGGAAACATCAAGGTAAATTCACTCGATTAAAAAAAGAGTGGGAACTTGGTCGAATATTACAAAAACAGCAATATGATTTAGTTGTTAATTTAGCTGATCAGTGGAAAGCTGCAATTTTTGCTTTGGTCACTAAAGCACAAGTGCGCTTAGGTTTTGAATTTGAAAAGCGCAAAAACAGTCAGTTTTGGAAAAAATGCCACAATATTATTGTCTCTACGGCAGATCATGGACAGCTACACACTGTTGAACAAAATCTGAGTATCCTTGCTCCACTTAATATTCCTATTATTTCAGATGTTATGATGGCTTATAGCGAAGCAGATAAACAGTGGTTAACTGAGACTATTGAAAAATATCATCTCCCTAAAAACTATATCGTTATACAACCAACCTCTCGCTGGTTTTTCAAATGCTGGGATGAAGATAAAATGGCGACTTTAATTACAAAGCTTCAGCAAAATCATTATTCCGTAGTGTTAACTTCGGGCCCAGAAGCAAAAGAATTAGAGATGATACAAACTATTTTGGCACGCTGCCCAAACAAAGATGTGATAACGGTTTTAGCTGGGCAAACATCTTTATCTCAACTTGCTGTATTAATTGATAATGCAGGACTTTTTATTGGTGTTGATTCTGTCGCAATGCATATGGCTGCTGCATTAAAAACGCCTTTAGTTGCTCTTTTTGGTCCTTCTAAACTTGAACATTGGCACCCTTGGCAAGCAGTAGGTGAAACAATATGGGCAGGCAATTATGACGATATTCCACACCCAGACCATATAAAGACAGACACCCAACAACGTTATCTTTCCGCTATTCCGGTTGATGTGGTTTACAACACAGCTATAAGGCATTTATCTTAATGAATCACCCGTTACGACTCGCCATTGTCAGACAAAAATATCGCCCAGATGGGGGAGCAGAACGCTTTATTGCGCGCGCATTAGATGCATTATCCAACGATGACCTTGAACTCAATGTGATCACGCGAGAATGGCAAGGTGATACTAATTCAGATTGGCATATTCACTTATGCAATCCACGAAAATTGGGCAGGATTAGCCGAGAATTGGGTTTCGCTAAGGCAGCTAGAGCATGTTGGCAGGAAAATCATTTTGATATTGTTCAAAGCCATGAACGTATCGCAGGTTGTGATATTTTTCGTGCTGGTGATGGTGTACATCGCCGATGGCTATTACAACGCCAAAGAATATTGCCTAATTGGAAAGGGCGTTGGCTATTTTATGATAGATACCACCGCTATGTAATGAATGCAGAAAAACAGATGTATGCCGATCCCGCATTAAAACAAGTTATCTGTAATTCACAGATGGTTAAAAATGAAATTATTGAGGATTTTGGTGTTTCTGCCGATAAAATAACTGTCATTTATAATGCAATTGACCATAATGCTTTCGTACCTGCAACAAGTTCTCAAAAAGAGACCTTAAAAACACAATATAATATTCCACACGATGTACCTTGCTTTATTTATGTGGGATCAGGCTTCGAACGTAAAGGCTTAGCAGCTGCTATCTCAGCAATAGCAAAGACATCAGCTATATTGTTAGTAGTTGGAAGTGATAAAAATCAGCGTAAATATGAACAACTCGCAACACAATTAGGTTGTGAGCAACGCATTTTCTTTTTAGGTATGCAGAAAAAAACACTCGATTTTTATCAAATCGCGGATGCATTACTACTTCCTACTCTTTATGACCCTTTTCCTAATGTTATTCTTGAGGCATTATCGTGTGGTTTACCGGTGATCACCTCAACGACTTGTGGTGGTGCAGAGTTTATTCAACATGGTAAAAATGGATTTGTTTGTGATGCATTAGATATTTCAGCATTAACTGATGCGATTACACAGATCCCAAAAGAAACAGCGTGGACTGAGATGTCACAAGTGGCGAGAGAGACCATTCTCCCTTATACACCACAACGATTATCAGGCGAGCTTATTTCACTTTATAAACGGATATTAGCCTTGTGAGTCAACAACATATACTTTTTATTATTGATGGATTACCGGGTGGTGGCGCTGAAAATGTCACGCTCAGGCTAGCTAATGGTTTTCATCAAGCAGGATACCAAGTCACATTATTATCCTTACATAATAAATTAGCGTATGAACTACCTGATTTTATTGATTATATTGTTGATCATGATAACTATCGTGGAATTTTTAGAAAATTAACTGAAATATCGCGTAGAGCAAAATCGCTTGATAATGTACTCACTCAACTTTTTGCTAAAAAAGGGCGCCCAGCGCTTGTTCTTTCTAATTTACATAAAACAGACCGTATTGTTTGTCGCTCTAAACAACTAAAAAGCTGCAATGTTTGGTACTGTATTCACGGCATTTACTCTCAATCTTATCTTGGTAATAAATCAGGATTTTCATATTGGTTGAAAAAAATAAAAATCCAACGAGTTTATCGAGATAAAAATCTCGTTTGTGTTTCTAATGCGGTAAAAGATGATCTAATCAATGCCATTGGTATTCATGCTGAACAACTAAAAACTATTTATAACCCATTTAATATTGAAGAAATACAGCAAAAAGCTACCCTTTCTAATCCATTTGCCGAACAAGATTATATCTTGCATGTGGGTCGATTACATGAAGTAAAAAGACAAGACAGATTAATTGAGGCTTTTGCTAAAGCCGATTTACCTTGCCAACTCATTATATTAGGTGAAGGTACTCCCACCGTTAAACAGCAATTAAAAGCTCAAATTAAACAACTTAACTTAGTGGAGAAAGTAACACTTGCGGGTTTTATCCCAAACCCTCTCCCTGCAATCAAAGGCGCTAAAGTGGTTGCATTAAGCTCTGATAGTGAAGGGCTTCCTACTGTATTAATTGAAGCATTAATATGTGGTGTGCCTATCGTCAGTACTCGATGCCCTGGTGGGGTCAGCGAAATTATGACAGACGAGCTTTCTGATTACCTCTCTACAATGGATAGTGACTCTCTCGCAGAAAAACTTCGCCTTGCGTATTATTCACAGCCTCAAATATTGCCATCATCCTATGCAAAATTTGAACTAAACCATATTTTAAAGCAGTATATCGCTTTAATTCCTTAATCCGCGCTTACTTGTTTTACACACTTTCTCTCACACAGTGTGATACTATAAGCGTTCGTCCAGATAAGTGAATTTGATAGCATGTTGTTGCGTTTATATCAGGTACTTCTTTACCTTATTCAACCTCTGATTTGGTTGCGTCTTTTATTACGCAGCCGTAAAGCACCCGCCTACCGTAAACGGTGGGGAGAGCGCTATGGCTTTTGCAAAGGCAAAGTCGTCCCTCAGGGTATATTATTGCATTCCGTTTCTGTCGGTGAAACACTCGCCGCAGTGCCGCTTGTTCGCGCCCTTCGTCATCACTATCCTGATTTACCCATTACCGTCACTACTATGACGCCAACTGGCTCAGAACGTGTGCGTTCTGCATTTGGTGATGATGTTTACCATGTCTATCTTCCTTATGATTTACCCGGTTCAGTTAATCGTTTTCTTAAAACGGTTGACCCCAAATTGGTGATCATTATGGAAACGGAGTTATGGCCTAACCTAATTTCAAAACTTCATCAACGAAAAATCCCGTTGATTATTGCTAATGCACGTTTATCAGAGCGCTCTGCTGCGGGTTACCAAAAATTGGGCAGCTTTGTCAAAACGATGCTCCAAAAAATCACTTTGATTGCCGCTCAAAATCAGGAAGATGGTGAACGATTTATCGAGCTTGGTTTAAAACGTTCACATTTACATGTTACAGGTAGCCTAAAATTTGATATTTCTGTCACCCCAGAGTTAGCTGCAAGAGCGGTTGCTTTGCGCCGTCAATGGGCTGCTCACCGCCCAGTTTGGATAGCAACAAGTACCCATGAGGGTGAAGAAACCATTATTTTAGAGACACATAAAAAGCTACTGACACAATTTCCTCAGCTTTTGTTAATTTTAGTCCCTCGCCACCCAGAGCGTTTTCCTAAAGCCGAACAATTAACGCGCGAAGCAGGGTTAAAATATACCTTACGAAGTACCGATGCTGTGCCAGATGCACAAACGCAAGTGGTTATTGGCGATACAATGGGCGAGCTTATGTTGCTCTATGGTATTGCAGATTTAGCCTTTGTTGGAGGGAGTTTGGTTGAGCGTGGTGGTCATAATCCTTTAGAAGCCGCCGCTCACGCTATCCCTGTTATCATGGGACCTTATACTTTTAATTTTAAAAATATCTGTGCCAAGCTTGACCAAGCTGAAGGATTAATTACGGTTACAGACAGTGAATCGATGGCGACTGCTATTGCTTCATTGCTTAATGATGAAGATTATCGCCGTTATTATGGTCGTCATGCAGTTGAAGTGCTTCATGAAAATCAAGGGGCATTACTGCGTTTACTTACCTTACTTTCACCTTATCTTCCTCCACGGAGTCACTAATGAGCCAAGGTAAGCGCCTTTCTGTGGTGATGATCAGCAAAAATGCAGCTGATATCATTGGTGAATGCTTAGACTCAGTACAATGGGCTGATGAAATCATTGTATTAGATTCTGGTAGCCAAGATGACACCTGCCGTATTGCGACAGAGAAAGGGGCTAAAGTCTTTATCAACAGTGAATGGCCTGGGTTTGGTAAACAACGCCAATTAGCGCAGCAATATGCCTCTGGTGATTATATTTTTATGATTGATAGTGATGAACGCGTCACTCCTGAACTCAAAAGCAGTATCCTCGCAGTATTGCAACAACCTGAAGAAAATGTCGTTTATAACTGTGCTCGCCGTAACTTATTTATGGGGCGATTTATGAAACACAGCGGTTGGTATCCCGATAAAGTGACACGTTTATATGCCCGTGAGCATTATCAATATAACGATAATTTAGTGCATGAATCATTAGAAACAAAAGATGCAACAGTAAAAACCTTGCAGGGTGATCTACTGCATCTTACCTGCCGTGATTTAATGGAATTTCAGCAAAAACAGCTAAAATATGCCTCCGAATGGGCAAAAGAACGCCATCAACAAGGTAGAACAACAAGTTATAGTTCTATCTTAAGCCATACTGCTGGTGCTTTTTTTAAGACATGGCTGTTAAGAATGGGTTTTTTAGATGGGAAACAGGGATTAATACTGGCATTTGTTAACGCACAGTATACCTTTAATAAATACGCCTCTTTATGGGAACTCAGCCAGAAGACTGTAAATCATGAAAAATAAAGCTATCTATCCCGGAACTTTTGATCCTATCACTTATGGTCATATTGATATTTTAACGCGTGCGGCAGGTATGTTTGATACGGTTTTATTAGCGATTGCTGATAGCGCCCGTAAAAATCCTATGTTCACCTTAGAAGAGCGGGTTAATTTAGCCAGAGAAGTGACAAGCCATTTACCTAATGTTGAAGTGGTGGGATTTAGTGAACTGATGGCTAACTTTGCTAAGCAACAACAAGCCACCATTTTAATTCGCGGTGTCCGCTCTGTTTCTGATTTTGAATATGAATGGCAGCTTGCGAATATGAACCGTCACTTTGCGCCTGATCTTGATAGTGTATTTTTACTGCCCTCTCAAAATCTTTCATTTGTCTCTTCATCGTTAATTAAAGATGTGGCGCGCCATGACGGTGATGTCTCTACGTTTTTACCTGAAGTTGTCACCACCGCCATGCTAAAAAAACTCGGTAAAATTTAGCTCTCATTTTCACCATGTTGGCAATATCGGCAGAAAAATGTGCTACGTTGCCCTTGTTTAATACTTTCTATCGGTTGACCACAAATTAAACAAGGCTTGTCTTTACGCCCATAAACAAATAACTCTTGCGCAAAATAACCCGGCTTACCGTCTGACTGCAGAAAATCTTTTAGCGTTGTGCCACCTTGTTCAATAGAACGGGTTAATACGCGCTTAATCGCCGTGACAAGAACCGCACATTCTTCTTGCGTTAAACTATTGGCTTTTCTATCTGGCATAATACCCGATGAAAATAGCGCTTCGTTAGCATAAATATTACCGACACCAACCACTAATTTATTATCCATTAACCATGGTTTTATAGCCGTTTTTTTATTTTTGGATTGTTGATAGAGATATTCGGCATTAAATTCATCTGAAAGTGGCTCTGGCCCTAAATGCGCTAATACAGCGCTTGTGGCTAAGTCTTCACACCATAGCCAAGCTCCAAAGCGTCGTGGATCGGTATAGCGGAGCACTTTACCATCACGAAAAATCAAATCGATATGATCATGTTTCTCTTCAGGTTGTTCCTCTAATAGAATACGAACACTCCCTGACATTCCTAAATGAATAATGATCCACCCAGTATTAAGTTCGATTAGCAAATATTTAGCACGTCGCTTTACACTTAAAATAGGTTCATCTAGTAACGTTTTTATTTTTTCTGAAACAGGCCAACGTAATTTGCTATTACGTACAATGGCATAGTGCAACACATTGCCCACAAGATGAGGCTCAATACCTCGGCGACTAGTTTCGACTTCCGGTAATTCAGGCACAGGTTGCTCCATGATTATCAGATAAGAGATACAGCGATAAACACATTTTTATTGTATGATCGCCACTCTATCAAAAGTATAAAGGATGATGGCAGATTATTATGATGGTGTTTAAAGACTATAGTAAAAAATCCCTGTGGAATTTATCCATTATTGGGCTTTACATTATATTGATCTACTTACCAGATATCACTCGCTATAAAAATATTGTGATGGGGTTGATTGGTGCAACAGCACTGTGGTATCTGGTACGTGATTTTAAGACTATCTGCAAAATATTTAAAAATAACCTGTCATTCTCACTGCTGTTTTTATTACTGACTATTGGTTATTCCATCCTAATTTCTGTCGAGCCCAGTATTAGTATTAAAGAAGTAAATAAGCCTATTTTAAATGGCTTACTGCTATTTTCTATTACCTTTCCGATTATATTGTATAAAGAAAAACCTACCGATATTGCTAAAATGGTGATGATAGCTTTTGCAATTGGGCTATTAGTGATTATGGTAAAAGATTTACTACTATATTACTTTGAATATAAAAAAAAGGATATTTGGCCATTTACTTGGCGTAGCCTACCATCTCATAGAGATTTTTCTTATAGTTTACTTTTCTTCTTTCCATGTATTTTATGCGCTTGGTTTTTAGCAAAAAAAAATAAAGTAATTAACTTAATTCTTCTCTGTATAATTAGTTTTTTATTTATATTTACTATATTGGGGACTTTGGCAAGAGGCGCATGGATTGCACTAGCAATAATTATAATATTTATAGTGCAAATAAATCGCCAATGGTTATTATTAATTATAGGTTCTGCAGTATCTCTGTTATTATTTATATCTATAGTAAATACTCCTTTTGGAGATAGAGCGACTAAAACTCTACAATATAAATTAAATCAATCAGACAGTGGACTAAGATTTAGTAACGGTACCCAAGGTTCAGCTTTAGATCTTATTTTAGAACACCCGATAAAAGGCTATGGTTATGGCAATCAACTTTACCATAACGTCTATAATGAACGCGTTAAAGAGCATCCAGAATGGAAATTCAAAAAATCCATTGGACCTCACAATGTCTTTTTAGCTTTCTGGTTTGCAGGTGGTATTTTAGGGTTGATTGGTATTCTCTATTTTTGCTCTTCCATTATTGCCCAAGGTATTCAGCTAATAAGAAAAAACCAAGGTATTATTCGCCAAGCATCCCTTGTATTACTTATGTCTTTCCTAGGTGTTTATGTACTGCGTGGATTATTTGAAAATGCCTATATCAATCAGGTGGGTATTTTGGTGGGATTAATGTTGGCGTTGCGACACGCTTTACTCAATAATCAATCAGCAACACTGTTAGATAAACAGCAATAGATCACTGAATTAACGTCTCTATTGTCTTTAGAATAACCTCAGCCCGTTTATCCCAGTTGTAATAGTTTTCAACTAATGAGCGGGCATGGGCGGTTTTTTCACTTGCTCGTTGTGGATTATCTCTTAACTGTATTATCTGTTTTGCAAAACTTTGTGCATCGCCACTATCTGCAAAACTTACCGATTTTTCATCTACAACATCACGGATTGAAGGAAAATCTGAAATCACCACAGGTTTTTCCATCGCCATATACTCAAATAACTTAAGTGGTGAAGTATAACGGCTTCCAATACTGGTTAACGTCAGTGGGAGTACACAGATATCGTGCTGAGCAATCGCTTCAAAGCGTTTTTTCGGATCAATAAACCCCAAAAAATTGACCTTATCTTTTACATCCATTTCTTGCGCTAATAAGGTTAATCCTCCGATCTGCTCTGGCGTTCCCCCTGCGATATTCAACCGTGCGTTATCAAGATATTTCATTGCTCGCATCATGGTAGGAATACCCTTCCATTTATGCAGGCTACCTAAATACAGCACTTCAGTTATAGTTTTATCTAATAAAGAAGGAGTAATCTGATAATCCGTCGCGGCATGTAAATCAACACCATCAGGGACAACCGTTATTGGTGTAGTAACTTGATATTGCGAAACAATATCATCTCTGAGTAATGAAGTAAGAACAAAAATACCTGTCGCTTGGCTGTAAACCAATTTTTCCATTTTTAATAACTTATGATATTTAGCACGATTCTTTTTTTTCTCAAATGAATGAGACTCGGCAAAAGATTGCGCAAATATTTCATGGCTTTCAAAAAAAAGAGGAATTTCTGGATAGCTTTCACAAAGATAACAAGCCAGTTTTAAATTACGGGTAAACAACGCATCAACATTATTTTGCTTAACCCAACGCGCTATCTGTAATGAGAAAAGTTTTTGTGAATTAAATGGAAAATACCATTTACGACGAATATCTCTTAAGGAAACTAAACTTGCATTAGCATGGATTGAACGACCTAATATATCGCTATCTCGATATTGTCCTTTTGGTGTAACTAAAGTGACATGTGCCCCCGCTCTGGCAAAAGCATCAACATTTTGCAATATTTGCAATGAAGCAACTCGTAAGTCAGGAACTGGGTAAGGATCAAGATAGGCAATCTTCATTATTATGACGCCAATGTCTGTAATAAACGTTGTGCAGAATGTTGCCAAGTATAACGTGTTTCTATACGTGAACGTGCATTCTCGCCCATTGTTTTACCTCTGTCGGGTAATTGGCGAAGATGATTAACTGCCATCACAATTTCATCTGCATTGCCTGGTGCGACCAATAACCCTGCAGTGCCCTCATTACCCACCACTTCAGGAATACCCCCGATATGGCTAGCAATAACCGGTTTGGCACATGCCATCGCTTCTGCAATCGTAATGCCAAATGCTTCATCCCCAGTACTTGGGAAAATACCAGCATCACTGGCTGCATAAAATTCAGGTAATTGGTTATGCTCAACGGGCTGATGAAAAATAACTTGTTCAGCAACGCCTTTCGCTACCGATTTACTCTTCAATCGTTCTAGATCATCACCCGTACCGATAATCAAGAGCTTAACATCTTCACCTTTTAGCTTTTCAATGGCATCTATTGCGACACTCAAGCCTTTCCAACCAACTAATCGTCCAGCAAATGAGAGTAAAAAAGTAGACTCACCTATTCCTAATTGCTCACGTAACGAGGTAGTCATAGGTTTAAATTTTTCAATATCCACACCATTATAAATCACACTAGGGAATTGCTTAAAATGATGTTGGATTTGCCAAGCATTAAAATGGCTACATGCTACCCATGCTGAAATCTTTTTACCTAATCTGCGATCACCTTTAAAAAAACTGGTGCCTCCACTCATATAGCAAAAACGCGTTGAGGATGATTTAGGCATCATAGAAGGCCAAAAAAAATCAAAAGGTTTCGTTAAAATAACCCAATCGAATTTTTGATTGATAACATCTTTTTTAGCGTGTCGTGCAAAAGTGTAGCGCTCAACAATACGACGAAAACGACCACCAAGATCGATAACTTTATCTCGCGGTGTATAAGGATAAGTGTGTACCTGTATTTGGCGTCCAGCCAGATTGTGTCGAATATCGCCATTACCACCATAAAGATGAACTTCATGCCCCGCATCATGCAATTGCTTAGCCAGTTCCCAAACCGCTGTTTGGATCCCGCCATAAGACATGGTGATTGTGACATCAATTATACCGATCTTCATGGATTACTTTTTCACCTTCATTCCATCAATGATATTACGCACTGCACCCCACACTTCTTCGACTGATATATCAGCCATATTATCTTCACGGCGGGCATTGTCCAACGACGTTGGATGCTGGATAACCTGACAACAAGAATGCTGTAATGGCGCTAAATAACACCCTGGGTGATAACTATGATATAACGCCACCATTGGGATATCTAAAGCCCCAGCTAAATGTGTGGGACCTGTATCTACCCCAACATAAAGCGATAAATTCGCCATAATTGCCGCATTTTGCCGCATTGAAACTTGACCCGCTAAGGCTAAACAATGTTGTTCACCCATTTGTTTAGCTAAATCAATGGATAATTGTTCACTTTCCTTACTACCTAATAGCAAAAAGTACGCACTCGCGTCATGGGTAATAATCTGTTTTGCTAATTGTAGAAAATTTTCCACAGGCCAATCTCGATAGGCTTTAGCTGGAAAACTTTGCAGTTGAAAACCAATAATATTCTTATTAATTAATGAATTATCTTTTAAAAACTGTTGTGCAAAAGTCGCTTCTTCCTCATTGATAAAGTAACGCAATTGCCAACAACTCGGATAAATCCCTAATGCATTAATTAATAAGGCACGTTCTTTTTGTGCAACTATCGGCGACTTGGGACGAGCAACCCAAGTCACATTGCCTTGTTGCTGAGAAATATCAGCAAAAGCAACGGTATGATGAGATTGGCGACGAGCATAATTCACCAAATCACGATCATTACCGTATACCAAAGCCAAATCATAAGGCTTATGAGGTAACCAACCAGCCCAAACCGCCCTTTTTTTAGAAAAATGCCTAATGCTATCAATATCAGGGTTATGCTCAAGAATGCATGCGCTACGCTTATGTGCAAATACATGAATATGAGCATTGGGCCAGCGCTGTTTTAAGGCATGAATAACGGGAGTGATAAGTAATGTATCACCAAAACGCGCTACCGCTATAACCAATATATTTTTCGGATCCATATGCTTTTTATTTGGCTTAAATGATACATTTACTTCTCAGACTATACACTAAAAAGTATTACAAATATTCATCAATAAGATGAATACACCAAGTTGATAATAGAGATAATCGTTTCACGGCTTTATTATCAACATGAATCATACTGATTTATTTTTATTGTTGATTGCCTGAATAAAGATCCTTTCCATCTTATCTAACATATTATCTAAACTAAATCGTGAAACGGCATGTTCAAGCGCTGCTTTTCCCATTTGTTCACGCAATTCATCTGAGCTCATTAATTTAGCTAAATGACGGGTTAATAATTCTTGTACTTGCGGTACTAATGTAAATCCTGTTTTACCATCAATAACTGCTTCGCTAATCGCGCCAACCGTAGTTGACACGACAGGTAAACCACATGCCATCGCCTGCATAATACCTTGTGGCACACCTTCATTACCAAAAGAGGGTAACGCAAAGAGATCCATTGCATTTAAACAATCAGGCACATCATTACGATTACCAAGGAAAAAGATACTCTGTTCTAAACCAGCCTCTTTCACCATTGGCTCTAGGTTTTTACGCTGAGGTCCATCACCTACAAAAATTAATTGCCAGTCTGGAAACTGCTGATGTAACAATTTCCATGCTTCTATTAAATATTTATGTCCCTTCCATACTCGCATAGTCGCAACAATACCTAATGTCGGTTTATTTGGTATTCCAATTTTCTCTCTAGCTTTTTGTTTATCTTGTGGAAAGAAACGTTGCAAATCAATTCCTGTAGGAACTGATGTCATTTTTTCTAATGGAAATTTATTATGCTGATGGAGTGTCTGGCGTAATTTCTCACCCGTTGTCACAATATGGGCACTGGATGAAAGATAAAGCCATCGTGTTGGTAATAAACGTGAAACATCCGTAGAAACATGACGAGTTCGAACAATAACGGGTGAATGACGTAATGTGGCACAAGAAGCGGCAACTAACCATGCATCAGTTGAACTATGGGTATTGATAACATCAAATTGATGACGATGTAACTTTAACCATTGGCGAAGTGCTTTTAATGCTGAACCGCGTTTTTTTTCAATCGGTAGAGTGAAAACCTCAATACCATAATCCGGTGCAGCCTTAGCAACTTTAGATGTAGGGCAACACACTAATGCAACTCGGTGCCCTCTGCGGATCATGCCTTGAGATTCCGTCAGTATTCGAATTTCCTGACCACCCCAGCCACAAGATGACTCTGTGTGTAATATTGATAATACTGACTTGCTCATCCGCAATCCATTCACCCGATGATTTTAAAAGAGCCATAGTATAACTAAAGAGTAAGCGAAGATCACAATAGCTTTACTTTGTTATACTTAGCGGGCTCCAGATAACAAAAAACCCGACACTAAGGTCGGGTTTTTTAAGAAAACTAAAATTATTTAATTTTAGCTTCTTTATAAAGCACATGTTGACGAACAACTGGATCGAATTTTTTCATTTCCAGTTTTTCTGGCATAGTGCGTTTGTTCTTCGTAGTGGTATAGAAGTGACCTGTACCAGCAGAAGAAACGAGTTTAATTTTCTCGCGAATACCTTTAGCCATTTTTCAGCTCCTTAGAACTTCTCACCACGGGCACGTAAATCTGCTAATACAGATTCGATGCCTTTCTTATCAATCACACGCATACCTTTAGCAGATACACGCAGAGTTACGAAACGTTTCTCAGACTCAACCCAGAAACGGTGAGAGTGCAGGTTTGGCAGAAAACGGCGTTTAGTCGCGTTTAATGCGTGAGAGCGGTTGTTTCCACTCACAGGACGCTTGCCGGTAACTTGGCAGACTCGGGACATGTCTATTCTCCAAAAATCTAATCAGCTCGAGCTTTAATATCAGGTTTGACCGCCTCGTCAGGCTTTGGAGCCCATCTCAGCAACTTTTAACGATTGAAAAACTGTGTAAACACCTCAGAAAAAACTTGCTGAGATAGGCTCTTCTCGCCAAACCCAAGATCCTCAAAGGTGGCGTAGTATACGCCCAATGGCCTCAACGCTCAAGACCCGTACAAATAAAGATTGACAATAATTACAAAAATATTTGCTATAACCAACCACGTTCTGCAAAAGAAACACAGTTATCATGCCCTATCACAAGGTGATCGAGTACATTTATGCCAACCAACTGACAAGCAGTAAAAATTTTTTCAGTCAATTGTTTATCTGCAAGGCTTGGTTCTGAATGACCAGAGGGATGATTATGAGCAAGAATGATAGATGTTGCATTCTTTTTTATCGATTGACGGACAATTTCTCTCGGATGAACCTCTACTCGGTTAATTGTTCCTTTAAACATTTCTTCAAATGCAATCAATTGGTTTTGATTATCAAGAAACAACACCACAAACACCTCTCGGTCTCGCCAATGAAGTAATTTTTGCAAGTAATATTTTGTGTCTTCGGAAGAAGAAAGTACATTTTTATACATAAATTGTGTTGTAGAAAAACGCTGAGCCATTTCATTGATAGCTTGCAACTGGGTAAACTTTCCCACGCCAACACCTTTAAAACGCCCTAATGTTTCATAATCAGCATTAATAACGTGATAAAGAGAGCCACATTCTTTAAGTAAAAAAGCAGCAAGCTCTAATACAGATTTTTCATAAGTGCCGGTGCGTAAAAAGAGCGCCAATAACTCAATATCAGTGAGTGATTCCACGCCATAAAGTAATAGTTTTTCTCTAGGTAAAAGTTCACTAATCGATTGATTTTCCATCCGTGGACTCCTTAATAAGTAAAGGTAGTGGCATTAATGATCTATTTTATTTATTCACATAAGCAATAGGATTTAGGGGAAACATTACTCATCATTAAATGCTAATCGCAAAACAACTGTTGTTTTATACAGTTAATTTACTATAAACTGCTAATCTTGTATAAAAAAGACACATATCAAATTTATGCGAGATGAATCGCAAAAATTTAACCTATAAAACATGAAGTTACATAGAATTCCGAATTCACGATTACCTTGTGGTAAAATTACGGGCAATTATTTATGTACTTAGGCATTTCATCATGACTACACTTCACGACAAAAAGATTATTCTTGGTATCAGTGGTGGTATCGCGGCCTATAAAGCACCAGAACTTGTACGCCGTTTACGTGATAAAGGCGCAATTGTACGAGTTGTAATGACACCCGCTGCTCATGCATTTGTGACGCCTTTGTCACTACAAGCGGTTTCTGGTTTTCCTGTTGCTGATGATTTACTTGATCCAGCAGCAGAGGCCGCTATGGGACATATTGAATTAGGTAAATGGGCTGATTTAATTCTACTTGCACCCGCGACTGCCGATCTTATTGCACGTTTACGAGTGGGTATGGCAAATGATTTACTTACCACACTCTGTTTAGCGAGTAGCGCGCCTATCGCTATTGCGCCTGCAATGAATCAGCAAATGTACAGAGCCACAATTACACAAGAAAATTTATCTGCTTTAGAACAACGTGGCTGTTTAATTTGGGGGCCTGACTCTGGTAGTCAAGCTTGTGGTGATGTAGGCCCAGGACGAATGTTAGATCCTCTAACTCTCGTCTCATTAGCTGAAAAACAACTTGCTTTACCGCCACAAGATTTTGCCGGTAAAAAAATCACGATAACCGCAGGGCCTACTCGTGAAGCCTTAGATCCCGTGCGTTTTATCAGCAATCATAGCTCAGGAAAAATGGGGTTTGCAATTGCACATGCAGCCGCATTACGTGGGGCTGATGTCACACTTATCGCAGGACCTGTCACATTACCGACACCGACTTGTGTTAAACGTATTGACGTTGAAAGCGCACAAGAAATGTACGAACAAGTGATGTTAATCGCACCTTCACAAGATATTTTTATTGGTTGTGCAGCTGTTGCCGATTACCGCGCTAAACTTATCGCGACTGAAAAAATAAAAAAACAAGGTGATGAAGTCACCATCACTATGGTAAAAAACCCCGACATTGTCGCGAGTGTTGGAAAAATGGTTGAACACCGTCCTTTTGTTGTTGGATTTGCAGCTGAAACCCAGAATGTGGAAGAATATGCCCGCAAAAAACGAGAACAAAAGCAGCTCGACTTAATCTGTGCCAATGATGTTTCAGCAGAAAATCAAGGCTTTAACAGTGACAATAATGCATTACACCTTATTTGGGCTAATGGAGAAACGCGCTTACCACACAGTAGTAAAGCACAACTTAGCCATCGCCTACTTGACGAGATAGCCAAACATTATGATGAAAAAAATTGATGTTAAAATCCTTGATGCACGTATTGGTCAAGAATATCCACTTCCTGCTTATGCCACAACAGGCTCTGCTGGTTTAGATTTACGCGCTTGCCTTGATACACCATTGGTTCTTGAACCAGGGCAAACCGAATTATTACCTACAGGTCTTGCTGTACATATTGCCGATGAAGGATTAGCAGCAATGGTGCTTCCTCGTTCAGGTTTAGGCCATAAACACGGTGTTGTATTGGGTAACTTAGTTGGACTGATTGATTCTGACTACCAAGGTCAACTTATGGTATCAGTTTGGAATCGCGGTCAAACAGCATTCACCATCGAACCGGGTGAACGTATTGCTCAAATGATCATCGTGCCCGTAGTTCAAGCTGAATTTAATATTGTTGAAGATTTTACTGCAACGGAACGTGGTAGCGGTGGCTTTGGTCACTCTGGCCGCCAATAATAAAGACGTCTTGCATTAATTATATCAATGACGATATCACTCCCTTTGCACTAAAAACCTTAGTGCAAAGGTTTACTGATTTGTTTTGCTTTTAGCAGGGGCCTTATCAGTCATGGCAGAAGAAAAAGAAACCAAAAAGAAAAGAAATAGACGGGATGAAATCTTACAGTCACTTGCCCAAATGTTGGAATCAAGTGACGGTAGTCAGCGCATTACAACGGCGAAGCTTGCCGCTACTGTTGGTGTATCTGAAGCTGCGCTCTATCGACATTTTCCAAGTAAAACCAAAATGTTTGATAGCTTAATTGAGTTTATCGAAGATAGCTTAGTCTCTCGTATTAATTTGATTTTAAAAGACGAAAAAGACGCTGTGGCAAGAATTCGCTTAATTCTTGTCTTGATCCTTGGTTTTGCTGAAAAAAATCCAGGGTTATCTCGTATTTTAACGGGTCATGCTTTGATGTTTGAACAAGACAGATTACAAGGGCGAATAAACCAGCTTTATGAACGCATTGAAGTCCAGCTTCGACAAGTTATCAAAGAACGTAAAATTCGTGAAGGGAGTGCCTTCTTACATGATGAAGCATTACTTGCTTCACAATTACTCGCTTTTTGTGAAGGCATGCTAGCGCGCTTTGTACGCACAGAATTTCGCTATCAACCCACTCAAGAATTTGAAGCCCGCTGGCCATTAATTTTGGCACAGTTACAATGAAATGATGGACTCGTGATTTAACTCAACAATTTGAAATTTACAGATATGCCGTTTTTTTCTTATTTGTGTTAACATGCGTCCTCTGGTACATAGTTACCTAAATGTATTTATCAGGAATGGCACTCGTGCAGTTCCTACATTGTGGCATTAGCGACTCGCTTTGCCCCTGCTGTAAAAGTCCTTTTTATATTTCAATATCTGTGATAATTGTCGCAGAAGATTCATTGTACTACTCACCCCGCCCATAATTGGGCGAGGGCTTTTTTTTATCTATAATCGGCCAACTCGTTTATCGCGTATTAACTTTATTAATTCACACCGTAGCGTTCACGATAAGCTTTAACCGCAGGTAAATGCTCAGACAGAGTCTCACTCTCACTTAGGTAGCTAATTAAATCATCCAAAGTAATAATCGAATACACTTGGCATTGATAGTCACGTTTTAACTCTTGTATTGCAGAAAGTTCTTCTCGCCCTTTCTCTTGTCTATCCAAACTTAATAACACCGCAGAAAGCGTTGCATCATGCTGTTTGATGATTTCCATTGACTCACGAATTGCAGTACCTGCTGTAATGACATCATCAACAATCACTACATTACCTTTCAATGGGCTTCCTACTAATGTTCCTCCTTCACCATGATCTTTAGCCTCTTTGCGATTAAAACAGTAAGGGATATCGATATCATGATGTTCAACCAATGCGACTGCCGTTGTAGTTGCAATAGGGATCCCTTTATAAGCAGGTCCAAACAACACATCACAAGACACATTATTATCTAATAATGTTTGCGCATAGAACTGCCCCAATAAAGCCAAATCACGCCCTGTATTAAATAAACCGGCATTAAAAAAGTAAGGACTCACCCTTCCTGATTTCAGCGTGAACTCACCAAATTTCAGGACATTTTTTGCTAATGCTAGTTCGATAAAGCGGCGTTGGTAGGCTTTCATTTCTTTCTCCTCTCTACGTTACTTGATGACAAATTTTAGGCATAAAAAAAGCGACTTCTCAGTCGCCTTTAAAAATAGAATTTATTGCTTAAGCGCCTCTTTTTGCGCTTCAAATATTTTCTCTAATCCTCCCTTCGCAAGGGCGAGTAAAGCAAGTAATTCTTCATGGCTAAATGGTGCGCCTTCTGCCGTACCTTGAACTTCAATCATACGACCATCATCGATCATCACCACATTCATGTCTGTTTCTGCTGCTGAATCTTCAACATATTCAAGATCGCATAATGGTTCACCATCAACAATACCCACAGAGACTGCAGCTACCATTGATTTCAGAGGGCTTTTTTTCAGTTTGCCTTCTTCAACCATTTTATTTAAAGCATCAACTAATGCGACACAAGCACCAGAGATAGATGCAGTACGTGTACCGCCATCCGCTTGGATAACATCACAATCTACAGTGATGGTAAATTCACCTAGTGCTTTTAAATCAACCGCGGCACGTAATGAGCGAGCGATTAAACGCTGGATCTCCATAGTACGACCCGTTTGTTTACCGCGAGCCGCTTCACGAGCATTACGACTATTTGTTGCGCGAGGAAGCATGCCGTATTCTGCGGTCACCCATCCTTGCCCTTGTCCTTTCAGAAAACGAGGTACACCGTCTTCTACAGTGGCATTACACAAGACTTTAGTATCACCAAATTCGACTAATACAGAACCTTCAGCATGTTTTGTATAGTGGCGAGTAATGGTAATAGGGCGTACTTGGTTTGCTTGTCTGTCTGCTGGACGCATGGTGTTATCTCCGCTTTCTCTGACATATTGGGGGCGCATTATACGACCTAAAATGGCTTATGCCTATCCTTGTATTGATGCATAGGGTTATAATCATATCATCTTTTACATTATTGAGACCCTATTATGATCCGTAGCATGACCGCTTTTGCTCGCCGAGACATCAAAAAAGACTGGGGCACTGCCGCTTGGGAACTGCGTTCCGTAAACCAGCGCTACCTTGAAACTTATATTCGTTTACCTGAGCAATTACGTAGTTTAGAGCCTGTTATTCGTGAACGTCTACGTAATCGCTTAACGCGCGGTAAAATTGAATGTAACTTACGTTTTGATCTTAATGCTCGCTTTCAAGGTGAATTAAATCTTGATGAAAATCTCGCAAAACAACTGATTGTTTCTGCAAATTGGGTAAAAAGCCATAGCCATGAAGGCACTATCAGCCCTTTTGATATTTTACGTTGGCCGGGTGTGATTTCAGCACAAGAGCAAGACTTAGATGCGATTGGTACTGAACTTTTAGCCGAATTAGATCTAGCAATCGATGCTTTTATTGCTAGTCGTGAAGCCGAAGGACAATCACTCAAAGAACTTATCGAGCAACGTTTAGATGCGGTTAGCGCAGAAGTCGTTAAAGTAAGAGCTCAAATGCCAGAAATTTTACAATGGCAACGCGAGCGCTTAACCAGCAAATTAGAAGAAGCACAGGTTCAAATTGATAATAATCGTTTAGAACAAGAGTTAGTGATGTTAGCGCAACGCTTAGATGTCGCAGAAGAATTGGATAGATTAGAAGCTCACGTTAAAGAAACGCGCAAAATTCTTGTTAAAAAAGAAGCGGTAGGTCGTCGTCTTGACTTTATGATGCAAGAATTTAACCGTGAATCCAACACATTAGCCTCAAAATCAATTAATACTGAAGTCACCAATTCAGCCATTGAATTAAAAGTTTTAATTGAACAAATGCGCGAGCAGATCCAAAATATTGAGTAAGATTTCTTAGCTGTTTACAGCCCATCATTAAGCCAGCCAATATCTTGTATTAGCTGGCTTTTATCAAGAATAAAATTTAACATTCTCTTTAATAAATGAAAATCACTCACCCAACGCCTTTCTAATAAATCCTTTATTTTGGTTAAGCATCTGCGTGGCTTGCTGTGCATCTACGTTTGCTAAGATCATCAAAATTGCCGTTTTACAGTGACGCTGACATTGTGATAACGCTTCTTCTGCAATAGCTCTTTCACACTCTGTTGCTTGCATCACAATACGAACTTGGCGCTCAACAAGCTTGGCATTGGTGGCTTCAACATCCACCATCAAATTACCAAACACTTTGCCGATTTTTATCATCGCACCTGTCGTGATCATATTAAGAATAAGTTTTTGTGCTGTGCCCGCTTTCATTCGTGATGATCCCGTGACTACCTCGGCTCCCACAATCGGTGTAATAGCGATATCTGCAATTTGTGCAATAGGGCTTTCAGGATTACAGCTGATGGCACCTGTTGTCGCCCCTAATGATTTTGCATAATTTAAAGCACCAATGACATAAGGGGTTCTGCCACTCGCAGCAATACCCACTAATACATCTTTTTCATTAAAATTAAGTTGGCGTAAATCTTGTTCACCTAATTGAATATTATCTTCTGCATTCTCGACAGCTTGTAAAATAGCCTTGTGTCCACCAGCAATTAAACCAATCACCATATCATGAGGTGTACCATAAGTTGGAGGGCATTCACTGGCATCTAAAATCCCTAATCGTCCCGATGTACCTGCTCCGCAATAAATAAGGCGACCACCTTGAGAAAAAGCAATTGCAACTTTATCAACTAATTGAGCAATTTCAGGTAACGCTTTCTCGACTGCTAATGGCACTTTTTTATCTTCATTATTGATGACTTTTAGCATATCGAATGTTGAAAGTGTGTCTATATTTTCACTGTTATGATTTCTACTTTCAGTGACAAGATTGCTAAGGTCAATCGCCATTATCGCTCTCCCAATATTGTTATTTGTTTGATTAAGTCGAAGAAATAAACTGCTTTTATACCATTATTATTGGTAAGATTTTCAAAATCATTACAAACGGTACTCTACATGACATTTATTAAATCTATTTCGACCTTTATCAGTTTAATGACCCTTTTCTTCTCTTTTTCTTTGCATGCTAATTTTGAAGAACAAGAAAAAAGAGTGTTTGAACAAACCCGCACAGAAGCACTAAACCATAATGCACAAGCTCAATATCAATTGGCTGAAATGTATTTAATGGGAACGGGTGTAGAAAAAAATCTCTTCAATGCACAACTGTGGGCTAATGAAGCCATAAAAAATGATTATGCCGATGCCTACGCACTACTTGCTGATCTCTATTTATTTAATACTGACCCTTATTTTAAAAATCATTATGTTGATGCAAGAAAATTAGCAACAATCGCAGCGAATAAAGGAAGCATAAGAGGAAAAATAAGTCTAGCAACAGCGCTGATAGCACCTTTATCTGGTGAAACCGATTATAAAAAAGCAATTGCGTTATTAGAAGAAGCCGCAGCAACGCATCAACCTGAACTGGTTTATGCGCCGATTTGGTTAGGTGTTCTTTATAGCGGAGTAGGTAATGTCCCTGTAGATACTAAAAAAGCGAATATGTGGTTTGCAAAAGCCAACGAAATAACTTTTGAAGGATTTGCTCAAGCAATGGCCTCTTTTATGTTCTCTGGTCAATATCATATTATCGAACAAAATAAGCAAAAAGCTGACGAATTAATGAAACAGGCTTGTGAAGAAGCCAAAAAAGTTGGCAATGAATTCTATTGCCAACAAGCATTTAATTAACCGAAATTTAATCTAATAAATAACCCTAACTCAGAAAAGAGATGGTAAATATTGCCATCTCTTTTATACCCTATCTGCCCTACCTAACGTTCTTTTACAGCGCCATACGGTATTCAATCACACCTGGTTTTTCTGCCACCCAGTTATATAAACGTTGACCGCGTAAGTTGGTTTCCTGTGTATGCCAATATAAACGAGCACAATCACGCTGTTTTGCTTGTTGATTAACAAATTCAATAAGTTGCTTACCTACGTGGCGGCCGCGTATATCTGGTGAAACAAATAAATCTTCTAAATAACAAAAATCACTTTCAGCCCATGTTGAACGATGAAAAAGGTAATGAACAAAACCCAATACCTTTTCACCTTCCATCGCTACGGCACAATAAACAGGCTCTTTTTCATCAAAAAAACGTGCCCATGTTTTTAATGTAATTTCTTCTGATAACTCAACTTTATAAAATGCTTGATAACTTAACCAATGTGGCAACCATTGAGCATAATGCGCTTGTTCAACAAACTGAATTGAAACAGTTATTGGTGTTGTGCTCATCTCTTCGCTTCCTTCTACTTTCATAAACGGTATAAACAAAAGGTATCACCCTGCCTTTAATCGTTGCCATGGTACGTTTAATTTTGGTTCTCAATAAGGTACACTTTTTGTGTTTTTATAGGATCCACTTTATGAAACAGAAAAAAACAACTTATTTTCCTAACCTTGTTTTAGAGGAAGGACCTATTGGTTCTCAGATTTATCACGCGATTAGAAAAGCTATTTTAGATGGGCGTTTATCTTCTGGTAGTCGCTTACCATCAAGCCGTACCTTAGCTGAAATGATGTCGATTTCCCGTAATTCTGTTATTGCAGGATTTGAACGTTTAATTGATGAAGGTTATTTATTTACTCGACGCGGTGCAGGTACTTTTGTCGCAAGTACAATCCCTGATGCCATTATTTCTGATAAGTGGGTTAAAACAACCAATCCAGCCTCTTCTTTGTTAATAGAAAATCCGTTAGAAATGCTAAATCCGAATATGCAAAAAGCACAGGATTTTTGGCAACAATCGCAACCCAATATAAACAGTAACCCTATTTTTCACGTCGGAGTCGGATGTGTTGATCTTTTTCCACATGAACTTTGGGGAAGATTATTAGGGCGTGTTTGGCGGCAATCAAAAAAAGCACTCGCAACATTTAATTCGCCAACAGGCTATACCCCATTAAAAGAGATGATATGCCAATATATGCAATCAACTCGTGGTCTTTATTGCCAACCTGAACAAATCATTATTGTAAATGGAACACAGCAAGCGATTAACCTCACCACCAGAGTATTATTAAAAGAAGGCGATGCCGTTTGGTTAGATGATCCTGGTTATGACAGCGCACGAGGGATCTTCACATCTTATGGTATAAAATCACACCCAATAAATTCAGATATTGATGGAATGGATATTTTTCAAGGAATAGAGCAGTGTCCTGAAGCAAAACTTGTTTTTACAACACCTTCACATCAATTCCCTTTAGGTAATACCCTCTCACTTTCACGCCGTATTGCGTTATTAGAGTGGGCATCATCCCATGATGTGTGGATCTTTGAAGATGACTGCAATAGCGAATTTCGCTATCACTCTAAACCCATTCAATCTCTACAAGGTTTAGATAAATACCAGCGCGTTATTTATGCCGGTACATTTTCAAAAATGATGTATCCCGGATTTCGTTTAGGCTTTTTAGTCGTGCCTCAAACTTTAGTTGACGCTTTTAAAGTCGCTAAATACTACACCGACTCTCACTCAGGCTTTTTAGAGCAAGCAACATTAGCGCTGTTTATTTCTCAAGGTCATTATGCACGCCATGTTCGGCGAATACGAAAAGCCTGCTATGAACGCTATCAAGTATTAACTAATGCCATAAAAACACATTTATCTCATGTTTTCTGTGTTGAACCGACAGACTCTGGGATCCATATTATCTGCTGGCTACTAGCTGGCTACACAGAAGAATATATTGTTAAAAAAGGGCAAGAAATTGGCTTAGCTATACAGCCTTTATCACGTTACTGTATACAAGCTTATCCTAAACAAGGCGTATTATTAGGATATGCGGCTCATAATCCTACCGAAATTGAAAACAGTATTATGCGGCTTGCTCAAGTTTTATCTGAATAAATAATATTGATTATTTACAATATAAAAATCGAATAAGCTTTATATTCACCCTATTTTATTTTTGGTGTGCAATAATAAACCCAAGCAGGAGGAACATTTCGTATTACACGTCTTTTTTCCAAATGAAAATAACGAGATAATGTCTTTTCATATCGCGTTGTATATTGAAAAAGAACAAAGCAACCTTGTGTTTTTAATAACTCACTATGAACCCGTTTTAAGATTTTTAATCCTAATTTTCGATTAATAGATAGAAAAGGAAGCCCTGAAATAATCATATTATAATGACTATCTAATTTCTCTGCTGATGTGGTATAAATCCTTAAGCGTTTATCATCAATTTTACGCAGTTCAGTGGCGAAACTCGGTTCTATTTCAAAGACATCCAACGATGAATGTGCAGACATTCTTTTTAGAATTTGATGCGTAATAACGCCAGTACCCGCACCTAATTCTGCAATTTGAACATCTTGATGCCAGTTGAGTTTATCCAGCATTTCATAACATAACCAACGAGATGAAGGTGCGATAGTACCCATTGTGGTTGGTGAAATCACAAACCGCTTTAAATATGAGTAATACGTAGATAATGGAATGAATGTAGATATATCCATTTGCGCCTCCTAAAACCTTTTTATCAAGGTAAAATAAAAATCAGATAAAATGAAGAATATTCATCGTTATTTTTTATTTATGAATTTATGTCATCTCTTGGATAACGTTTTTCAGTATAAAGCTTGGAGCCATATCTAAGTAAATACGTTTTTCTTATATATTACACTATTTTACATTTTTCTATTTTTACTCTATTTTCTTAAACAAGAATATATTTTTATTTATTAAAAAAACGAAATAAGAAATAACAGAATATTCTTACACTTTAATGACTCATCCATTTTGCTTTTAACAAATTATTGATATTTGTTCGTTCTGTGGTTTCCTTTTGTTAACTCTATGCAGACTATAAGAAACGCTTCTAATTCTTTGGCAAATAATCAATAAATTCACTTGCACCTATCTCTATATTTTGTCAGGTTAGTGTGAGGTCTCTCACTATTCCTACAGACAAAGACAGGGTAATTACAATGAAAAATGTTGGTTTTGTGGGCTGGCGTGGTATGGTCGGCTCCGTTTTAATGCAAAGAATGGTTGAAGAACGTGATTTTGATGGGATAAACCCTGTTTTCTTCACCACATCTCAATTAGGTGAAGCAGCACCTGCTTATGGTAATCACCGTAGTACTCTGCAAGATGCTTATGACATTGATACCTTAGCATCACTCGATATTATTATTAGTTGCCAAGGTGGTGACTACACCAATGAAATCTATCCCAAACTACGCCAAGCCGGTTGGCAAGGTTACTGGATTGATGCCGCATCAGCACTGCGTATGAATGATGATGCAGTGATTATTCTCGATCCTGTTAATGGACAACATATTCAAGACAGCTTAAATAAAGGCATTAAAGCCTTTGTCGGTGGTAACTGCACCGTCAGTTTAATGCTAATGTCATTAGGTGGTCTGTTTGCTAACAATCTAGTGGAATGGGCAAGCGTATCTACTTATCAAGCGGCGTCTGGGGCTGGTGCTCGTCATATGAGAGAGCTACTGTCACAGATGGGTTCTTTACATAATCAAGTGGTTAAAGAGCTAGAAAACCCAGCCTCTGCAATCTTAGATATTGAACGTAAAGTCACTAACTTTACGCGCAGCGGTACAATGCCTACCGAACAATTTGGTGTTCCTCTTGCAGGTAGTTTGATCCCTTGGATTGATAAACAACTAGAAAACGGTCAAAGCCGCGAAGAGTGGAAAGGGCAAGCTGAAACTAACAAGATCTTAAATACAGGTTCTAATATCATTCCTGTGGATGGTCTTTGTGTTCGTATTGGTGCATTACGTTGCCATAGCCAAGCATTCACCTTAAAACTGAAAAAAGACTTACCTGTTGCAGAGATTGAACAGTTACTCGCAAGCCATAATGATTGGGTAAAAGTCATTCCTAATGATCGTGAATTAACTATGCGTGAATTAACACCAGCAGCAGTCACAGGTACATTGAGCACACCAGTAGGCCGTATTCGTAAACTAAATATGGGCCCTGAATTTATTTCAGCCTTTACAGTGGGTGACCAGCTGTTATGGGGTGCCGCAGAGCCTTTACGTCGTATGTTGAATATTCTGCGTTAAAATTCATTCTTTAGAATATCGGCCATTTTAAGAAAATAGAAATGGTTGATATTCTTATTTTCAATAGTTATTAGCTTCATTTCTTATTTTCCTCACATCTTTTTCTCATAAAACTATTTTTTAATTTTTCTTATTTTATTTATTTTTAATTTTATAGATCTTTATAAAACAAGTTTTCTACAATAATTTCAAAAACAACTCTAAAGAATTCAGGATGATTATTCAGCATAATCTACCTATTTTTATTCAAAATAGAGTGTAAAAATAAATAAAGCATTTTTTAACAACTGAAAAATAATGACGACAAAAATCTAAATATAATAATTTCTAATATATTATTCCTTTTCTCTTTCTTTTATATGAACCTCGGTAACTACTTATTATTTAAAAATAAATTTACTTTTTATTGTCATTTATTTAAGGTGATTTTTATTACTTTTATAAAAAGATGCATTATAAATATGACAACACAAACACAACCCAATAAAAAAGGTTTTTTAAACCGAGTCGAACGCATTGGTAATATCATGCCTGATGTTACGATGTTGTTCGTTTACGCCTTAGTGATCTGCTGGATATTTTCATTCTTCCTCTCATTTGTACATTTTGATTATTTCCACCCAGTGACTAAAGAGAAAATCGCCGTTATTAATATGTTTCAATATGAAGAGATCATATTATTTGTGACAAGTGCGGTGAAAAATTTCATTAGCTTTCCTCCACTTGGAATAACGATTGTTGCAACATTAGGAATTGGTATTGCAGAAAGCAGCGGTTTTATTAAAACGGCTCTAAAAAAAATGCTTTCGTTTATTTCTCCTAAAATGCTGACACCAACGGTTGTTTTTGTTGGTATTGTTGCACACTTAGCTTCCGACTCTGCTTACGTTATTCTTATGCCAGTCTCTGCGATGATGTTCTATGCCAGTGGTCGTCATCCTTTAGCTGGTATCGCAGCCTCATTTGCAGGTTTGGCGGGTGGATTTACAGCAAGTTATACACCGTCAATTATTGACCCAATAATGCAAAGCTTTACTCAAGAAGCAGCACAAATTATGGCTCCGGGATATAGTGTTAACGTTTTATGTAACTACTTTTTTAGCGTAGGTGGAACATTTGGCGTTATTTTAACTTGTTGGTATATCACTGAAAAAATTGTAGAGCCTTGGTTAAATAAAAACTGCCCTTTCTCTTCTAGTATTGATACTAAAGATGCAGAGTTAGGTGAAATCACACCAATAGAAAAACGGGCATTCCGTTTTGCGGGTTGGGCAGTGGTGCTAATGGGAATTGGTTTATTTGCACTGTTATTACCAGAAACCTCACCATTACGTTCACCAGAAGGCAGTTTAACCAGCCCTAAAGCCCCAATTATGCAAATTGTGGTGCCTTTACTGTTTATCTTCTTTTCTGTACCCGGTTTAATTTATGGCTATATGACAAAGTCTTTTGCGTCTACAAAAGATATTGTCAAAGCAATGGAAAATATCACCAAATCACTGATCCCATTTATCGTTTTCGCCTTTTTTGCGGCTCAATTTCTTTACTCTTTTCAGCACTCAAATTTAGGTACACTATTAGCATTATCAGGTGCGGAATTACTGCGCACGCTTAATATGCCTTCAGGTATGACTGTGTTGGGTGTGATATTGCTGACTGCAATCTTAAATATCATGATCACCTCAGCAACATCGAAATGGGCAGTGATTGCACCAGTATTAGTGCCAATGTTAATGGCTGTCGGAATTTCACCTGAATTAACGCAAGCCGCGTTCCGTGTTAGTGATTCTGCAATGAATGTGAGCACACCAATGTTCCCATTCTATCCACTGATTTTGATGTATTGCCAAAAATACTATAAAGGTGCAGGTATCGGTACACTATGCTCAATGATGATCCCCTTTACTATTGGCTTGCTTATTGTATTAACCACCACACTGTTTATCTTTTGGGGATTAGATATCCCTCTTGGTTTTGACAGTGGATATACATGGCAACCTGCATAAATCATTCTTATAAAATAACAGTATTAGGAACAACATTATAATGAACACCCTAGGTCAAAAGTTAGAACAGCGTTTCTTCCGTTATCTGGCAGTTGAAAGCCAAAGTGATGCATCTGCTTCTGTGGTACCCAGCACACAAGGGCAACTTGAGCTAGCAAAGTTACTGGCTAAAGAGCTAGAAACTTATGGATTAAAAGATATTTATATCAACTCTCATGCCATTTTATATGCGATGAGACCAGGTAATAATCCCAATGCGCCTAAAGTGGGTTTTGTTGCTCATCTTGATACGGTTGATGTGGGAATATCACCCAATATTCACCCTCAAACACTGCGTTATGAAGGTATAGATCTCTGCTTGAACCAAGAGAAAGACATCTGGTTTAAAGCTCAAGAACACCCTGAAGCTGTGCCTTATATCGGTGAAGAGATTATTTTCAGTGATGGCACAAGTGTATTAGGGGCTGATAATAAAGCGGCGATCACCGTTGTGATGGAATTAATGGATAAACTGCAACAAGCTGATTTTGATTGTGGCGATATCTATGTCGCGTTTGTACCCGATGAAGAAATTGGATTACGCGGTTCTAAACTGATGGATTTATCTCGCTTTGACGTTGATTTTGCTTACACTATTGATTGTTGTGCATTAGGTGAAGTGGTGTATGAAACCTTCAATGCCGCGTCAATTAAAGTGTCTGTAAAAGGTGTTACTGCGCACCCAATGTCCGCGAAAAATGTATTGTTAAACCCAATTCGTGTTGCTCATGATTTTATTGGCTGTTTTGACCGCTTTGATACACCAGAGCATACCGAGCATCGAGAAGGTTATTTCTATGTCACCGATTTAATAGCCAATCCTGATAATGCAGTGATTAAAATGGCTATTCGTGACTTTGATAAACAAAGTTATGAAGCTCGTAAACAGTTTATTAAACAGTCTGTTGCTTTGATCCAAGCTCGCCATCCTCGTGCACAAATCAACTATGAGATTGTCGATGTGTATAGCAATATCAGTGATTCGATTGGAGAAGATCGCACTGCTATCGAACTTATTTTTGAAGCATTAAAACAATTAAATATTCAACCTAATGTGATCCCAATGCGAGGAGGTACAGATGGCTCTGCGCTTTCAGCAAGAGGATTACTCACACCAAACTATTTCACTGGTGCACTGAATTTCCACTCTCGTTTTGAATTTTTACCTGTTAGCTCATTTGAAAAGAGCTATTTAGTGACAGAAATGCTGTGCCGTTTGGCTGGGCAACGCGGATAGTGTGATTGTTGTAGCCAACAAAAAAGCGGAGCCGTTTTCACAGCTCCGCTTTTTTTATCTAGTTTAGAATAAAACTAGATATCAATATTTGCCGCTTTCAGCGCATTCTCTTCGATAAAGGCACGACGAGGTTCAACTGCATCACCCATTAAGGTGGTAAATAATTCATCAGTTGCGATCGCATCTTTCACGGTGACTTGCATCATACGACGTGTATCTGGATTCATGGTGGTTTCCCATAATTGCTCTGGGTTCATTTCACCAAGACCTTTATAACGCTGTACAGCAAGACCACGACGTGATTCTTTTGTTAACCACTCAAGTGCTTCTTCAAAGCTTGAAATTGGCTGACGACGCTCACCACGCTCAATAAACGCACCCTCTTCAATTAGGTTACCGATAATGTCACCTAAATGCGTAATGCGTTGATATTCGCTACTGTGGATAAAGTCATAATCCAATTTGTAGTCTGTATCCACACCATAAGTACGAATACGTAATACAGGTTCGAACAGACGATTTTCATCATTTTGAGCGATGGTGTAGCTATAAGTGCTGCCTTGATCTTCGGCTTCGTTTAAGCGGTTAACCAAGCCACTCATCCACTCTTCAACTTTGGCTTTATCAGATAACGCATCTTCTGTCAGCGTTGAGTGATACACCAAGCTGCTTAACATGCTAAGTGGATAGATACGCTCCATACGACGAATAATCTTGTGCGCTGCATGGTAATCAACAACCAATTTTTCAAGTTGCTCACCGTGCATTGCGGGTGCGTGTTCACTCACATAAAGTGCTGCGCCATCAAGAGCGATCGACATCAGATACTCGTCCATTGCGTCATCATCTTTGATGTATTGCTCTTGTTTACCTTTCTTCACTTTGTAAAGAGGCGGCTGAGCAATAAAGATATGACCACGTTCGATAATTTCTGGCATTTGACGATAGAAGAAGGTCAGTAACAGAGTACGAATGTGAGAACCATCGACGTCCGCATCCGTCATGATGATAATGCTGTGATAACGCAGTTTATCTGGGTTATATTCATCACGACCGATACCACAACCTAATGCAGTGATTAACGTTGCAACTTCTTGAGAAGCCAACATTTTATCAAAGCGCGCTTTCTCAACGTTTAGGATTTTACCTTTTAACGGAAGAATAGCCTGTGTTTTACGGTTACGCCCTTGTTTTGCAGAGCCACCCGCAGAGTCCCCTTCCACTAAATACAGTTCAGAGAAAGCAGGATCACGTTCAGAACAATCCGCTAATTTACCTGGTAAGCCACCTAAATCTAATGCGCCTTTACGACGTGTCATTTCACGCGCTTTACGTGCAGCTTCACGCGCACGAGCAGCATCAATGATTTTACCAACAACGATTTTCGCGTCATTTGGATTTTCTAACAGATATTCCACCAGCTTCTCATTCATCAGCGTTTCTACCGCTGTTTTCACTTCTGAAGAAACCAGTTTATCTTTTGTTTGTGATGAGAATTTAGGATCTGGGACTTTAACAGAGATAACCGCAATCAAGCCTTCACGAGCGTCATCACCCGTTGCACTGATTTTCGATTTCTTATTAAAACCTTCTTTATCCATATAGTTGTTTAACGTACGTGTCATTGCAGTACGGAAACCAACTAAGTGAGTACCACCATCACGTTGTGGGATATTGTTGGTAAAGCAATAAACGTTCTCTTGGAAACCGTCATTCCACAACATTGCCACTTCAACACCAATATTGTCTTTTTCTGTTGAGAAATAGAATACGTTTTGATGAATAGGCGTTTTGTTACGGCTTAAGTATTCAACGAATGCTTTAATACCGCCTTCATAGTGGAAATGATCTTCTCGGTTATCACGTTTATCAATTAAACGGATAGAAACGCCTGAGTTTAAGAATGACAACTCACGAAGACGTTTTGCTAGGATCTCATACTGGAATTCAGTCTCACCTTTAAAGGTTTCAAGACTTGGCCAGAAGCGTACAAATGTCCCTGATTTTTCAGTATCGCCAATCACTTTTAAGCGATCATCAGGCACACCATGACGATAAATTTGTTGATGGATATTTCCATCACGATGGATTGTCAGTTCAAGTTTTTCAGACAACGCATTAACAACAGAAACCCCTACACCATGAAGTCCACCAGAGACTTTATAGGAGTTATCATCGAATTTACCTCCCGCATGCAGAACGGTCATAATAACCTCTGCTGCTGAGACACCCTCTTCTGGGTGAATGCCGGTTGGAATTCCACGACCATCATCTCGAACAGAGACGGAGTTATCTGAATGGATAGTGACAATTATCTCATCACAGAAACCCGCGAGGGCTTCGTCGATTGCGTTGTCGACCACCTCGAAGACCATGTGATGCAGACCGGTTCCATCATCTGTATCCCCGATATACATCCCCGGGCGCTTACGCACCGCATCCAGCCCTTTTAATACTTTGATACTTGAGGAGTCATATGTATTCGACATCAACGTTTCTCGCTTTATTCCTATGGTTTAACCTCTATTTTGCCACGTTCTACGCTAAATAGCCTGCTATTTACATCTAGCATATCTTTCACTTGCCCTTGTGTTATCGCACTGACAAACACTTGAGCTTGCGTAGACTTTAGACGCTCGGCTAATAACTGACGCCGACTCGCATCTAATTCGGAAGCAAAATCATCGAGCAGATACAGGCATCTTTGCCCATTCTTACGAGTGAAATATTCACCTTGTGCCAGCCTCAAAGCACACATCAACAACTTGAGCTGGCCTCGTGACAACATATCTTCTACTGGCGTGCCGTTTGCTCTAATACGTAAATCCGCCTTATGAGCACCAAGTGAGGTATACGCTAACATTTTATCACGTTCAAATTGACGTGCTAGCAACTCACCATAATCAGTTTCTTTATCCCATCCCCGTTGAAAGCTCACTTTCAACGAAAATTCAGGTAAAAACAGACGGCACGTTTCTTCAATATCTTTAGCGATATCTTCGGTATATTGAGCTCGCCATTCACTTATCTGTTCTGTTAATAAGATAAGCTCTTTATCCCAAGGCATCAGTTGTCGATAAGACGTTGCTTGCCTCAGTGCTGCATTACGTTGTTTTAATACACGTTTTAAATCTGACCATGCAGCAAAAAATCGAGGTTCATTATGGAAACAACCCCAATCAATAAAAGCGCGACGATATTTAGGCCCACCATTCAGAAGTGTAAAACCTTCAGGTGTTATTAATTGCATAGGTAACAATTTTGCTAATTCTGCAATTTTATGACCATCGCTGCCATCAATACGCACTGTACTATTGCCTTCGCGATCTTTACTTAATCCAATCGCATAGCCACGGCTCTCTTCATTTAGCCCACTTAAGCGCCCATGAAGAATAAATTCATTTTCATCATGCTGGATCACGCGATTAGCTTGAGAACTACGAAATGCGCGTCCGTGGCCTAACGTGTAAATCGCTTCAAGTATACTTGTTTTACCACTCCCGTTAGGTCCAACAAGGAAATTAAAGCCATCCGCTAATGGCAGATCCGCCTGTTCAATATTTCTAAAATGACGGATCAATAAACGGGATAAAATCATGTTAGTGACTATTATAAACGCATTGGCATTACAACATAAGCAGCCGCAGAACTTGCTACATTCTCTACTTGAACACTTGAAACAGCATCTGTTAGTAGAAGTTTAACTTCTTCACATTTCAATGTATTAAGTACATCAAGGAGATAACTGACATTAAAGCCAATTTCCATTTCTTCACCTTGATATTGAACATCAACAATCTCTTCTGCTTCTTCTTGCTCAGGGTTATTAGCTGTAATTTTCAATTGACCGTTGGTGAGGTTTATACGCACACCACGGAATTTCTCATTGGATAAAATTGCAGCACGAGAAAATGCCTGTTTAAGAATATCACAACCCGCAGTCACTGTTTTCGTTGGATTTTTCGGTAATACACGACGATAGTCAGGGAAACGACCATCAACCAACTTCGAGGTGAAAATAAAATCCCCCACATGAGCACGTATATTATTACTACCGATTTGCAATTGCAGTGAGCTTTCACCACCACCATCAAGTAAACGCATCAATTCAATAACACCTTTACGAGGAACAATAACAGAATGTCCTGGTAAAGATTGCCCAATATCCATTGAACATACCGCTAAACGGTGTCCATCTGTTGCAACTGTGCGTAACTCTGTATTTTCAGTTTCAAACAACATGCCGTTGAGGTAATAACGCACATCTTGATGCGCCATTGAAAATTGAGTGGCCTCAATCAGACGTTTTAATGTTGCTTGAGGCAAAGTAAATTCAACCTCACTTTGCCAATCATCTAAATTAGGAAAATCAGATGCAGGTAATGTTGATAAGGAGAAACGACTACGACCTGAACGCACTAATAGGCGATCACCATCGAGCTCAACACTAATTTCAGCACCTTCTGGTAGCCCACGCCAAATATCAAAAAACTTACGCGCAGGAACAGTTGTGGCGCCAATTTCATGAGATTGGCTAAGATTAACTCTTGCCACCATCTCCATTTCAAGGTCAGTCCCCGTTAGCGATAAGATATTTTCAGTGACCTTAAGCAATAGGTTACCTAAAATAGGTAATGTTGGACGACCACCTAAAGGGCCACTTACTTGTTGTAGCGGCTTAAGAAGCTGTTCACGTTCAATGATAAATTTCATAGCGCTAGGATGATAATGTTCTGATTAAGTTAGAAAAATCTTCTTTGATGTCATGACTTTCTTCACGCAATTGCTCTATTTTTCGGCATGCATGAAGGACTGTTGTATGATCACGACCACCAAAGGCATCCCCGATTTCAGGCAAGCTGTGGTTTGTTAATTCCTTCGCCAGCGCCATTGCCATTTGCCTCGGACGGGCAACCGATCGGGATCTCCGCTTTGACAGTAAATCAGCGACTTTAATTTTATAATATTCAGCAACCGTTTTTTGAATATTATCGATAGTGACTAATTTTTCCTGCAAAGCGAGCAGATCACGTAATGCTTCACGTACAAAGTCGATAGTAATCGCACGACCTGTAAAGTTTGCGTTAGCAATTACTCGGTTTAATGCACCTTCAAGCTCACGGACGTTAGAACGAAGTCTTTTAGCAATAAAAAAAGCCACTTCGTCAGGTAACTGAATTTGGTTTTCATCCGCTTTTTTCATCAAAATCGCCACTCGGGTTTCAAGTTCAGGTGGCTCAATAGCAACCGTTAATCCCCAACCAAAGCGTGATTTTAATCTGTCTTCAACACCATTTATCTCTTTAGGATAACGGTCTGACGTTAAAATAATTTGCTGATTTCCCTCTAACAATGCGTTAAAGGTATGAAAAAATTCTTCTTGTGAACGCTCTTTATTGGCGAAAAATTGAATGTCATCAATTAATAGTGCATCCACAGAACGGTAATAGCGTTTAAAGTCTTCTATCGCATTATTTTGTAATGCTTTTACCATATCTTGTACGAATCGTTCAGAATGCATATACACGACTTTTGCATTCGCTTTGCGTTCCATAATGCTGTTACCCACGGCGTGTAACAAGTGCGTTTTACCAAGCCCTGTTCCACCATATAAAAAGAGTGGGTTATAAGCTCCACCTGGGTTATCAGCAACTTGTCTTGCCGCTGCTCTTGCTAACTGGTTTGACTTACCTTCAACGAAGTTATCAAACTTATGTTTAGGGTTAACGTTAGAACGATAATTGAGTTCAGGCAGCTGAGATACCGGTTGATTATCCCAACTAGGACGAACAGGCTGACTATGTGTTGGAGCGGTATTCACTGTCGGATGTACAACAGCTTTAGGAATACTTTCTGTAGTACGTGCAGATGCGGGTTTATTACCCACTTCAAAACGTAAAGAAGGGACTTCAGAGCCACAAAAATCCACTAATAATGCGTTGATATTATTAATGTATTTTTCTCTCACCCAATCTAAGACAAAACGATTAGGTGCATACAGCGCCAGCGTATTATCGCTTAGTTCTGCCTGCAAGGGACGTATCCACATACTAAATTCAGTGGCAGGTAACTCATCCTGCAATCGGGCAAGACAATGCTGCCAAAGCGAAAGTGACACGGCGAACTCCCCTAAAAAAACAAGACTAAAAAATAAACAGGAAAAATGCAGTTAAACACTGTGCGCCTAAATACAAAGTGCACAACACCGTTCCTCTTCAATTCTTAATAAGGAACAACTCTTGGTGACAACGATTTTTTTACATCGTGACTCACGATCGCAGACTGGCTATTCTGATCGTGACGGGGGATCATATCGCAAAATGAAACGAAGATCCTCTTTCTTTTGCACAGTTTTTATGGTTTTTATCCACAGGCTTGCCGATTTGTGATAATTCACCAAATGAAATATGCAAAGGCGTTCTAGTGTACTTGAGTCGTCCTACAAATAGCAATTGGGGATAACTTTCTCTTTGCATAAATATCTCTTTCTTATAGTAAGTGATCAAATATCTCTCATTTGATCCGCTAAAGATCCTTGCGCTTTCACCGTGAGTCCGTATAATCTTGCACCCTGCGTGCTTGTACCAACAAAGTCACTTATTAAGACTTTTTTAGGTCGCTAATAAGCGTACTCGTTGCGCATAAGTCAGGATTGATTATCGGGTTTGCTAAAAAAGACGACAAAAATCGGTACTTAAAGCGTCATCTTCATTGACGCATTTGAGTGATTTTATTACAATCCCGCATCTTTCCATCATTGATGCTGCGATTGAAGTACTGGTTTGTTTATTTATTGCACGCCTGTCTGTCAACGCATTTGCTGAATCAGTAATTATATTAAGTAGGTAGAAATCGCCATGAAACGCACTTTTCAACCGTCTGTACTGAAGCGCAACCGTAACCACGGCTTCCGCGCTCGTATGGCCACTAAAAATGGTCGTCAGGTTCTGGCTCGCCGTCGTGCGAAAGGCCGCGCTCGTCTGACCGTTTCTTCGAAATAATAAAAGCTAACCATTCCGTGGTTAAGCTCGCTTTTCCAAGGGAGTTACGTTTGTTAACTCCCAAGCATTTCAATTTTGTTTTCCAGCAGCCACAACGTGCGAGTTCTCCAGAAGTTACTATTTTGGGTCGCCAGAATGAGCTGGGGCATCCCCGCATCGGTCTAACAATCGCAAAGAAAAACGTTAAACGTGCTCATGAGCGCAATCGTATTAAACGATTAGCCCGTGAATACTTTCGTTTACATCAGCATGAATTACCGCCGATGGATTTTGTGCTATTAGTAAGAAAAGGGGTTGCTGAACTTGATAACCATCAATTGACGGAAGTGTTGGGTAAATTATGGCGTCGTCATTGTCGCTTGGCTCAAAAGTCCTGATCTTGCTGATTAGGGGCTATCAACTGGGGATTAGTCCTCTGTTGGGGCCTCGTTGTCGTTTTAATCCTACGTGCTCTCATTACGGAATTGAGGCATTGCGCAGGTTTGGAATGATAAAAGGTAGTTGGTTAACAGTGAAACGCATATTAAAATGCCACCCTTTACACGAAGGTGGTGATGATCCTGTCCCACCTAGAAAAAACGACGATAACAGAGAAAATTAACGATGGATTCGCAACGCAATCTTCTATTCATCGCTTTGCTGTTCGTTTCTTTCCTGATCTGGCAGCAGTGGGAGGGTGATAAAGTTTCACAAAACACCACCACTACCGCACAGGTCTCGCAACAAGCGGACGTGCCAAGCAGTGATAGTCTTGCTGTAACTGGTAACAGCAATGAGCAGGCAAAATTGATTACCGTAAAAACTGACGTACTTGATCTTCGCATCAATACTCAGGGCGGTACTATCGATGAGGCTGATTTGTTAGCCTATCCCGCCGAGCTTAATTCGACAACACCTTTCCGTTTACTGGAAACTACACCACAATTCCTGTATCAGGCTCAAAGTGGCTTAATCGGCCCAGATGGTCCAGATCAGAAATCTCGCCCAGTTTATAGTGCTGATAAAAATGAATTCGTACTTGGTGAAAATCAAGATGAATTACGCGTACCTATGACTTTCGTAAATGAAGAAGGCGTAAAATTCGTCAAAACCTTCATTCTGAAGAAAGGTCAGTACGATATCGGTATTGATTACAAAATTGAGAATACAACAGATAAAACATTGACCATGAACTTCTACGGTCAGTTAAAACAATCTGTTAAATTGCCAGAAAGCCGTGATACAGGTAGCAGCAACTTTGCGCTACACACTTATCGTGGTGCGGCATACTCATCAGATGAAACCAACTATAAAAAATACAGCTTTGGTGATATCGAAGATAAAAACTTATCTATAACCACCAACAATGGTTGGGTTGCAATGTTACAACAATACTTTGCAACAGCATGGGTTCCTTCTAAAGAGAGTCAGAACAATAGCTTCTACTCAATCACTTTAGAAAACAAATCTATTGCTCTGATTGGTTATAAATCAGCACCAGTGACAATTGCACCAAATAGCAGTGCTGATATCAGCTCAACATTATGGGTTGGTCCTGAAATTCAATCAGAAATGTCAGCCATTGCGCCACATTTAGACCTATCTGTAGACTACGGTTGGTTATGGTTTATCTCTCAACCACTGTTTAAACTGCTGAAATTCCTTCACAGCTTTATCGGTAACTGGGGCTTCTCCATCATCATGATCACCTTTATCGTTCGTGGTATCATGTACCCGCTGACTAAAGCGCAGTACACCTCCATGGCGAAAATGCGTTTACTGCAACCAAAACTGGCTGCACTGCGTGAACGTATTGGTGATGACAAACAACGTATGAGCCAAGAAATGATGGCGTTATACAAACAAGAGAAAGTGAATCCTCTGGGTGGTTGTTTACCACTAATTATCCAGATGCCAATCTTCCTTGCGTTGTATTACATGCTGATGGGCTCTGTTGAATTACGTCATGCGCCATTTATGTTATGGATCCAAGACTTATCTGCGCAAGATCCGTACTACATCCTGCCATTATTAATGGGTGTGACAATGTTCATCATTCAGAAACTGTCTCCTACAGCAGTGACTGATCCGATGCAACAAAAAATCATGACCTTTATGCCGGTTGTGTTTACTGTATTCTTCCTGTGGTTCCCATCAGGTCTGGTTCTGTACTATATCGTCAGTAACTTAGTGACCATTATCCAGCAGCAGTTAATTTACCGCGGTCTGGAAAAACGTGGCTTACACAGCAGAGACAAAAAATAAGGTCACATGAGGAAAAACCTCTTCCTTGGTTACATTCAAAGGAAAGTGACATAAAATAGCGAAGGCGGTCTACAATGACCGCCTTCTGTTTTTTTATATTGATATGATTATTCTGATTAAGCGAGTACACCATGCATAGCACTGATACTATCGTCGCTCAGGCCACACCTCCGGGAAGAGGCGGTGTTGGTATCCTACGCGTTTCTGGCCCTAAAGCAGCACTTGTGGCACAAACTGTCTTAGGTAAATTACCTAAACCTCGTTATGCCGATTATCTGCCATTTCGCAATGATGATAACTCCGTGCTTGATCAGGGTATCGCTCTTTTCTTCCCAAATCCGCACTCATTTACAGGCGAAGATGTTCTAGAACTACAAGGTCATGGCGGCCCCGTTATTCTGGATTTATTACTAAAACGTATCTTACAAATTCCTGGTGTGCGGATTGCCAATCCAGGTGAATTTTCTGAACGCGCATTCTTAAACGACAAACTCGACTTAGCACAAGCCGAAGCCATTGCTGATTTAATAGATGCCAGCTCAGAACAAGCGGCACGTTCAGCGATTAATTCATTACAAGGTGCATTCTCCTCTCATATTAACGAGATGGTAGAGTCATTAACTCACTTACGCATCTATGTTGAAGCGGCCATTGATTTCCCTGATGAAGAAATTGATTTTCTTTCTGACGGTATCATTGAAGGAAAACTTAACGCTGTTATTGCAGAATTAGATGATGTTCGGGCTCAAGCACGCCAAGGCAGCTTACTGCGTGAAGGGATGAAAGTAGTTATCGCGGGTCGCCCTAATGCGGGTAAATCAAGCTTATTGAATGCATTAGCAGGCAGAGACGCGGCGATTGTTACGGATATTGCTGGTACAACGCGTGATGTATTGCGTGAACATATTCATATCGATGGTATGCCTTTGCATATTATCGATACAGCGGGTTTACGTGAAGCCAGTGATGAAGTTGAACGTATTGGTATTGAGCGTGCTTGGAAAGAGATTGAGCAAGCAGACAGAGTGTTATTTATGGTTGATAGCACCACAACTGATGCAACAACCCCTGAAGATATCTGGCCTGAATTTATGGCTCGTTTACCAAATACCTTGCCTGTTACTGTTATTCGTAATAAATCAGACTTAACGGGTGAGAATGTTGAGATCACGGCTCAAGGTAATTACCCGATGATCCGCTTATCCGCACGCGATGGAATGGGTATTGAATTGCTGCGCGATCACCTAAAAGAAGCTATGGGTTTTAATAGTAATACTGAAGGTGGTTTCTTAGCGCGTCGTCGCCACTTACAAGCCTTAAATACCGCAGCAGAGCACTTACAGCAAGGTCATGAACAATTGGTTTATGCAAAATCAGGTGAATTATTGGCAGAAGAGTTAAGACTAGCTCAACAAGCGTTAAGTGAAATCACTGGTGAATTTACCTCTGATGACTTATTAGGCCGTATTTTCTCTAGTTTCTGTATTGGGAAGTAAAGTAACTCATCAATCAGAGAAATGTGGTGAAATCCTTCAAAACAAATCAAAATAATTAGTTGTTTTCAATGAAAATTATTTATTTTTGATTACGAAGCGGTTTTACTGCATTTCACATACTTTTATTCCGTTTTACTAAAAGTTGATCCCTATTTCCTCCCAGTCAAGCTGATAGAGCCGTCAAGTTCATCATAAAATCACTTTTCGGTGGCTTTTTGATAAAGTAAGTATCCCACCGCTATCATCGGAACGCCCTGATGATATAAAGAAATGTTTTTTTTGATTGCTTTTCAATCTGTGAGTCGTATTTTGATCAAACATGCTTGGTGATCTTGATTATAAAACTATTTCTATTAAAGCATAAGCTTAAAGTTCTTTAATTTTGAGACGAAACTTGGAAGTTTCTGCTTTTGCAAGCAAGCTAAAAACTCATCTTGAGTCATTGGTGGTCTTTTCAACGAACCTCGTTGTTGCTGGGCAGCCTTGACGCAAGCACTGCTATCTAGCTCAAACATATCACATAAAAACTCATCTGGATGTATTGCAGAAAGACCTAGCGGATCAAGCTCCGTTGTAGGGAAGTCTTTTAGATTGAAGGTGATGATAGACTCCGCTCGTCCTTTAATAGCAGCGGCAACAACATGTCTATCATCAATGTCTGGCAAGGTTAAACCATCAACCAATGACTCATAACCTTCAACTAAGCAGTCAGGTACATGAGCGTTCATTAACTGCTTGGTTCTTTCTAGCCGCCCAAGATCGGCATCTGGGTTGTTCTTGATAAGATTACGAATCCATTCATCATGTATTTGCTCTGTCCATCGTGCTCTGAATAGCCCAGTGTTGGATAAATACATTAGGTAACTGCGAAGCGGAGCAGGATACATAACACATGCGTCTAAAATCACCGTATATGATGTCATTAATATCCCATATCCATTTCTTGATCTAATGCGGATAGTTCAGCAAGAGCTGCCAGTCGGTTTTCTTCTAAACGGTTTTTGTATTCCATAAGGTCAGCATAGGCTACCTTCCTACGGTTACCTGTGCGACTAAACGGGATCTCTTTAGAATCTAACAGCTTAATAAATGTAGGACGAGACATATTTAGCATGTCAGCACCTTCTTGCGTTGTTAGTTCAGCATGAATGGGTGTAATGCTAACAGAGTTACCCTGACCTAATTGAGTAAGCACCTCAATCATCATATTTAATGCACTTGATGGGATCATGACTTCATGAGTCTTACCTAATTTATCGATAACATTGATCCTTTGAGCTCCGCCATTGGTTTCCATTACGGCTGACAACTCTTGACTACCAAGCTTAGCCAGCGCAATTTCTTCAGCGCTTGGTAATTTTGTAATAGTATTCATCGTATTTCTCTCTAGTTTCAAATTTAGATTATACAAATCAGTACATCACAACATTATCCGAAATATTCGAAAAAGTCAATATTCGAAATATTCGCAATACCAAGAGAGTTTACTGCATGAGATATCCCTAAAAACTTACCTCCAGAAGCGATTCGTTCCTTTCAATAAAGGGTTCTTCATGGTAAAACCTAACAAAAGGTTGCACTCCACATCTGCGCCAATAGCTTTCTAACACTTTGAGTGGTTTTACATTTTTAGTTTCTGTATCGGGAAGTACTCACTAAGATTGACCTGCTATACCGTGTAAATATGCTTTTAACGGTTATAGCAGGTAAATAATAAGCGATCGACATTGCACTTGGTAACGAATTTTTTCAACAAAGAGCAAATTAAAAAGAATTCACTTATTTTCTTTTTACCTTTTATATTCATATTAATAAATAATAATTGTTTATTTGTTTGCTAATTAACTAATTATTTCAACAACGCAAACGTTTACTTTATCTTCTTTATTTTTTCTAATAAAAATAGATTTTAAATATCGCATAAATACGCATCTTAATTATGCTTTTTAATGATCTAAATATAGTAAATCAACTAATGATAATGCTAAACTTCGTTTTTAGTTAACTGGGTAAATATCCCCCTTTTATTTAAGAGTCTATCGTGAGAACGCTTTACTTTACTGCACTGACAACAGGCATTCTTTCTGCCATTTGGGCATTTGTTGCTAATCAATTTGACTTATTAAGCTGGGCTGGCTTTTTAGGTTGTACCGCCTATTTTGCTTATCCTAAAGAGGGTATTAAAGGATTAGCCGTTACTATGGCAACCATTATGAGTGGCGTAATTTGGGCATTGGCGATTATTTATGGTAGCCAAGTCTTTAGTGATATATCTATTTTTGGGTATGCAGTAACAGGTGTTATTGCCTTTGTGATGTGTATTCAAGCTAAAAGTGCATTACTTGCTTATATCCCCGGTACATTTATTGGGGCATGTACAATATTTGCAGCACAAGGGGATTTAGCTCAAACTATCCCTTCATTAATCGTTGGTGTTTTATTTGGTTATTCGATGAAAATGAGTGGGCTTTGGGTTGCCAATAAATGGCCGAAAACAGCGTAATTTATTTATGCTAACGCAAATCTAAAAGCGGTGTTTAGTCATGCTAAAGCCGCTTTTTTATCTCCTCAAAAGACATTATCTAAAATCAATCTAAGGTATATCCATAAGCGCTAATATTGATATTTTAAATTAATTTAATTAGAAGATAATTTATATTTAAAAAATCATATATTGGTCATTTAAAATGATAAAAATAAAGACATTTGTTATTAAAATTATAATTAACTAACAATATTTAATATTGTGCTTATTTTAAATTTCCGTCAAAAAATAAAGGGAGAAAAACACATTTAAAAGGAAATTAATTATGAGTGCAACACAATCAACAAACTACAATATTATCGTGATGTCAGATCCTCAGCCTTGGAGGCTAGACTTAGATAATAATGATCCTAATGATGATCAATCTCGTTGGGAATCAACGATAAAAAAAGTAAGGGATAGTATTCAATTATTACACCATGAAAAATCTTTTGTTTTTGGCATTATTAATGGTGATTTGACAGAGTTTGGTCGCCGTTATCAACGTGAAAGTTTTCGCTCTTTTTTTGCCCCTTCCCCCTTAGGGTTTATTACTTATGTTGGTCTTGGTAATCACGATTATCAAAATAACGTGGGTGATTGCTCTGAACCCAGTAATTCTGATTTAAGTATGAATGCTTGTGCGCGAGGCATGGTATTTGATATGCATTATCGTATTGAAGAATACCGTGGTTATTCGACTTCAGGTAATTTTAGATATGACAGTAGCGAATATTCAGGCAGTAAAGCGTATTCGTGGGAATATGGTGATATTCATTTTGTCCAATTACAAAATTATCCCACTTATCATGTCGTACTCGACCACTGGGCAGCATCGACTATTAATGTGACAGACTCTATTGATTGGTTAGAAAAAGATTTAATCCAAGCACGGAATCGCAATAAAACTATTATTTTAAACTTTCATGATGGTCACCAACATTTTCCTGAAAACTCCTCACAAGAAGAACTCTCATTCTTTAAATATATGCTTGAGCATTATGGCGTGAAAGCGGTGTTCGTCGGCCATACGCATTATGTTGGGCAAGATAACCGTTATGGTGGTAGTGAAATATTTGGTGATGTTCCCGTTTATAACAGTGGCGCTTTATTTAAAGGGGATTACTTATCTGTTGGAGTTAATGGCTCACAACTCTCTATTGCTGTTTATAACGGACTATCAGGACAACCTCAATTAATCGAACAATGGAACTAATTTTAAACAAGGAGCGTTTGTTATGTATTTAAACCCATTAAAAGTCGCCATTAGTCCTTCATCACTACCCGCAACACAGCCATTAATCTGTATCGACTACCAAGAACTCCAAGAAGGTATGTTGGATATGATTAACCGTAACAGTAATGTCTTACCCACCATTGTAGATAAATTCAATGAGCAAGATCCTTTAAATGCCCCCATGATTGTAGGGCAAACCGTCATCGGGCATATTATTGGCTTAATCCCTGTTGTCGGTGGTGCATTATCAAAAATCACCTCTGCGCTCTTTGGTTTGATGAATAAAAATATGAAAGATAGTTCGTTAGCTAATCAAATTATCGAACATGTCTCTCGTATTATTGACGCTAAAATCGCTGATAATAACGTTAAGATAATCAAACTTACCACAGAGGGAATATCTGACGTTTATCAGTTATTTTCTGATTCACTTGCTCGTTATCTTGATCCCACAATGCGTTATTCGGCTCAACAAAAACAAGATTTACGGGAACAAGTACTCAACCGTTTTGATGATGTCATTACTACTATTGTTTCTCAACAACCCTTAGTATTAAATTTAGCGCAATCAGCAGGCTTACCTTTTTATTGTCACTGTTGCGCCCTTTTTGTTGCGGCACACTACGATATTCTCACCAATAAAGATAAACTCGAGTTAAGTGATAATTACTTTAAAAGCAATCTAAAAACATTAAGAGAAAGTATAGATAAATTTAATAGTGCTATTCACACTACAATTTATCAGCAAACCTCTGGTGTATTTAAAGATGATTACAATAAAAGTAATACCTTTTTATCTGGTATTTATATATCAGGATTATCTTTTTATCAGACTTGGATAAAAAAGAGTTTTGAAATCGAATTTAACACTCCTTTTTCTCGTTGGAATAGCTTAGAGCTATATGGAAACGATTATAGCCATGATCCTAAAATCAGCTATTACAAAGCTTATTTTGATATAGGCAAAGATATATTACACCGAACATCAATGTTACAGAGTATCGAAACCTATTCTCATATTGATGCCGTTATTCGTATTAAACACAACTACTTAAGTATTGAAAAAATAGCAGATAGTTCTCAATATGAAGGCTGTTATGGTGTAACCGGTGATAGCCGTGATGTATTAAAAACAGAAACCTTTTTTACGCCAGATAGCAGTAAGTCATATTTATCACCCAATCAAATTTTACCTTCTGTACGTTATATTTCTGACACCCCTTGGGGCGCATTACACTATATGGTACTTGATGACGTAAACAATAATAGTTTTACCATTGGTCAAGGCGGTCGCGAGAACAAGTCTTATCTCAATATTCCTGGTTACTGTTTTAATGGCGTAAACCTTTATTTAAGCCGACATAATGGCAAACAATGCCATGATGATTCTGGTGCTTGGCTAACAGAATCGGCACCTATATTCCGTTTTTATGACGGTTATGCATCTCTTACGCTAGAAACTAAAAACCACTTACCAATACCACAAAAAAGTTACGAACTGGATTTAAATCATGGGTTTGATACGCAACTAAGTAAAGCTCAGTATGGGTATAGTGATATGCTGGTAGGTAAAAATTGTATTTTGTTAAATCAAGAAGCCTATTTTTGCTTGCCTTCAGAAGAAACTATTGGAAAAACAGATAATTCACAAAAAATGAAGGTGTTATTACAGTGCGCAGCTGAAAGTGAACAGTCACTTTCGGTTTCAGTGAGAACAGGTAATGCCATTAACGGTACCTTAATTGCTTCAAATACATTTTCACTTGGCCTAAATCAGGACAATGTCGTTTATAAAATAACGCCTCTACTTAATCATCCAGTAACAAATAACAAAGCCTATTTTCGTACTTATCAGCTTGAATTAGACTATTTATTCATACGTGAAAACGAATCCAATCTTTATTTTTATTTACACTTTTCTAAACCTGATACGGTATTAGCGGATATTACTGTGCTGTTTTAGCCATCAATTCTAATAAAAACACCTAAGTCAAAATCACGCTTAGGTGTTTTCGTTAGCTCATTAATTTAATTGAAAATCTAATGCAACAATTAAAGGGTTCAATAGGCCTTCGGGTTTAGGGCCAATGGGTTTTACGCGTTTAACCGCCGCAATGGCCGCATTATCAAGAGAAGAAATACCTGAAGTACTTTCTATCTCAACCCTTGAAACCGCACCTTCTGATGTTAGTGAAAAACTCACCACTACCTGACCTTCATGTTGCATGCGACGCGCTTGTGAGGGATAACGTTTATGGCGCTCTATTTCTCGACGCAGTGAACTAATATAGTGATTGTCAGATTCACCTTGCCCTATCCCTTTCTCGCTTAATGCGTGACTTCTTCCTGCTAACGAGCTTGCAGTATGTTGCGTTAAGCTTTCTGCCGATGATTCAGATGTCGTTTGTGCTATTTGGTTTTCTAAATCACGCTGTTTTATTGGCTCTACTTTTTTTTGTACCACAGGCTTTTTCACTGGTGTGATTGGTTTTATGGGTATAGGTTTTTCTTTGGGTTTTTCAGGTATTTTCTTTGGTGCTTCAACAAACTCTCCTTTTTCTGCACTGGGTAAAACAATGGGCGTTTCTTGAGGTTCCGTTTCCACTAAAGGCTCCGGCACGACTGTCGATTGTTGAGGTGGTGAAAATACCACTTGATAGACAGATAATGTATTTTCTTGTTGCTGATGAATATGGTGCGCACTTTCTGTCATAGAAAGTGAACGTAACACCCAACTTAATATGGCGATATAAACTAACGATATCCCTATTAGCCAATAATAAATATTAAACGGATGCCTGACAGAAAGTGCCAACATAAATAAAAGCTCCTTACTCTCTTTTAATTAAAATTGTGCAGTCACACCTAATCGGAACGTTCTTCCTGGTGCAGGCATACCTGATCGCGTTAATGGATCAATGTAATATTCGTTTAATAAATTACTGCCCGTTATTTCAAAAGATAAATTAGGACTATATTGATAGTTAATATAGGCATCAACGGTAAAAACTTTTGCCCAACGCATCGGGTTATTATTTTGACCGTACATGTCTCTTGGTAACTTTTCTTTTAGCCATTTTTCATCTTTATTTTCTACTTCTGATGAATAGAGCCAACGGCTTCCAACTTCTAATTTATTATCTAGCCAACGAGTCCCTAAATGTAAATTAACTGAATATTTAGGTTGAATAGAAGTACGTAAAAAACCTCCAGGATAACCACCCGTCATACACTCTTTAATCCCTAATAACCCAGAAGGATCATAGTTACTAAAGGCATTTTTATCGCACACCTTATTTTTATGACTGTACACAAGAGCAGTATTCATAAAAATAAAACCGTTATCAAAACGTGCTTGAACTTCCAACCCTTCTAATTTTTGCTTTTCAAATTGCCTAATTTGCCAATTAGCATCTCTATCAAACACATTTTCAATATTGGTATAAAAATAATTTATTTTAATATCAGCATGGCGCTCTATATTAAGCCAATCGGTCAAATCAAACACAACACCAAACTCTGTACTTTTGGCTCGTTCTGGTTTTAATTTAAAGCCGTAATAACGGGCTTTTGACCCTGAAAAACCACTGGTGTCTTCAAATAAATTAGGTAATCGCAGTTGCTCAGTATAACGCCCATAAAAACGTAATATCTCGTTGGCATACACCGTCGCAGAAACTAGAGGTGAAAATGCCCCATGCTGATAGCTAGGCTCCGGTGCAAAATTATCTTTATCATCATCAAGATAAATAGGGATTGGCTTTGTCACACCCATTTCATATTTATTAACCCATTTACCTGTAATTGGGTGAACTACTTTTTCATCCATATTAAGATAACCGTTTAACAAAATATTATTACTTTTTAATAACTCTCCATTTTCATCAAACCCCCAATATAATAACTCTGTTTTCATTGGGATCATTGTAGTAGAGTTAACCACAATATTTTCATTTTCATCTCGGAGATATTCTTTATTTTCAAAATGTACTTGTTTTGAAGTTTTTATTATACGATTAATTTCTTTTTTTATATTATCAGGTAATTCTTCATAGTCTGGATGAGTTAATTTATATTCTTGTACTCCCCTTCTTTTTTCTCTAAGTTCAGAATTTCCCATTATTCTTTTATATTTTTCTGGTAATTGTTTTTCCGTAATTCCACATAGAGCACCAATTAAATAACACTCTTCCTGTGTCAATGTTCTGTTATATCTTACGATATATCCTCTAACAGAAGGCGTTCTCTCATAACCCTTTACTTTATTTTTCCGCTTATTATTTAAAAAAGTATCTGTTAAGTGATAATAGTGATATTTGCCGCCAGCAGTAATGGCTAACCAAGAAAGCGGTTTCCAATCTGTGGAAAGGGCTAAATTAATTTCATGACGTTGCCCGCCACGCCCTGAGGTAACAAAATCAAAACCTGCAGGTAAGTCTAATTCATCACTATCTAATTTTTCAAATTGATAATGACTGGAGAATGAAATGGAAAATTGGGGTGATAATTTAAATATCGAAGATAAATCAATACCGTAACGGTTATTTTCTTGATACAGAGAAGAAGTATCAATAAATCCAGTATCATAACTGAGTTCCCATTCGGTATTTCTATTAGCAAACGAATCAACTTTTTTTGGCTCTCTTGGCTTACCACCACGAGTATTGGTATGTCCTGTGGTTAAATTTCCCCACAATCTTAATAATAAATCTGCTTGTTTATCTTCTGGTTTATATTGATAAGTTAATACTCCTGCTTGTTGTGTAATATTTCCTAACGGCCATTGATTTACCAAATTTTTATCATAGCGAACCCAACTTAAACGTGATGGCATAATATCGCCAAACAGTAAATCTGTGTATCGGTAATTAATGGAAAAACGGTGCATTGATTCAGGAAATAATGTTCCCTTAACTAAAATAGAGCGACTGCGATTGGAAGTGTTCGGTGCTTCATTATTTGGGCGATAAATATGAGCAATAAAAGGCAAATAAGGCTCAAAGTTTCTTCCCCCATCTTTTACATGAACTGATTCAAGTAAATCCTTATCTGTTTCACTATAATTTCTAGCATTTCTCTTTCCTGCAAAGTAATTTCCTTTTTCTCGTAATGCATAAGCAAATAATAAATTAAATTTTTCTTTTTCAAAACCTACCCCAAGACGAAATGAATAATCTTGAAAGTTTTGTATTTTACTTTTTTGAGGGGTGATTTCTAAGGCAGGATCAATAATGTAAGCATTTTGCTGATAGAATTTCGGATAATAGCGATAATCTTCAATCATATTTGTATAAACTTCTTTATACCGTGTAGCGTTATTACTAATATCTCCTTTAAAATTAATACCAAAAGAGTCACCGATAGGCACAATATCACGAATATCTAAGGTTTTTATGGCTATACCGCCACCAATCCCTGTTTTCATATCTGGGGTTAATGAAGGGCCTTTTTCAATATAGATACTACTAATCAAATTAGAATCAATATAGTTACGATTAGAGGCACCACTATAACCACGATAAACGGTAATCGCTTGCTCTGTCCCATCAACAGTAACAGGAATTCGCCCTTGCCCTTGAATACCGCGAATATTTGGATCAAGCGCCCCACCATTACGCGCTTCACCACTATAAACTCCAATTGCGCTTTTTAGTAAGTCCGCTGGCGATACCCCTTGATAACGCTCTAATAGTTCTTTGCCTAAATAAACATTAGAGACATCTTTTTCATAAACTTGAGCATACCCTTGTTTATCTTTTTCTTTATTATCTGAAATCTGAATATGACCAAGATCGGTTTTATCTTCTTTGGCTTGCAGATAAAAACACGGGGAAAATAGCGAGAGAGAAACGAAGATTGAAACAATTTTCCGCTTTCTAAAAAGCATTATATGCATTGTTTTACCTATTCAATTGATAAAGGAAGTAACTTATTTAATTAAAATTGTTTTTCTAATTTAAATAACACTTCATGTTGCTGATACTGATATAACCAATCCACATTGCTTAATCTTCGGGTATAACGTAATTCTATTGCGGGATAAAACCCTAAAATAAAGGGTGATTTATTTTTAATATTGGTTGTAAAAACAAAGCTATTATCTTTTCTTCTCTTTTTTAATAAAGGGTTATAGTTATTAAAGTGTTTAAATTGATACTGTAAAAAAAGAGATATATGCCAATCTTCTAACAATGGATAATAAACACCTATTTTTATACCATACAGCTGATAATTTAATAAAGTGTTTTTTTTACGACCTAATTGATAATTTAATTGATTAACTAAATGAACTCTATTATTTAAATAATAGTTATGATTAGCACTATAACTAAGTCGCTGACTATTTAAATTATTTAACGCTTCTTGATATTTCTTTATTTTATAATCTACACTTAAATTAATAGTTTGCTTTTTATTAAAAAAATAAAAAAATTGTGTTTCACTTCCCCATGCTTGATATTCATATTGAGTTTGTGATTTTTTTATTTCGTAATAAGGTGTTATTAACCATTGATATTGAGGCTTTTGATAGCGATAACCCAATTGTGTATATAATGCAAAAAAATTAGCGCTACGGTGGGAGTGATAATCTATATATCGTACATAATTATAAGAAGAAAAAGTATGGTAAGAATAAATGATAAAAGGCTGATAAAAAGAAAAATAATGAGTAAGGCCTGTTGATGCAATGGGTTTAGCACCTCTTAGTGTTATTTTTCTTTGAGTGGAATGCGAGATGATTTGCTCAGGTAAATCAGGAGCATGGTTAATATTATCATCATAAAAGAAGCTAAGTTGATAGAAACGTTGGCCTTGAAAATAAGAGGCTAACTTAACCCTATAAAACTCAATAGAGTGGATAATATCTTTAGATAAATCAACCACATTGCTCAGTTGATTAAGTTGTACTTGTGCTTTTTTATATTCTCGCAAATGAAAATAAAGCTGAATTAGCCCTGTTTGAGCTGGGATAAAATCGGCTTTTTGTTTAAGTTGCTGCTGATAATAAAATTCAGCATTTAAAAAATCGCCTCTGTTTTGTGCCAGTAACGCCTTTGCATAATTGACAAGTAAGACTTCATATTGAGGCAGCTGTTGATAATAAAGCAGTAATTTTTCTGCTTTCTGCCACTGCTGTTGTTGCAAATAGTGATAAAGTTGCTGACCAATTTCCGCGACACTTCTTTTATAAAATTGCTCACGCAATAATTTATCATTATTTTCTATCGCCATACTATTCAATGATAATAAAATGAGTAGTAAAGCCAATAACCGTCTTATTAAAAGTCGATAATAATTCATGGTATATCCTTATAATAAAAACCGACCTATCCCTTAAGATTGGTTTATTTTTGATAAAAAAAAACAGATAACCCTATACCAGATTATCTGTTGCTAACATTTAGCTTAATGACCACTAATACCACTTTTAAAAGAATTAACCGATTGTATTACCAAACAAATTTATAATATTATTTTTGAAAAAATTAAGAAGCATCCGTGCTTGCTGTTGTTTCTTCACTTTCACTGCTATTTTTCGTACCACCAAAACCGATATCTTTTGTGTGATCCGAACTAAACACCACAATACCCGCTAACACTTCTGCGCTTTCACCAAAGAAAGCACCTTCAACAACCCCTGATGTTGTGCCTTCTTTCGCATCTGCAGAAAACGTTACTTGGTTATTTGCGGTATAAAGATTTCCACCTTCTAACTCAACTGTGCGTTGGCTATTCGCTAATGAACCTTCGATTTTCTTTTGTGAAAAATCAACATCAAACGTACCTGAAAGTAGGTTACTACCAGTGTATTGACTCATACCAGTTACCGTATAAGTCGCACTATCTGTCGGTAATGTGGTTGTCACATCTTTACCGACATAATAGGTTTGATGTGTCGCATCCGTTGCTGATGTTGTTTTTGCCCAGTCACCAAAATAGACATTAGCATCCGTGATTTTAGCAAAATGAAAAACACCCATATTACTGTGACTTGCAGGAGAATTAGCATTAGGTTGGATAGTATAAACACCATGAGTATCCGCTCCACCACTCATTCTTGCTGATGTTAGCGAAGCAAAACCAATTTTTTTTCCACCTCCTACGGTACTAATACCAACACCCGGTTCTCCACCTGGCATTTGATGATTGCCATGTTGCATGGGATCACTTGCCCCCACTTCCATCGTCGTTAATGGCCCGCTTTGATTAGAATGGATTTCTGCTTGTACAGCATGAGTGCCCATTAATATAAACAGTGCACCCATTAATTTATTCAGTTTCTTCATAATAATTTCCATATTATTTGTTTGAGGGTGTGGCTACTTATTATAAATAACAAGTAGCCACTTACAGAGATATTCATATTTTATCTTTACAGCTTCACTTTCGAATATAAAGCTTGCTGTTTCTGGCGTAGGTAATATTAAATAAATCGTTTTTATTGTAAATAACACATTTTAATTAAAAAGATTTTAATTAACCCTACTTATATGAGGAGAATTAAATTAATTAAATGATTTAACTTAATTTTTTATTTAAACACATAAAAAAACAACAAATATTCCATGTTTATTTTTGTGAACAAACTCGCAATTATTTATCTTTATTTCTTTTAAAACTAATTAATATTTATTAGGTATCTTAGCTTTATTATAAGTTATATATTGAAAATATAATCATAATTAAAATTAAAACCTTTTTTTATTCATTATATTTTATTTATTTCCTCAGAAATTATTTTTATAAAAATATCACGATCTTTATTCTGAATATTATTATTCCAAATAACACCTATTTTCCATTGTGTATACAAACCCGATAGCGGCAATAAAGTGACTTTTTGCTTGTCACAAATAAGTTCTGCATTTTTAGGCACCAATGCCATTCCTAATCCAGCAGCAACTAACGCTAACTGCGTTTGAATATCTTGCGATTGCTGTAATACACGGGGTTTGATTTGATGATGCTGCAAAAAATCATCGATTTGTTGATGCAGTTTTTTTCCTTTTTCAGGCACCAACTGAATAAGCCCAAGCGTATTAAAGTAGTGTAATGGATCATCATCAACCTCTAACACCCGAATAGTTTGCGTGGGGATTGCTAACATCAATCGCTCTTGTACTAATGAAATACCTTTTAATGGCGCTGTAACGGGTAAGCGTGAAAATGCAAGATCAAGCTCACCTAAAAGCAACTTATCTTCCATTTTGTTAGAAGGCATATCATCAATATGGACGGTAATATCAGGGTGAGCGTGATTAAATTTTGCCAATACTGGTGTAATAAAATTTAATGAGGATAAACTCAATCCTGCATAAAGTTCTGCTTTTTGGGGTTCACTTAATTGACGAGCCTGTTTTTCTAGAACTCGAGCTTCTCTCAAAACTGATTGAGATTGATTCAGTAAATACTGACCTTCAGGCGTTAATTTTGCACCATGACGTCCACGTTGAAAAAGAGTGATACCTAATTGAGATTCCAGCGTTTTTATTTGTTTAGTGAGTGCCGGCTGGCTAATACAAAGCTTTAATGAGGCTTCACCAAAATGTTCTGTTTCCGCTAAAACAACAAATGCGTTCAATAAACGTGTATCCATGATTAATCATTAATCCTACATTATTTTCCTTTATTATTATTCTAACATAAAATAAATAAATAAAATTAATAACCAAAAAATGCATTGATAAGCACTTATTCTTTACTTTTGATCACCTTTTGGAATGAAATAAGATAACAGCTAGAAATAACAGGGTTATACATCTCTGTTTCACGGAACAAATACCTTATTTTTTGGCATCATAATGGCAATCAAGGAGTATTTATGTCTGCTAAGTCCCTATTTATAATTCTTTCATTATTAGGATTATCGTTCTCTTGTTATTCAGGAGATGGACTGGTGGATAGAACATGGGGATCTTCTAGGCTTGATACGCAAAGTTATCGACAAGCATTAAGACAACCGACCGCAACCTCTCGATATACTCTTTTTAATATCACGCCAGATATGCCTGTTCCAGGTGGTGCAAGCCATTCTGATCCTCAAGGTATCCGTTATATTGCAATGAAATATGGCCCTTATGGTCAGCCTGAACACTATAAAACCTACCAAATTATGTTTTCTCACTATTCAAATAGTAGTACAAAAAAAGTTCGCTATTTAGGTGAGTTATATACTGTTGTCGGTGATATCTATTTAATTGATCCTTTTGCAACAACCAATGAATGGCAACGTGGTCGTAGCCAAATCGTTGAAGAGTACTATGAGATATTAGATACTCACGGAAATAGAACCGGCAAAGGATTACGCTTTAATAATTGGGATAAACCAATTCATATAACTAAATGGTCATCAAATTAATATATTCTTAATCAATATTCCTTTTTATTAACTCTCTCTTAATGTCGTCATTTTTCCTTTTATTAAAATAAGTATTTTGAATATTAACCCACGTTAATACTTTCTAATTTTATATAAATAAAAAATATCAGCATATCAATAACTGACATTATTCTCTTAATTTCTATTTAATTTAATTATTTCTTTAGATAGAAGTTTAACTCACAGAAAAATTAGTTTTTATTTCACTTATCTATTTAAAATAATCATTAGCTTATGAAAATCATAGAATACTACTTCAAACAGTTTCGAACTATCGCATTACCTGATCGAGTGTATTTAAAGAATAAGTTTATTCGTAACTTAGGCTATCAACCAAACTTTAAAAAACCAACGTCACTTAATGAAAAAATCAATGCACGTATGTTATTCGATAGAAACCCAATTTATACGCGCTTAGCAGATAAAATCAAAGTCAGAGATTATGTAATAGAAAAGATTGGCCCACACTATCTGGTTCCTATCATTAACACCTATTCTCATCCTGATGAAATCGATATCACTCAACTTCCTTCACGTTTTGTACTCAAATGTAATCATGATAGTGGTAGTACAATTATCTGCCTTGATAAAGCAACGTTTGATTTTGAAAAAGCAAAGAAAAAGCTTCAATTTCATTTAAAACGTAATCTCTATCCCGTCACGCGTGAATGGCATTATAAAAATATCAAAGCTCAAATCATCTGTGAAGAATATATTGATTTATTTGACACACAAAATCCAATGATACCAACGACTTGTCGTCTTCACTGTTTTAATGGTCAGCCTCATTATGCTGAAATTGATCTTTCTGATACCAAAGGGAATGAGTATATAAATGTATATGATACAAATTGGCAGTTACAACCCATCACATTAGAAGCGCCCAACACACCAGAACTGGTTGAAAAACCAATTCAATTTGAAAATATGTTGCAATTAGCCACTAAAATGGCAAATGACTTTAATTATTGTCGAGTTGATTTTTTAATGTCTGAGAATAGGCTTATCTTTAGTGAAATGACCTTTACCCCAAATGCAGGACGTATCCCCATCAAACCTAAAGAGTGGGATTACAAGTTAGGGGCATTGTGGCCATAAAAAAGAAAAATTAAACAGGTGCCAATCGTTACATAAAAAGATTACACCTGTTTTTAAATTTTTCATTTTATTTAGTCAGTCAGTCGTTGTGGATGAGTAAAGACCGTAGCTCTTCCGCGACGGCAAAACCCCACCAGCGTAACATTATATTTATTAGCAACGTCAACCGCCAAAGAGGTCGCAGCAGAAACAGCAAATAAAATTTCTGCACCACACATAGCCGCTTTTTGTACCATTTCATAGCTTGCTCGGCTTGAGACCAATACCGCGCCTTCATACCACTTTTCTTGTGCTTTCATACCTAAAAGCTTATCAAGTGCGACATGACGCCCGACATCTTCACATCCTCCTTGCATTTCACCTTCTGGCGACAACCAAACAGCAGCATGTGTACAACCCGTTAGCTCACCGATTTCTTGAACGGTTGTCATCTGCTCTAAGGCTTTATCAAGATTTGAAAGTGAGAACGTTTGTGTAAAAGGTAACGGTGCGATAGGTCGGAAAATCTCTTCTAGCTGTTCAGTTCCACAAATACCACAGCCAGTACGTCCTGTCATATTGCGGCGTCGCTCTTTTAATCCCATAAAGCGTCGGCTTGATAATTCAACTTGAACTTCAATGCCTCCGTTACAACTTTCCACAATTTCAATACTGCGAATTTCATTAGAAGACTCTATAATGCCCTCGGATAAAGAAAATCCGACAGCGAACAACTCTAAATTTTTAGGGCTTGCCATCATAACAACGTGAGAGATTCCGTTGTACACTAATGCAACAGGAACTTCGAGTGCAATATAATCGTCTTCTTGTATGCTAAGCGATCCTTTGTGTTGCACAATTGTTTGATCTATGCCAATGATTACACGTTTAGTTAACAATTTTGTCGATTTTGTTTCATCCATAAGATGAATTCCTAAATTTATTAATACATAATAACAATACGGGTAAAACGATTTTACACTACCTATCAGGCAATGAACCTGATCCTATTAAGGATAATAGGAATAAAAAAACAATCAGCTCCATTTTCGTGAAGAAAATCAGAGTCAGTAAAAGCAATGTATGATGAGGAGAGACCCCATGCAGGTCAGCAGAAGACAGTTCTTTAAGATCTGTGCTGGCGGTATGGCAGGTACTACAGCGGCGGCGCTCGGTTTTGCACCAGCAGTTGCGCTAGCAGGCTCACGTCAGTATAAATTACTGAGAGCCCGCGAAACCCGCAATACCTGTACGTACTGTTCTGTCGGTTGTGGACTATTAATGTATAGTCTGGGCGATGGCGCGAAAAACGCAAAAGAAACAATATTCCATATTGAAGGTGACTCAGACCATCCAGTAAACCGCGGTGCATTATGCCCTAAAGGTGCTGGTCTTGTGGATTTCATCCACAGTGAAGGTCGTTTAAAACACCCTGAATACCGTGCACCCGGCTCGGATAAATGGGTAAAACTCTCATGGGAAGAAACGTTTGATCGTATTGCGCGCTTAATCAAAAAAGACCGCGATGCCAACTTCCAAAAATTCAATAAAGAAGGTGTTGAAGTCAACCGTTGGTTAACAACGGGTATGCTTTGCGCCTCTGCAGCAAGCAATGAAACTGGGTTTTTAACTCAGAAATTCTCAAGAGCTCTTGGGATGCTGGCTGTCGATAACCAAGCGCGTGTCTGACACGGACCAACGGTAGCAAGTCTTGCTCCAACATTTGGTCGCGGTGCGATGACCAACCACTGGGTTGATATGAAAAATGCCAACCTTATCGTTGTTATGGGCGGTAATGCGGCAGAAGCACACCCTGTGGGATTCCGCTGGGCTATGGAAGCTAAAATCCATAATAACGCCAAGCTAATTGTTATTGATCCTCGCTTCACCCGTACTGCGGCTGTTGCGGATTTCTATACGCCTATTCGTTCTGGTACTGATATTACGTTCTTATCGGGCGTTATCTTATACCTGCTCGAAAATAAGAAATATCAAAAAGAATACGTTGAGGCCTATACCAACGCCAGCTTGATTGTCCGTGAAGACTATCATTTTGACGATGGTCTATTCAGTGGCTATGACGCTGAAAAACGTAAATACGACAAAACCACTTGGAACTACGAGATAGATGAAAATGGTTTCGCAAAACGCGATACCACATTACAACATCCTCGTTGTGTCTGGAATCTGTTAAAACAACACGTTAGCCGTTACACGCCTGATGTAGTTACTCAGATTTGTGGTACACCAAAAGATGATTTCTTAAAAGTCTGTGAATATATTGCTGAAACAGCAGCGAAAGATAAAACAGCATCTTTCCTGTATGCATTAGGCTGGACTCAACATACCGTTGGTGCTCAAAACATTCGTACCATGGCAATGATCCAATTACTGTTAGGTAATATGGGTATGGCTGGTGGCGGTGTTAACGCACTACGTGGTCACTCCAATATTCAAGGCTTAACTGACCTCGGCCTATTATCTCAAAGCTTACCAGGCTATATGACGCTGCCTTCTGAAAAGCAGACTTCATTAGAAACCTACTTAGCTGCAAATACGCCAAAAGCGACAGTACCGGGACAAGTTAACTACTGGGGCAATTATCCTAAATTCTTCGTCAGCATGATGAAGACATTCTATGGCGATAATGCTCAACGTGATAATGATTGGGGCTTCTCACTATTACCTAAGTGGGATAAACCTTACGATGTTCTGCAATATTTCGAGATGATGGATAAAGGTGAAGTTAATGGCTATATCTGCCAAGGCTTTAACCCTGTTGCCTCATTCCCGAATAAGAACAAAGTTATTCGTTCATTATCAAAACTGAAATTCCTTATCACTATGGATCCGCTAAACACTGAAACAGCGTGTTTTTGGCAGAATCACGGTGAAGAGAACGACGTTAAAACAGAAGATATTCAGACCGAAGTCTTCCGTCTACCAACAACCTGTTTCGCAGAAGAAGACGGTTCTATCGTTAACTCTGGTCGCTGGTTACAGTGGCACTGGAAAGGCGGTGATGCACCAGGTGTTGCTATCCCTGATGCTGAGATTTTATCTGGTATTTTCCATCGTTTACGCCAACTCTATAAAGAGGAAGGCGGTGCGATGCCAGAACAGGTGTTGAATATGACTTGGGATTACTTTGATCCTGATAATCCAACATCTGCAGAAGTTGCACAAGAAAGTAATGGTAGAGCATTAGTCGATTTAAAAGACGCTGATGGCAATATCATTCTGAAAAAAGGTCAACTGCTTAGCTCGTTTACTCAGTTACGTGATGATGGTACAACAGCAAGTGGCTGTTGGATCTTCGCAGGTAGCTGGACAGAGAAAGGTAACCAAATGGCTAACCGTGATAACTCAGATCCATCAGGGTTGGGTAACACATTAGGTTGGGCATGGGCATGGCCTCTTAACCGTCGCATTATTTATAACCGCGCATCGGCAGACCCACAAGGTCAACCTTGGGATCCTAAACGTAAATTAATCGAATGGGATGGCAGCAAATGGACAGGTATTGATGTACCTGACTATAGCAACGCTGCACCAGGTTCTGATGTAGGGCCATTTATTATGCAGCCGGAAGGTATGGGACGTCTGTTTGCTATCGATAAGATGGCAGAAGGTCCATTCCCTGAACACTATGAGCCAATTGAAACACCATTGGGTACTAACCCACTGCACCCGAATGTGGTTTCAAACCCAGCTGCGCGTATCTTTAAAGATGACTGGGAAGATATGGGTAAAGCCGAAGATTTCCCATATGTCGGTACAACTTATCGTCTGACAGAGCATTTCCACTTCTGGACTAAGCACGCGCGCTTAAATGCGATTATTCAGCCACAACAATTTATTGAAATTGGTGAGCGTTTAGCCGCAGAAAAAGGCATTGTTCAAGGCGATACCGTTAAAGTCAGCTCAAAACGTGGTTATATCAAAGCCAAAGCGGTAGTCACTAAACGTATTAGAACCCTTGATGTTGATGGGCGCAAAGTGGATACCATTGGTATTCCTATTCACTGGGGCTTTGAAGGTGTTGCAGTGAAAGGCTTTATTGCGAATACGTTAACGCCATTCGTGGGTGATGCGAATACACAAACGCCTGAGTTTAAAGCGTTCCTTGTTAATGTGGAAAAGGTGTAAGGAGATAAATTATGTCACTGCAATCCCAAGACATTATTCGTCGCTCTGCCACCAATTCCCTTACTCCCGCGCCACAGGTGCGGGATTACAAGGAAGAAGTGGCAAAACTTATCGACGTAACAACCTGTATTGGCTGTAAAGCCTGTCAGGTTGCTTGTTCTGAATGGAACGATATTCGCGATAAAATTGGCACTAACGTTGGTGTTTACGATAACCCAACTGACCTAACGGCGAAATCATGGACAGTGATGCGCTTCTCTGAAGTTGAAGAGAACGGCAAACTGGAATGGTTGATTCGTAAAGACGGTTGTATGCACTGTGCTGATCCGGGCTGTTTAAAAGCATGCCCAGCAGAAGGTGCTATCATTCAATACGCTAATGGTATTGTTGATTTCCAATCAGAACACTGCATTGGTTGTGGTTATTGTATCGCTGGTTGTCCTTTCAATGTGCCTCGCATTAATGAAGAAGATAACCGTGCTTACAAATGTACGTTATGTGTTGACCGTGTAGAAGTCGGTCAAGAGCCTGCATGTGTGAAAACTTGCCCAACAGGCGCGATTCATTTTGGTTCGAAAGAAGCCATGATCAATCTTGCAGGTGAGCGAGTTGCAGAACTGCAAACTCGTGGTTACGACAACGCGGGTCTTTACGATCCACAAGGCGTGGGTGGTACGCACGTCATGTATGTTCTCCATCATGCTGACAAACCAAATCTGTATCATGGTTTACCAGAAAACCCAGAAATTAGCTCAACCGTTAAATTCTGGAAAGGTATCTGGAAACCATTAGCCGCAGTTGGTTTTGCCGCAACCTTCGCGGGTGCTATTTTCCATTATTTAGGTGTCGGTCCAAACCGCACAACTGAAGAAGATGAAGAAGAAGCGCTCAAAGAGATGGAAGCATCTTCTAAAACACAGACCTCTGTGAATAAGGAGGAGCAGAAATGATGAAGAAGAAAGGTGATAAAATTCTTCGCCATACCGCATCAGAGCGTATAAACCACTGGGTCGTTGTGATTGTCTTTCTGTTCACAGCAATCAGCGGATTGGGTTTCTTCTTCCCATCTCTGAACTGGTTCATGAATATTTTAGGTACACCAGAACTGTCGCGTCTGTTACACCCATTTGTGGGTAGTGCAATGGCCATTCTCTTTCTCTTTATGTTCTTCAGATACTTGAAGTATAACTTTATTGATAAAGATGACTTAGTCTGGGCTAAAAATATTCATAAAGTACTGCAAAATGAAGAAGCTGGCGATATTGGTCACTACAACCTTGGTCAGAAAGGTATTTACTGGATGTTAAGTATCAGCCTTATCTTACTGACTGTCAGTGGCATTATCATTTGGCGCCCTTATTTTGCAGAATATTTCTCGATCCCAGTGATTCGAATCGCCTTATTAGTTCACTCATTATCAGCAATCTTACTGATAATCACCGTATTTGTTCATGCTTATGCGGCGTTCTGGGTGAAAGGTTCAATTCGTAGCATGATTGAAGGCTGGGTAACTCGTGGTTGGGCTAAAAAGCATCACCCTCGTTGGTATCGTGAAATTCTCGAAGAAGAGAAAAAAGAAGCCGAAAAGCAGTCACAGAAATAATGCCCTAAAGTGTATTTCTGAACAAACGGAGGCTTGTTAGCCTCCGTTTTTTATTCAATTTACGCCCGTTTTTAAGACGTAAAAAACAATAAAATCACGCTATTATTACCCACTGTCATGGCTTCGTGTTTGCATTTGATTTATTCTGAAGCCAAATCCTGTGGGTATTCACTATAAAATTTATGATAATAGGAAGATAGAACGTTATGAGTATTCGCATCGTTCCTAAAGAGCAATTAGGTAAAGAGCAATCAGAAAAAGGAATTAGTTTTATTCCACCCGTATTATTCCCTAATCTGAAAAACCTTTATCAACGTCGTGCTGAACGTTTTCAAACACTAGCAAAAGATAATCCTTTCGCAGATTACCTTGAATTTGCGGCAGAAATTGTCAAGGCTCAAGAAAAAGCACTTCATGACAATCCATTAGTCGTCGATCTTGCCCCACTCCTTACACAGCAAGTCGGTGTAGCGCCTTTAGATAGAAAAACATTCAAACGCAGTAAACATTGGCATGCTTTATTAGCCTCGATTATTGCTGAATTACGTCCAGTTGTGCCTGAAAGTGCTACTATCACTTTAGAAAATCTCTCTAAAGCTTCTGAAACTGAATTAGAAGAAATGGCAACTGCGTTACTCAATGATGAATATTCAAAAGTCTCAGCAGATAAGTCTGTCTTTATTTGGGCAGCCTTGTCTCTTTACTGGGCACAATTAGCGGCGAATATTCCTGGTAAGGCTAAAACAGAATACGGTGAAAATCGTCAATTCTGCCCAGTTTGTAACAGTATGCCTGTGGCAAGCATGGTACAAATCGGCACAACACAAGGTTTACGCTATTTACACTGTAATTTATGTGAAACGCAGTGGCATGTTGTACGCATTAAATGCACCAACTGCGAATTAACAGGTAAATTAAATTACTGGTCTTTAGACAGCGAAAATGCGCCTGTAAAAGCAGAAAGCTGTGGTGATTGTGGAAGCTATCTGAAAATTTTATATCAAGAAAAAGATGCCAATGTGGATGCTATCGCTGACGATTTAGCGTCTATTGTTCTTGATGCAAAAATGGAAGAAGAAGGCTTTGCTCGTAGTAGCATTAATCCATTCCTGTTCCCAAATGAATAATAATTAGGTATTAGCATGACAAATGATATGCGCTCACTTTACAGCCAACTACCGTCTATTGATAAGTTACTGCACCAAGCCGACATTCAAGCCCTAGTGGCTTCTTATGGTCAGACATTTATTGCAGAGCATTTACGAAAGTTACAAGAAGAAGCGCGTATCATTATTCGTCAAGAAAATGAGTTACCACAATGGCATAACCATTGGGTGGATGAATTAAAAAATCGCATTACATTACAACGAAAATCCTCGATTAAACCTGTTTTCAATTTAACAGGTACCGTTTTACACACTAATCTAGGGCGTGCATTAATGGCAGAATCCGCCATTGAAGCAGTTAGCCAAGTTATGCGCTCACCAGCAACCTTAGAGTATTCTCTTGATGGCGCATCAAGAGGACACCGTGATCGTGCTATCGCTGATTTGTTATGTGAGTTAACGGGGGCAGAAGATGCCTGTATCGTTAATAACAACGCTGCTGCCGTTTTACTGATGCTCGCAACTGTTGCACCCAATAAAGAGGTTGTTGTTTCTCGTGGTGAATTAGTTGAGATTGGCGGTGCTTTTCGTATCCCTGATGTGATGACACAAGCAGGCTGTACACTCAAAGAAGTGGGAACAACAAACCGTACTCACCTTAAAGATTATCGTAACGCCATTAATGAGAATACTGGTTTGCTAATGAAAGTTCATACTAGCAACTATTGTATTCAAGGCTTTACCGCCGAAGTGCATGGCGATGAACTTGCCGCACTTGGTAAAGAAATGAACTTACCGACTGCTATCGATTTAGGCAGTGGCTCAATGACTAATTTAGCCGCATTAGGCTTACCTTCAGAGCCAATGCCTCAAGATTATCTACAACAAGGTATCGACCTTGTTACCTTCTCGGGTGATAAATTATTAGGTGGCCCACAAGCGGGGATAATCTTAGGTAAAAAAGTATGGATTGAGGCTATTCAACGCCATCCTTTAAAGCGTGCATTACGCGTTGATAAAATGACATTAGCTGCTTTAGGCGCCACATTACGCCTTTATCAGCAACCTGAAAAAATGGCTGTTGAAATTCCAACATTACGTTTGTTAACTCGGACACAAACAGAAATTAATGACATGGCGCAACGGTTATTGCCTCATTTTCAGGCATATTATGGGGATAATTACCATATCACGATATCCTCATGTGCTTCTCAAATAGGCAGTGGTTCGTTACCTATTGAAAGCTTACCGAGTGCAGCACTTACCTTTGAAGCCAAAAATGGAAAAGGTAGCCAGTTAGATGCGTTAGCCGCGCATTGGCGTAATTTAGAAAAGCCGATTATTGGTCGAATTACTGATGGTCGCCTGTGGCTTGATCTGCGCTGTCTTGAGGATGAAAATGCATTAATACAGGCACTTTAACTATGATTTTTGCGACGGCAGGTCACGTAGACCACGGAAAAACCACACTTATACAGGCAATTACTGGGGTAGATACTACCCATTTACCTGAAGAGAAAAAACGAGGCATGACCATTGATTTAGGTTATGCCTATTGGCGTCAAGACGATGGAACTTCAATTGGTTTTGTGGATGTTCCCGGTCATGAGAAATTCCTTTCAAATATGCTTGCTGGCGTTGGAGGGATCTCTCATGCGCTATTAATTGTGGCTTGTGACGATGGCGTTATGGCACAAACCATCGAACATATTTCTATTTTACGTCTTGCTGGCTGTCCTCAAGTTACCGTTATTCTCACCAAAGCAGATCGTGTTACCCCAGAACGAATAGAAGAAGTTCGCTCACAAACAACCGAGATGTTAGCTAATTTAGGTTGGTACGATCCTCAAATTTTTACCACCTCAGCCCCATCAGGGGAGGGAATTTCAGAGCTTCGCCACTATCTTGTTGATCTGCATCAGCAAGAACAACAACACCCTCAATGGCATAAGCGTTTTCGTTTAGCAATAGACCGTGTGTTTAGCATTAAAGGCGCGGGATTAGTTGTCACAGGAACTGCGCTTGCGGGACAAATTTCTGTTGGCGATACCTTTTGGCTAACGGGTGCAGATAAACCAGTAAGAATAAGAGCCTTACATGCACAAAATCAGCCCGTAGAACGTGCGGGTGCAGGTCATCGTATTGCAATAAACATCACAGGTGATGTCAGTAAAGAAAACGTCTCTCGTGGTGACTGGTTGCTTTCTCAAGCGCCTAATTATCAATCTTATAAAATATTAGTCAGTTTAATTGTGGATGAACCTTTAAAGCATTGGCAGCCTGTACATATTCACCACGGTACACGTCATATTACGGGTCGTGTTGCTCTTTTAAATGATGCTAATGAAACACCACAGTTAGCGGAGCTTATTCTAGATGAACCCCTTTGGCTGGTGGATAACGACAGACTTATCTTGCGTGATATCAGTGCTCAACGCACCTTAGCCGCAGCGAAAGTCTTATCTTTACACTCGCCACGTAGAGGCAAACGACAAGCTGAATTCCTAACTTGGTTACACCAACTTGATAATGCAGACAGCGTCAGTGCCAATTTAGCGTTATGTTTACCAAAAGGTGAACTCTCTCTAAGTCAGTTTTCTTGGGCTCAACAATTAACTGAAAGTGCGCTGACTCAGTTATTAGAAACCTTTGACCTAGTGAGCGTTGCTGGCGTTATTCTTTCCAAAGAGAATGCTGATAACGCAAAACAGAAATTACTCGATACACTTGAGGAATATCATCAACAACATAATGATCAAATGGGTGTGGGTCGTTCTCGTTTAAAACGGATGGCACTACCTACTTACCATGATGAATTGGTCTATTACTTAATTGATCAGTTACGTAAAGAAGGTGCTATTAGCCAAAGTCGGGGTTGGCTTCATCTTCCAACTCATGGTCTTGCTTTTTCTCCAGAACAAGATGCGCTATGGCAAAATGCTAAAGTCTATTTTGAGCAATCTGAACCTTGGTGGGTACGTGATCTAGCAAATGAAATGAAAAGTGATGAGAAAGTGATCCGCTCATTATTACGTAAAGCAGCACAATTAGGTTTAATTATTCCAATTATTGCTGACCGCTACTATACACACCAATCAATAGAAAAATTTGCCTCTATCATTGTGAAATATAATGAAAGTAATGGCAGTGTCACCGCCGCGGACTTCCGTGATGAGTTATCTGTTGGGCGTAAATTAGCAGTACAAATCTTAGAGTATTTTGACCGCACTGGATTTACTCGCCGCAAAAAAGATCTTCATATTTTACGAGACAAAGGATTATTCTAAATCCAAATGTTAACTTAGGCTAAGTAAAATTATTTAGCCTATTTAAGGTTATCGCCTACAATATTTGTAAAATATCCCCTTGATTATTTATCGCTATACTCGGAAGAGATATGAAAAAAATATTAGGATGTGCTTATCTTGCACTTATTCTTATTGCCTCACTCTTTATTGTTTTTGAGAAAGCAACGTTTGTTTATACTGCACTTCTTTCCGTAGGTGCTTATTTTATTCTTTTTTCTCTTTGTTTTCTTTTATCAGCTCGTGTCTTATTTTCGGTTATTACCACCGGCACACTTTTCCTGATAACTAAGTTTATTAATCAACTCAAAGTTCATTATTACAAAGAAACATTAATGTTCTCTGATTTTGATTTGGCTTTTGATAGCTCTAATTTAGGGACATTAGGCCATTATTGGGAAGCCGGCGTTGCATTGGTTGCAATGCTAATATGGCTGATTATCAATATGTCTATTGCGTGGCATTTTTCCAAAAAATCACGCCCAGTCTTGCGTATAAGTAGCTTACTCTTAATGGTTATTGGGTTTACTACTATCCATTTCACCGTAGAAAAATGGCAAGCTGAATGGGAAGGCACACTTCCAGGAGGACGAGGTACTGTCACTAATTTAATCATGTCTGGTTACCAAACGGCTTATCACCCTCCTTATTTCAAGGAAAATGCAGATTATTTCCTTGAACAAGCGAATAAAACCTTATTGCCAGAAACGCAAACTGACATAAAACCTGATATTGTCGTTTTATTACAAGAGTCGACGGTTAATCCTCATATTTATCAATTTGATACAGATGTTGCACTGCCTGATTTATTTATGTTTCAAAAAGATGAAAATGTCAGTGCACAAAGCCCTTTACGTGTACAAACCTTTGGTGGTGGTACTTGGCTTTCTGAATTTTCAGTATTAACAGGGTTAAATACGGATGACTTTGGTGCGCGTAAAAACTCTGTATTCTATTTTGTTGTCGATAATCTTAATGAGAGTTTATTCCGCCAACTCAAAGCAGAAGGTTATTACACGGTTTTACTCACTCCGTTTAATCGTAGTGCTTACCATGCAGGTTACGCTTATGAAAAAATGGGAATTGATGAAATCATTCAACCTCAAGAGCTTGGCTACCCTGGAATATTAGAAGAAAATCTCTGGAAAATATCGACGGTAGATATGCTAGGTTACGTTGAAGAGGTATTGAAAAAACGTACTGACAAGCCACTGTTTATATTCTCATTAACCATGTATGAACATGGTCCTTATGATGAATCACACAGAGATATGTACCAAATTACAGGTCATACAGAAAGCAGTAATGCACCGGGTAAATTTAGCCACTATATGGAAAAGATCATCACCAGTGATCCAGCAATTAAAGATTTCTCTAATTTTGTTACACAAAGAGAAAAACCGACGATGTTCCTCTATTTTGGTGATCACCAACCCAATATTGAGCTAAAAAATTATCAATCACCTTTTAATAACCCTGCGTATATTACTCAGTTCACCTTAAGAGATAATCTATCGCAAGGTGCGCCAATAACAACGGGTGAGTTAACTGATATTAGCTTCTTAGGTGGCATGATCTTAGAGCGTGCTCGTTTGCCATTATCCCCTTTCTACAAAGCAAACATTCAAATGCGCCATTTATGTGAAGGCAAATTAAATGACTGTGAAGACGAGAAATTAGTTAACAGTTATAAAAATTATATCTACGACAAACTAAAAGTCGCTGGTGATACTGATAAATAATTTTAGTAACCTTGCATAAAAGGTGATCGGGATTATAAATCTAAAAAGATAAGTAATATCAAAAAGAAAGAGGCTAAATATTTAGCCTCTTTTTATATTTTAAGAGAATAGCGTCTCGATTATTTGCGTGTTGCTACAATCACACTGGATGCTTTCACTAACGCTAAAACATCACTGCCTTTTGCCAATTTCATCTCTTGTAAGCTTTCATTGGTGATAACCGCAGTCAGTTCTAAACCTTTCGCCGTTTCTAAATGAACAGTTGAGTTCACTGCACCCTGTACGATTTGAGTCACTTTTCCTGCAAATTGGTTACGTGCAGAGAAATTTAAACCGCAATCAGGCAGTGCTAATACAACCCACGGCGCTTTAATAATCGCAATAGCTTCGCCATCTTTTTTAATATTTAAGCTTTCACAACTTTCTTTGGTGATGATTGTAGCCAGTTTCTCACCGTGTGCTAAAGATAAAATCACTTCACTATTGACGGCACCATCAATAATATCAACAACTTTACCGACTAACTGATTGCGTGCTGAAACTTTCATTTATCCACCTCTATTGTTGATGAAAAATTATATTAATAACATTATCAAGTTATTGGGATAACTTTAGCATAAATATCATTAAATAAATTATTCTTAGATCATAGATTAAAGTTTATTTATTATTTAAATAACATAACGTTATAAACAAATAGAGATAGCGAATTACAATTAACTTATTAAAGTCGAATAAGTATAAATAATTTAGAAATTTATTTTTTTAGCACTATCGATATAAAAAATAGATAACTTAATGCCTCTCTGTATTAAAAGGAATTTAAGCTATCTATCATTCAATTTAACTAAATATACTTATTGCCCATTCTGAGCAAATGCCGCTAATAAGTGTAAAGCCGAAGAGTAATAATCTGTATCTTTACTTAAATCGACATCTTCAATAGGTGTTTTCATTGTTAAATCTCTCACTGCCATCATACCAGGAGTAAGGTTATATTCAGCGCGCTCTTGAGCATCAATACTTACCCAAGCAGGCGTCTTATAACGATCAAATTGCTGCCAATACTGCACAAAAGGTTGTAACGCTAATTCATCGTGTGCCCAAGCCAAATAAAGCGGAATACGTATTGCATCAAAGCTAAATCGTGCAGGCCATTTTTCACTAGGCTCTATCTTTCCATCTGGAAACAAACTTACCCAATCTGTTGGTAATTGATATTCACCAAACCGCATATTTCTAAGTAAAGACTGGCTATCATTAATTAACTCTTTCCAACGAACATCTTTGCTCGTGCGGTAAAAATCTTTCCATGCAGGGAAAATAAAATAGGATGGGTTAATAATAATTTCTTCTGGCGTTTTGAAGCCATTAATACCGGGTAAAAGTACAGTATAATTTTTTGTCTTAACTAAAGTATGTTCCAAAATAGCGTGTTGAATAGAATCAGAAGCTGAAAGATAACTTTCATCATTCCATTTCTCACCAGCTTTTAATAATGCCCACGCAATTAAGATATCACCATCTGTTGCATTATTAGGATCAGGAGTATGTTCACTATTTTCGGGTTCATAACGCCATTTAAATAAGCCTAAATCGCCACGATAAAGAGAAGCAGCTGTCCAGTGCCATAACTTATTAAATGTTTCATGATCATCACTCATCACAGCCATTAACATGCCATAGCCTTGACCTTCAGAGTGTGAAATATTTTTGTTAGCGCTGTCTATAACTCGCCCATCATCCTGAATATAGCGCTCTTTAAACTGTTGCCATCCTACTTGAGTATCTGCTGCCTGTATTGAGGGAGAAACCATAAGCAACAAACCTAAAAAAAAGGTAGAAAATAGATAATGACAACGAGATAAGTGCCAAAAAGACATTGCCTTTCTCTCCTGCTATTGCCGACCACCATCTTATCTCGGTCGGCATATTGCACATTATTTCAATATAAACTCAAAAGATAGCAACTATCTTTTGTGCTTCACTTACTTCATCTTCTTCTATGACTTCTGTTCTGGGTAACAATGTTTTTTCACAAAAGTCCCGCATCCAAGAAGAAAATTCTTCTTTTAACACAGAATTATGGAGGCCATACTCAACAAAGGCTTTCATATATCCTAGCTTATTACCACAGTCATGTGATTTACCCACTAAGGTATATGCTTCAGCGACTTCTTTTTTCAATAATAAATCAATCGCATCTGTTAATTGAATTTCACCACCAACACCAGCAGGTAGACCATCTAATAATTCCCAGATAGCTTCAGAGAAAACATAACGTCCAACAACAGAAAGGTTAGAAGGTGCATCTTCAGGATTTGGTTTTTCCACAATACGACGAATAGGCGCCCAATTACCTTGAGGGCAGAAAACACCTTCACAATCTACAACACCATATTGTTGCACTTGGCTCATTGGCACAGGTTCAACCATAATTTGGCTACGTTCTGTTTTTTCAAAACGTTTTATCATTGCTGATAAATTATCATGTTGAGGATCGCAATAATGTGAATTTAATAAAACATCAGGCAGTAAAACAATAAATGGATTATTGCCAATAACTGGGCGTGCACAACAAATTGCATGACCTAAACCTAAAGCATGGCCTTGGCGAATTTGGACAATCTTGACATTGTTAGGACAAATTGAACGTACTTCTTCTAATAATTTATTTTTAATACGCTGTTCCAGCATATTTTCTAATTCAAAACTGGTATCAAAGTGATCTGCAATTGAATTTTTAGAAGAGTGAGTAACTAAAATAATTTCCTCAACACCTGCCTGAGCACACTCTTCAACAATATATTGAATTAAAGGGCGATCAACAATAGGCAGCATTTCTTTAGGAATTGATTTCGTTGCAGGTAACATACGAGTACCTAATCCAGCAACAGGGATAACCGCTTTCATCATAATAAAATCCTCTAATAGATATTTATCTAAAACTAATATTTAGTATTATTTTAAATTTACTCTTATATTTCATCAGGAATGCTAGATATATTTAAAAAACAGTTACCCCCCTCTTCGTTAAAAAGAGATAACGTTACTTTTAATATATCTTTACTAAAAAAATTTCTATTTAAAACCTTTTATTTAAAATCCGGAATAAAACCCATATTTATTACCACCCATTTCTTTTATAGAATAAAGTGTTTCATCTGCAGATTTTAATAATTCAGATAATATTTTTCCATCTTTAGGATATTCAGCAATACCTAAACTAATTGAAGGAGTTAACATAAAATCCGAATTAATATTGATGGGCTTTTCCATTGATTTCCAAAGTGATTCTATTATTTCTAGCAAAATCACAGAACAAGAACGTAATCCTTTAGGGAAAAGCACAGCAAACTTATCGCCACCAAGTCGCCCACAATAGACTTCATTATTTTCTAATTGTGACAACCGTTTAGATATTTCACACAATACCTTATCGCCTGCATGATGCCCGAATTGATCATTAATAGATTTGAATTTATCGCAATCTATAATACCAAGGCAAAATGAAGAAGGCTGTAAAACATTTAATCGTTCATTTTCAATTTTTTCGACAATACTTAGTCGATTAGATATTCCAGTTAATGAATCAATATAGCTTTTATTAAATAATTCATTTCTTAGCTCTACCTTATCAGTAATATCCAAGCTAATAAATACATAATGAGAAATTAAATCACTTTCATCAAATACAGGAATAATACTAATATCTTCCCATATATCTTGTTGAGTATCGTTATTTCTTTTGGCTTCTAATCGATATACTCCTTTATTATCATTATTACCATTTACACAACAATTGATTTGATTCTCGTCAATTAAGTTAAATAAGCTATATTTTTTACCTTTTATATTTTCAAAGTGAACATTATTGAATTCACAATATTTTTCATTTGCATAAATAATAATGCCATTAATATCTGTTACTAACATCATGAAAACATTATTAGTAAATTGCTTTATTAATAAGCATTTAGAATTATCATCATTAAATATCATTTCATTCATTTTTGACCTCCTATGCTCATCAATAAAGCATATATATTATTATTCGGCTGATGAGTTATGCGCATAGCGGAAAATAAAGACATCTTTTGCATCAGTAGGTTGGCGATGCACTTGCATTTTGGCATTACCACCTTGATTCGTTAACCAACCTTCATATAACCCTTCTAAAACACCCGCACTTGCAACACGCCACTGAGCATCATCTTGACTTTGCGTAAAATGAGGCCATGCACAATGAACCAGTAAAAGTTCGCTCATTGCAGGAGATATAGTGACAAACCCCCATTTAAATAGTGTTAATACGCGATTAATATGTGATTCAAGTAATTGAATATTTTCGCTTTCAGGTAAAGGATAACGTAAGGCAATATCTTTACCTATATTCCTTAATTTATTTCCAGCAGTAGAAATATCATTGTCATTTAAAATTTGAAAAAATAATAATTGAGTTAGATCTTGCCAGCCACTTTCAAAAGGTAATTGTAAGATATCACTGTCATGCTTATTCATTATTTGTCTCCTTAATTATTTAGACAGGAAGTCTGGGGTATATTTTAAGTGTAACCACATATTATCTTCAGCATAATCACCCGATGTATCATGCGATAAGCTGACACCTAACTCGGTTTCTTTGTTTAAATAATATTTCGCGTCTAAACCTAATCTATAAGTAATATTCGTTTCGTCTTGTTCTTCGTACTGAGATTTAATACGAGGATCGCTCGCATTCTGTTTATTTAATGCATTTTGCATATAACCATGCGTTGGGAAATAATCACTGCCTTTTTGTTTGTAACTTTGTATCCCTATAGCACCATTTAATGAGACTTCACCTTTTTCAAAACGACGGGTATAAGCAACAGGTAATGAAACAGACACATAATCTTGTGGACTAAAGTAACCACCGTGTCCTAATGAGAAGTAGTTTTGGTTATTTCTGAAGTTCATATAATCAACATGCACACCTGCTTTTACTTCTTGTTGATCATCTTTATAGAACTTAGCATAAGAGCCAATCCACGCTTTCACTTCATCATTACTCGCAACACTTTTACCTTCGTAGTTATAGAAACCACCACCAGCATAAGCCCCAATTTTTCCATCATCCCAAGCATATTGAACTTTAGCGCCGTTACGTGTTACACGGCCCCAACTTTCGCCTGTCATTGGATCAGTACGCCCCATATAAGAAAGTAGACTATCTTTTATGGCTCTGCGCTCTGCTGTCAGTGTTAATTGCCCATTTTGGCTAATTTGAGGTGAATATGTGATACCACCGACAACCGTTGCCGTATCTTTACCTAATGGTGTTGAGCCCACATCAAAACTGACATCCTTGTCCGATAAACGCAGTCCTAATTCAACACCAGAAGCACGTTGACTACCGGCTTCATCGGCATTAATTTTGTTTTTCTCATCATGGTTATCGCTATTTTTAGCAAAGCGTTCAGCATGTTGAAGCTGACCAGAACCAAAGCGGTTAGCTCTTTCGCCTGAAACCGAACCACTTGTCATCGAAACAGGGTTAACACTAAATTCCCAACGGAACTCTTCTCCAGGCACACTCGAAATACTGATTGGCGCTGAAATTTCAGTGATGTTAGATAACCCTTTATCACCATTACGATGACGAACAGAAACACCACCTTGTACCCAAGGTGAAACTTTTTCTTCAAGTTCACGAATAGAACGTTGAACCGATGCCATCTCTTTACGTTCATAGATAGAACCCGCAATAACAGGATTATCACTTCCTCCTAATGCGTTTAATTGACCCGCAGAGGTTTTTAATGTGCTATCACTGTTTTGCCATTGCGCACTACGCAGTAACGTTAATGCTTTGCGATTCTCACCATTTAATTGCGCAATTTGCGCAGCTTGTAATAAATAAGCGGGTTGTGAAGATGAAGGAATTTGCTGCAATAATTGTTGTGCTTTTCTTCCATCTTTTTGTGCTAATGCCACTTCGATTTGAGCTTGAATTAATTTGCTATCTTTTCCTTGCTCTTTTTCTAAATAAGAAAGAATTTTGTTTGATTGTTCAGGCATTGATTGCGCTAAATAAACACGACTTAATGCCATTAATAAATAGGGATCATTCGGTGATGTTTTTAAAGCAACCACTAACGTGTCGTAAGCTGCTTTAATTTCGCCTTTTTCACGTAGGCTATCTGCTTGCGCAACTTTAGTGGCAACTTCTAAACGTTTCTTCTCAACAATCGGTGTTTCTTGTTGTAAAGCAGGATCATTAATCAAGCTAGATGCCTGTGTATAATGACCTAACTCATTGAGAACGTTGATATGACCAGCGTAGTTACCTACTGAACCTTTAGTGCCTTTTGCAATATCACTTTCAACCAATTTCAACGCTTCATCATTTAATCCACTATTAACTAATTTTTCAGCCAATTCACCCACATCATTTGGATAATCAGCCACTTGATTAATTAATGGACGTAAAATATTACGCATTGCAACAAGGTTTCCTGCCTGACGATAATGGTCAGCTTGCGCAAGTTGACGATGAAAACGAGCACGCTGTAATAACTCTTTTTCAGCTTCAGTTTGTTGATTATGGCTACTTAGTAAGTTAAAAACTTTATCCCACTCTTTTTGCTCAACATAAAACAGCGATGCCACATAATCAGAATCTCTTGTTCTACGGTTTTGTAGCTGTGAGATAATATTTTTTGCGCCAGCACTGTCACCATCAGCGGCCATTAAGCGCGCTAAATCGAGGTAAACCCAGTTATTTTGCGGGTTTTTACGCTGAGCTTGTAAAAGCAATTGTCTTGCTTGAACACGATTACCATTTTCTAACGCTTTTTGCGCGTCACGGCGTAATTTCTCAGAAGGATCTGTATTTGCAGTAAGTTTTTGACGCAAAGAGGCTGATTGTTGAGCCAATAATTGTTCTGCTTTTGTATTCTGCCCTTCCTGAACTAATAAATAGTAATAAGCAGAAATCACTTTCTCATTATGGCTATTTTGCTGATAAAGCCCTGACAGCAATTGGTGAGCCGCGGGTAAATTACCTTGCTTACGTAATAAGTCAGCTTGTAATAAGTTGGCAGACAACCCTTTTTCACCTGAAGCACCCGCTAATGGGGCTAATTGATCGAGAGCTTGTTGAATATTCCCTTGTTTAGCGCGTTGTTGTGCACTGCGTAATTGCGCATAAAAACCCGCATCTTCCGCTTGTTGTTTCCATTTGCTGCCTTGTTCTCCACCTGATTGTGCAGCTTGGTTTAATAAACGCTGACCTGTGGTTAAATCACCTGAGCGTAATGCGATATAACCTAACCCCGCTAAGGCTTGCGCATCATTGTTATCTGCCGCTAAAGCTTGTTTGAAATAACCTTCGGCTTCTTTCAATTTACCTTTATTTAATGCGGTATAACCTGCTTGGCGTGCATTACCTTGAATAGCACCTTGGAAATGCTCTGCAACAGCTTTATCGTTCGGGTTTGCTTGCAAATAAGTCTTATATAACACTTCATCATCAGGACGAACATTCAGCCATAACAGTGCTTGACGCATACCTTTTTTGGCTGATTCATCACCCGAGATATTACCTAAAATAGTTATACCTTCACGGCGAGTCTCTTCGTTATAAGTTAGCGTTAATCCTAATGCTTTTTGCGTTTCTTTATTATCAGGCATTAATGCAGCACGTTGCTTTAATCCCGTAATAGCTTGAGGCAACATTGCGGGTACACCCGCCATGGTTTGATAATATTCTAACGCTAGTGTTTCAGGTGGCTCACTACTAACAAATAAACGTTGATACGCTTTTATTGCTTCTTCATGTTGCCCTTTTTTCGCTAACTCTCTGGCATATCCTAATTGTTGTTCACTAAATTGTGATGATCGGATATTTTTTAATCCTTCAATTCGTGGATCTTGCGGTGCAATTTGCGCAAGTTTTTCTCGCCAATATGTTGCTTGTTTTTCATTACCTTGTTGCGCAGTAAAGAATGCCATTAAATACAGCGCGTCCTGATTATTGCTTTCCATAATCAGTACTTTTTGCAGTGCTTCTACTGCACGTTCATCGTGTGCTCTACCGTGCCAATAATTAGCTTGCTCAATAAGAGAACTGACAATATTTGGATCAGTTGCTGTTGTATTTGCCTCAACTGCGGTTGCTTGTACTTGGCTTGATGCCCCTAGAATACAACCTGCATAGATGACTTTAACGATGATATTAAGTGCGTGATTTTTCATCTTATATCCCCCCTTATTTGTCTGAACGATGCTGTGATATCTGATGTAAACGACGAGTTGAACGACGTTGTAACCAGTAATAAGTCACGAAGCCCGTCAACGCACAAAAACCAACAGCTAAAAGACCCAGCAAATATACGTGTCTAGAGCTATACCAAAGGAATTGTTGTAAGAAAGGTAAGTCACCTTGCGAAAAGTGTTCACCTAAATGGAAACTTTTTACGGTGTCTTTACCACTAATAAGAGTGATGTCGCCTTTAATAGCCGCATTTATTTGGGCTAAATTTAAGTCATTGATAATGGTTTTTATCGAAGCATTACCTTTAGCTGTAACCAATACGACAACTCTGTTGCTTGCCCAAGGTGAGATAAAACTCATCATGCCACGCCAATCTTTCAGTGAAGATAAGTAACTTGCAGCATCACCACTTTGAGATAAATAATCGCCAGCAATCCAACCTTTTGCCTTGTCAATCAATGATTGTGGTTTGATTTCGACGTTTTTATTTAAAAATGAGAACGTTTGTTGTGAAAAACGAGCAGGTAGAAATCCCTCACTATTTAATGAGCCAATCGCTAGCACATCGTGTTGAGAGAGGTTATTTTTCTCGAGCTCTTTAGCACCTAAGAAAACCGAAGCATGAGAAACAGGTGTTCCTGTGGCATAACCTGATCTCGCCATTAAGTTCACTAAGGTATAAAGCTCTTCTATTGTTGGACTTTCAGGTAATAGCAGTGTGGTTTGTGAAAAATCCGCACGGCGACTAAATGGGAATGACGCTCCTGAAAAATAAGCCAAGTTCGGCATTCTTGAGTAGTGCCAAGTATTTTTAAATTGCAGTGTTGATTGCGGATCAATTTGGCTAATTAAGCTACTGCCATCCGTTAAAATACACGGTGAATCATCAGGCTCACGTAAATCAAAATAAAACTGTAATTGATTCTGACTATAAATTTGACGAGGATTTAAATAGAGCGTGCTATTTTGCTGTTCGCTCTCCATTCCCAGCCATTGTCTTAACATACCTAAAGGTTCTGAACGCGCCGGATACAATGCACCTAAGAATTGGTTATTCAAAGAGACAATTAATGAAGAGCGACGACTATTTAGTTTATCCGAATGAGGAAAAACATATTTCAAATCTAACGGCAGTGCATCACCATCCCACCAAAAGAGATCGGGAGAGACACGAAACGAAAACTGATTTGGTGCATGGTTAATGCCTTGGCGTGAGAAATCATCACTACCATTGGCAATTTGACTTAACGAAACAGGTTTATTGGTATTTAACCAACGAGGTGCATCGTAATCCGCACTCATTGCAAGCGTTTGAGAAGGCACCACTAAGTGATCGTTTTGTGGCAATTTACCGTTGTTTAATGCCCATACAGCTTGGCGAAGAGATTTCTCATTATCACCGCTGATCAGTAATAATTTGAAAACAGGATCGACTGGGTTATCAACAATGGTTAATTGCCCACTATTTCCTGAAGGTAATGTAATACCCGCAATAGTCTGCCCTGAATAACCAACTAAAATACCATCACTTTCAGGTAACTGATTCATTAAAACCGGTAAATCAACTTGCTTAATATCATGGCTAAAACTGCCAAACCATGATGCAGCAATGGCTGCTGTTGTTACCTCTGCATGGTCAGGTTTATCTGACAATATGATAGGTAACGAGGTCGCTGTCATTCTGTCAGGATCAAAGAACGGTAGGGGCAATCGTTCCAGACTATACCCGCCATTAATCCAGCGACCTCGATAATCTAATGATGAATCTGGTGAAATAACCAAACTTAATTCTTCAGCCAGTGGAGGAATACATTGGCTTTCATCCAATGCATCACGATTGGCTAAACGAAAGCTGAGATTATTCACATTCGTCAACATCATTTCAGGAATTTCTAAAACATATTCATGCTCTTGCCCACCTTCTTCTAAAGGTAGAAATCCCATAGGTTGACCATTTAGCATTAAGTGAAGTGTTTGATCAGATTGAATTAATCCTTGAGATGCTTTCACTTTCATTGTTAATGTGGCGTTATCAATAAATAAATCGTTCGCCATATTAAAAGTCACACCAGAAAGTAATTTTCTTCCTGATAGCACGATAGGCGATGGACTTCCCATTTGTGCTAATGTTAATTGCTCTTCAATATTACGCGCTTCAGACAATACGCCATCTTCAAGTTGGATCGGGTTATTCGCATTTTGTTGCACTGGCGAATGTGTATAAGCAGTCGGATCAGGTAAAAGCTCCCCTCCTAGCTCTAACATTCCGGTATCTGCTTGAGAAAGATTAATACTTGCGATCGCTATTGCCGTCAGGCTTAGCATTAATGTCAGTTTCTTTTTCATGCTTAGTCATCCCCGTTAATTGATTGCACAGAGAGTGAAGCTTTTGCTTTCGTTCTTATTGCTGGCGCTTTCACTTTTTGGCGACGACCAAAGAACAGTTCGAAAATACAACGTGTAATACCGGCCAATTCTTTAAATGGCTTGTCTTTATAATCTGCTTGATGGATCCATGCATCAGCACGACCAAAGACAATGCGCACCAATTTACGGCGAAGATTTAAATCAATAGGTAAGAATTCAAGACGTAGTTGATTGCTTTCTAAACTCACCATATCAACAGGAACGGTAACTTCATCTCGTTGTACATTCAGGGTGATTGAAGTGACATTACGTTGGCGAAGTTCAGACATTTTATTCGCGGCAATGCGAACGCCACCCATTGAAATATCTTCTGTGGTAGTTGTTAATTCAGCGCCATCATCAAAATGTAACGTAATCGGTAAAGATGCATTGATTCGAGTATTTTTACGAATTTGTCGCGTCTCTTTACCTACTGCGATAGAGGCAAGAATGATAAATAAACTGTATGTCGCCCAAGCAAGGTTTAAAACAATAACCAGCGGGTCAATACCTTGGAAGTCATTTAATAGGTAACGGACAACAACCCATGAAATCCCGGTGATAAGAAGAAGTGCAGTGATAATTAATGGACGTACAGTGAGGTAATCCATATAGCTTTTATCAAGCAAGTCACCTTTATCTGTTACGTTAAATTTACCTAATTTTGGTGAAACTAAGCTCAGTAAAGTAGGGAGTACCAAACTAAATGCCATGACGGTTTCATAAATTTCACCCCAAAAAGAGTAACGGTATTTACCGATATTTTTCGAGTTTACATAAACCGACATGATTAAGTGTGGTAATGCATAGGCAAATATCATGCTGGCGGATGAAGCGATAATATTAAGGTTAAATAACATAAACAGTAACGGCGCAGTCAAGAAGATGATACGAGGCAAACCGTACTGAAAGTGGAGCATGGCATTGAGATAACATAAACGCTGAGGGAATGTTAAACCACGCCCCAACATTGGATTATCAACACGGAATATCTGTGTCATTCCTCTAGCCCAACGAATACGCTGGTTAACGTGTAATGCTAAACGTTCTGTTGCAAGACCTGCGGCTAAAGGAATATCAATAAATGCAGAGTTCCAACCTAAGCGTTGTAATTTAAGCGCAGTGTGTGCATCTTCTGTTACCGTTTCAACAGCAATGCCACCAATTTCTTCAAGAGCACTACGACGCATAACAGCACATGAACCACAGAAGAATGTCGCATTCCAGTTATCATTACCACGTTGAACAGGGCCATAGAAAAGTGCGCCTTCATGCGGTGCATCTTTAGCCGCACTTAAATTTCGTTCAAATGGGTCTAGCGAGTAGAAATAGTGTGGTGTTTGGATCAACGCTAATTTTGGATCTTCAAGGAAGCTTCCTACTGTTGCTTGCAAGAAAATACGCGTGGAAATATGGTCACAGTCAAAAACGCAGATTAGCTCACCGTCTGTTAATCCCATCGCATGATTTAAGTTACCTGCTTTAGCGTGATCATGAACTTCACGTTCAATGTAAGTTACACCAACATCACCAGCGAATTGTTTAAATTCTTCACGACTACCATCATCCAATATATAAACTTTCATTTTATCTTGTGGATAATCGATAGCTTGTGCAGCAAGGACCGTATCACGTACAACATCCAAGCTTTCGTTATATGTTGGAATATAAATATCAACAGTAGGCCATTGAGAAATATCTTTAGGTAAAGGTGCTATTTTTCTATTTAATGGCCATGACGTTTGGAAATAACCTAGGACTAATATTATCCAAGAATAAATTTCAGCCATAAATAAACCACTACCTAAAACAGCCTCGATAGTTGTATTAAAATTTAAGGTATTTGTTGCACGCCAGTAGAGATAACGCGTTGACATCAACAATGAAATAAAAACCATTGTTAATAATCGTTTTTTTGATTTTTTAAAACCGATAACAAATAACAGCAATATATTGATAAGACCGAATATATATTGTTGTTCGGCGCTCATTGGCATAACAATGAGTGAAAACATCGTTATCAATAAAAAAGCCGTAATTAATGTTTTAAATATTTTATTCATAAACCCATACCTTTGTCATCGCCATAGATCTTTTCTTAAGACAAAGGCACCCTATCGACATTAATAAATATCGAAAAGAAATAAACCTATCTTAAAAAATAAAATAACAATGGCTAAAGATTGACACCAGTCAATATTATTTATTTACACAAAGAGTTTTGCTTATTCAGATTAGATAGAGGCAATAAATGACAATATATCTTTTAGTGATATATTTTCATGAGCATGAACTCTATCAGTTTCTTTGCTATCAAATATTTTATTATCTGCTAACAAATTTTGCTTACTCTTAATTAAATTGTCTTTCTTTGCTTTAACAACTAAAGCATCCTGGTGATAAGAAGGGATAGACGATGAAGTAACAGGCTGTTTTGGTTCGTTTTTCACTATAAGTGAAGTTTCAGAAAACGTATTATTACTTAAATTACTAATTTTATTATTATCTTCTTTATTTATAACTACTGGTTCTATTTTATTATCAACATCTTGTATTGTAGAGGAAGAAAACTCTTGAAAAGCAAAGGCATCTTCCTGAAACTTATCTTTTAGGTTACTAATATCATCATACATAGTGTGGCCCCTTTAATAACAGTACTCTAAACCTTGTTCAATAATTTGATGCTCATCCAAAATAAGGAGGAGAGAACCTTATAGATAATTTTCACAATAAGTTAAAAATATATCTCTATAAATTCATATTTAAACTCTCATTAAATCATCAATTAATGAACATCAACTATGTAGGGTAAAATAATCTTATAAATACTAATTTATTTAATTACAAATAAACATCATCCAATTAGGAGCAATGATTATTTAAATTAAATTGTATAATTATTTTAATGAAAAAGACAACATCAAAAAAAGTGTAAAAAGTAAAACGCCACTCATTTTCACTTTATAAAAATGGGTACTTTTACTTAATTTCATATTTATTATTACTATCAAAAATAGCGTCTTTTTTACCTAAAAAAACAAGTTTAAAAACCAGATAATAACTAGAGTTAATTAATAACAATTTGTATAAATTTTATAAATATAAAATTCTAAAATAATTATTTATTGATATTATTTCTTCTAAAAAGCAAAGAGCCCATCAAGATCAATTTTAATAAACCCTCTTTTTTCTATTCCAAAAAAGACTAAAAAAATAATAACTAAAAATGGAAAGGATTATTTATTCATATTGATCATCATCAAAATAGGTTCCTTTTTTACACCTAAAAAGTGTGTTTATTGCTTTTTATCATATTACGATCGTTCTATTTTATTAATAAAAAAATAAAACACATCAGTATTGGTTAAGTTTTAGAAAAAAACATTAAAATAAAAGACAAAAGTAGATAATCAATCTATGATTAGTTTTATTATTTACTTATAGTAAATACCGCTAAGAATAACCTGTATTCCAGAATAATTAACTTAAGTAATATTTTATCTATAAAATGATATTGTTAATTTAGCTTAACAAATACACAAGCGTGATTTAGTTCAAATAATAAATGTAACAATGAAAACAAGTATCTCAATTAACCTAAGTTATTAAATTAATTAAGTAATAGCTATTTTATTAGTTATAAATACCAACAATTAGTATAAATACCAATAAATGTGCTTTTTTATATTAAAAATACTTAATTAACTACACCTTTATACTAAGTAAGTAGTATCGTTTTAAGATTATCTTTTTGTGTGATTATATAAATAAAGAAACTCTTTAGTTCGATTTTTTTAAGAGTAATCCTAGTAATCTAAGCTCTATTTTTTTTATCATTCAGTAAAAACAAATCTAATTAAGATTAATTTAATAAGAATAATTTGAAAATAGCGGAATCGCTTCACCTATAAGCAGAATAGCAAAAAGGCACTCTATCCTTCTTTACTTCTATGCTATCTTTATTAAGTGAATTAGGAGTATTCAACATAACGGAAAAAAAGATGGATTTAGAACAATTAAAAAAAGAATTTCGTGCAGGAAAGAAAATAAAGTACATCTACTTTTGGGGACACAAAAGTAAAGGTAATGACATCGCAAAAAGTTGTTTTAGCCAATGGTATCCAGCACCTTTTATATTAGATGATGTGCGTTATGCCAGCGCTGAGCACTATATGATGGCTGAAAAAGCAAAGCTATTTAATGATATAGAAGTCAGAAAGCGCATTATTACTGCATCTAACCCAGGCTCTGCAAAAGCATTAGGCAGAGAAGTCAAAGGATTTGACCAAGGTATTTGGGAACAACACCGTATGGATATTGTTATTCGTGCCAATATCGCTAAGTTTTCCCAAAATGAAGAACTCGGTAAATTTCTGATTTCAACAGGCAATCGTGTGCTTGTTGAGGCAAGCCCCGTTGATAAAATATGGGGAGTCGGTTTAAGTGAGCAAGACAATGAGATTAACAATCCTCTTCTTTGGAATGGATTAAATTTATTAGGCTTTGCTCTAATGAAAGTACGTAGTGTTTTGATTGAAAGTAGTAATCAATAGATAAAGAAAACTCAACTGTCACCAATCACTGTTCTTCTTTAACCTAGTGTATATAAGCAGTAGAGATAACTTAAGTATTGACTGAAATAGAAATGGCCACGTAACGACACCCTTGTCGTTGCTATAAATAATATTTACAGAATAATTAAGAGACTGATATGTATTATGGTTTTGATATGGGCGGCACAAAAATTGAGCTTGCCGTTTTTGATAAAGATCTGACTCAAGTATGGCAAAAACGTGTTCCTACACCTAAAAATGATTATCAGGCGTTATTGAATGTTTTTAAGGAACTAACCTTAGAAGCTGACATTGAATTAGGGTGTAAAGGAAAAGTAGGCGTTGGTGTTCCTGGTATTGTGAATGCAAAAGAAGGAACGGTATTTACCACTAATGTTCCAGCCGCTAAATACAAGCCAATGGTTCATGATCTTGCACATATACTCAATAGACCGGTTAAAGTTGAAAATGATGCTAACTGCTTTGCCTTATCGGAAGCATGGGATCCCGAATTTCGTCATCATCCTTCTGTACTTGGACTTATTTTAGGTACAGGTGTTGGTGGCGGTTTTGTTATTGATGGCAAAGTATTATCTGGCAAGAATGGGATTGCTGGTGAAATCGGTCATATGAATCTGAATGTGGATGCAGATAACGTGATTGGCGAAACAATGCCAAAAATCATCTGCGGTTGTGGTAAAAAAGCGTGTTTTGAAACTTATTTATCTGGTCGTGGTTTTGAACGTATGTATAAGGCATTCAATCATACTCCCAGAAGAGCCGTTGATATTGTTGAGCAATACTATGCTGGAGATAAGAAAACAGAAGAGCACGTTGATCGTTATATGAAAGTGTTAGCGATTTATCTAAGTAATATTCTTACTGTACTTGATCCACATTTAATTGTTATTGGTGGTGGATTATCGCAATTTAATGCACTGTATGACCAATTACCTGAATATCTCTCACACTGTGTCTATGGAAATGCTCAAATTCCAGCAATAGAAAAAGCTCGTCATGGTGATGCAGGTGGCGCTCGCGGAGCTGCTTGCCTTAATTTATTAGACTAATAAATAAAAAAGAGCCTTTCTTCTTTTTATTAGAGGCTCTTCTATTTATAGCGTTTTATCAACGTCATTACATTATTAAGGCTACGTTATGGATAAGGTTTGGTTTAAAAAAAGGCTCACCTTTCTTGGTGGGTTAACTATCATATTAGTCTTACTTCAACTTATTAACTCACTATTACCCATATCTCTTTTTCAATGGGGTATTGTTCCAAGAACGGGTGAAGGTTTAATTGGTATTTTTATCGCACCTTTCATTCATGGATCTTGGTCCCATCTATTTAGTAATCTACTCCCGCTTCTTATTCTTAGCTTTTTATCCATGACACAATCTCTACGAGAATATGTACTATCCAGTATATTTATTATTATCGTAAGTGGTTTATTAGTTTGGATTTTTGGACGAAATGCTATTCACGTTGGTGCAAGTGGGTGGATTTTTGGGTTATGGTCTTTACTTATTGCTCACGCTTTTACTCGACATAAAATTATCGATATTGTAATTGCACTCTTTGTTCTATTCTATTATGGATCAATGGCCTATGGCTTAATTCCGGGACAATTAGGTGTATCAACAGAATCACATATTTCAGGTGTCGTTGCAGGGTTGCTTTACGCATGGTGTGCAAGAAAACTAATACGCCGTAAAAGCCAAGTAGTAGAAGTGGCTAAATAGCCACTTCTGTATAAAGCGGTTACTTGTGACCAATTGGCAGTATTGTTCTGCCATACATCTCATTTAATACTTCAGCCATTGCAAGATAAAAAGCACTGGCACCACAAATAATACCTTCAAAACCTGCAATTTTTAAAATCAGTGCATTACCTGTGATATTTCCTATTGCCAGTAATGCAAATAAAATAGTCAGACTTAAAAAGACAAACTGGAGTGCTCTATTGGCTTTTAACGTGCCAATAAACATGAAAAAGGTAAAAATTCCCCATAACGCTAAAAACACACCCAAAAAGAGAGGTGTTGTGGGTTCACTTAAGCCCATCACGGGTAATAACCAAATACCTACTAATGTTACCCAAAAGAAGCCGTAAGAGGTAAATGCAGTGGCTCCAAAAGTATTGCCTTTTTTGAACTCAAAAATTCCAGCAATAACTTGTGCGATCCCACCATAAAAAATTCCCATACTCATAATAACTGAGACTACTGGGAAAAAACCGGCATTATGTATGTTCAACAAAATCGTTGTCATACCAAAACCCATTAAACCTAATGGACCCGGATTGGCAATGCGTTCGTTAGTCATAAAACCTAAAACCTCTAAAAATAACAGGGGAAAATTAAAAAAAATTTGAAGGCGCTGGATGATAAGAGGTAATACATCTAAAAACAATGATCCTACAAGGTATATTTTTGAATAACGGTCTACACTGATCCAAAGGGGAAATAACCAGAAGATTTAACTTAAAGAAAAGAAGTACTTAGTGATAGATGCTTATATTGAAAAAAACAACACTATAAAATATAACTCTAGTTTTAAAATAGTAATATCAATCATTTGATGTATTAATATCTAGATTTACCTTTATATGCTGTTTTATACATGAAGTTGAAATAAAATAAGTACTATACTTAGTTATATTTTAAACAGAAAGCGAGCTTGATATGAAAAAAATTCTTGTATTATTAATTGGTAGTACGTTGGCCTTTGCATCTCAAGCCAATACAACATCTCATAATGGTGGTTTTGTTTCTCCTCAAGGCACTATTCAATCAAGTGCAGATCAAGGAGGATTTAAAGGTCCTTCAATTAGCGAAACCTCCGTTGCAAAAGCAAAAGATCTTTCTGATGACACTTGGGTTATTTTAACGGGTAAAATTACCAAAAAAATTGGTGATGAGCTGTACGTTTTTGAAGACAGCACAGGCGGTATCAATGTAGATATCGACAATAAAAGATGGCGTGGACAAACAGTTACACCAGATAATACCGTCAGAATTGAAGGTAAAGTTGATAAAGAATGGACAAGCACTGAGATCGACGTAAAACAAATTACTATTATCAAATAATCGCCATCAAATAATTTGTTTTTAAATTAAAAATACACCTATTTATTTTAAAGCCAATACATTGAAAATATTGGCTTTTTTATTTTTATATTCTCTATATTTTATTTTCATCAATAAAATTGGATCCCTTATACAAATTTCTCCGCTTTAACCTCAAGTTAAGTTTAGGTTTATAGTTATTCCAAGTTAAAGCACAAACACTCTTCGCAAGAGGTGATTTAACTTATGAGATACCCTCATAGTCGTTTACATCCTAACTACTCTACGTTTACCCTGTTTTCTCCATTTTAAGCCTGCTATGCAGGCTTTTTTTCTTCTTATATCAAGTCATATTCTCGAAAAACATCAAAAAAGGATAAGCAAAGTATTATTTATATCTTTGTTTTCTATAAATATTTTTTTACAAAACTCTACACGTTTATACCTTAATTAAATTGACCTTCCAGTAGGGGTAAAGATTATTGTTTCATCTATCAATTTAGTGAAAGGAATAAACAATGAAAAAATTATTACTGCCTTCTATTATTGCAATCTCCGCTTTTACAAGCACGGCTTATGCATCTAATCATAATGTTATTGAGGTTTATAAAACTGACAGTTGTGGATGCTGTACGTTATGGGCTGATGGCGTAAAAGAAGCAGGCTTCAATGTTAAAGTGAATATTGTTTCAGAGACAGAGTTAATGCAGAAATATCAACAAGCCGGTGTACCCAATAATTTATTAAGTTGCCACTTTGCGACTTACCAAGGTAAAGATTTAGTAGGACATATCCCCGTTGATAGTTTAAAAAATATCGACTTAGTAGATAAATCTAAATCAGGTATTGCCGTTGCAGGTATGCCAGCGGGAAGTTTAGGTATGTATGCAGGTGATTACAAAGAGCCTTACCAAGTGATTGCCTTTGATAAATCAGGCAACCAATCCCTGTTTAAGTCTTACAACTAGTTTTGTTCTTACTGTAGTGTTGTTTTAATAGCAATATATCTCTCCGATTGTGTTATTTTCCTCTGCCTGTTATCGATTTGCGGGCAGAGTTTTATTTTCTAGGCATAAAAAAACCAGCCTGCTTTTTACAGCATGACTGGTTCTTTTAGAATAAAGTTAACTTTGACTTTATTTATTCAACTGTAACCGATTTTGCTAAGTTACGAGGTTGGTCTACATCTGTGCCTTTAATTAAGGCAACATGATAAGACAACAACTGTAATGGTACAGTATAGAAAATAGGTGCGATAAGCTCTTCAACATGAGGTAAAGAAATTAACTTCATCGTTTCGTTTTCTTCAAAGCCTGCATCTTGATCCGCAAATACATACAGTAAGCCACCACGCGCACGTACTTCTTCAATATTAGATTTTAATTTCTCTAATAACTCATTGTTTGGCGCAATGATGATAACAGGCATATCCGCATCAATTAATGCTAATGGACCATGTTTTAATTCACCAGCAGCATAAGCTTCAGCATGAATATAAGAGATCTCTTTTAGCTTTAATGCACCTTCTACCGCAATCGGGTATTGGTCGCCACGACCTAAGAATAAAGCATGGCTTTTTTCTGAGAAGTCTTCAGCTAACGCTTCAATCACTTTATCTTTCGATAGCATGCTTTCAATACGGCTTGGTAATGCATGTAATGCTGTTGAAACGTCTTGCTCTAATGTCGCGACACCTTTAATTCGTCCCATATATGCCACCAGCATTAATAGAACGGTTAACTGTGTGGTAAATGCTTTGGTTGATGCAACACCAATTTCAGCACCCGCTTTAGTCATTAAAACAAATTCAGACTCACGAACCAAAGAAGAGCCTGCAACGTTACAAATAGCTAAAGAAGATAAATAACCTAACTCTTTAGATAACCGCAATGCAGCTAATGTATCTGCTGTTTCACCTGATTGAGATAATGTAATCAGTAAACTGTTACGGCGAGTTGCTGGTTTACGGTAGCGATATTCTGATGCAATTTCGACATCACAAGGAATACCCGCTAAAGACTCAAACCAATAACGTGAAACCATACCTGCGTTATAAGAAGTACCACAAGCTACAATTTGAATATGTTCAACTTTAGATAAGATATCTTCAGCTTTAGATCCTAGTTCACTTAGATCAATCGTTTCTGATTTTAAACGACCTTCAAGCGTGTTTTTAATCGCCAGAGGCTGTTCATAGATCTCTTTTTGCATGTAGTGACGGTAAACACCTTTATCACCCGCATCGTATTGAACATTTGATTCAATCGTATCACGAACAACTTCTTCGCCATTCACATCAAAAATATGAACATGACGACGAGTGACCTCGACAATATCCCCTTCTTCAAGATAGATAAAGCGACGGGTAACAGGTAATAGAGCCAACTGGTCAGAAGCAAGGAAGTTTTCACCCACGCCAAGACCTACCACCAGCGGGCTACCAGAGCGAGCAGCGACTAATAACTCAGGTGTACGGCTATCCATAATAACGGTACCGTAAGCACCACGTAATTGAGGAATAACACGTTGTACAACTTCACGTAATGTACCACCTTGGCGCTGTTCCCAGTTAACAAGGTGAGCAATCACTTCAGTGTCAGTTTGAGAAGCAAACTGATACCCTTTTTTAATTAATTCTGCTTTCAGTTCTTGGTAGTTTTCGATAATGCCATTATGTACAACTGCAATCGTACCTGATACATGAGGATGTGCATTATCTTCACAAGGTTCACCATGTGTTGCCCAACGAGTATGAGCAATACCTGTACCACCAATCACTTGTGTTTTTTCTGCTTCTTCCGCCAGCATTTGTACTTTGCCAGCTTCACGCAGACGTGTCATTTTACAGTCATTATCCACAACCGCTAAACCCGCAGAGTCATAACCGCGGTATTCTAAACGACGTAAGCCTTCAATTAAGATTTCAGCGATATCGCGTTGTGCAACTGCACCTACTATTCCACACATTGTGTTATTCCTAAAACTGTGCGTTTATTCGCACTTGGATGTCTTATACCTGATTGGTCTGTTCCCCAAGCCATTGTAGAAAGCGGGGATATTTTTTGTTTTTAGAATAATAGCGTACAAGAAAAGGGCGCTAATGAAATATACGCCCTTTTCTTAAAATTATTGTTTTTTCTTCACTGGACGTTTCCATCCACTAATATGAGTTTGCTTAACTCGACTGATCACTAATTCATTTTCATTCACGTTTTTAGTGAGTGTTGTTCCTGCACCAATTGTTGCACCATTAGCAACCGTAACTGGCGCTACTAATTGGGTATCTGAACCAATAAAGACGTCATCACCAATAACTGTTTTGAATTTATTCGCACCATCGTAGTTACAAGTAATAGTACCCGCGCCGATATTAACATTAGCGCCTACTTCAGTGTCGCCTAAGTAAGTCAGATGACCCGCTTTAGAGCCAACACCTAAGCTTGCTTTTTTCATCTCAACAAAGTTACCAACGTGAGCTTTATCCGCTAATTCACTACCCGGACGAAGGCGTGCAAATGGCCCAACAGTACACTCTTGAGCTAAGTTTGCATCCTCGATCACCGTATAGGGGCTGATAATAGAATTATCACCAATCACACAGTTTTTCAGGACACACCCTGTACCGATTTCAACGTTGTTACCTAAAGTGACATTACCTTCAATAATCACGTTAGTGTCAATGACGACGTCTTTACCGTGAGTTAGCGTACCACGTAAATCAAAACGAGCAGGATCAAGCAACATGACGCCTTCTAATAATAAGCGTTCAGCCTGTTCTGTTTGGTAAATACGTTCTAATGTAGCCAGTTGTAAACGGTTATTCACGCCTTCCATTTCACTATGACGACGAGGATGAGCCGTTTCAATTTTACGACCTTCTTTATACGCTAACGCGATAATGTCAGTAATGTAATACTCTTTTTGTGCATTATTATTATTGAGCTTACCTAACCAACGTTTTAAATCACCACCATTAGCGACCAAAATACCCGTGTTGATTTCAGTAATTTTGAGTTGTTCTTCAGACGCATCTTTTTGTTCGATAATGCCCGTCACTTCGCCATTTTCACGAACAATACGACCATAGCCAGTTGGGTTATCTAAAATAACTGTTAATAAACCAATACCGCCTTCTGGTTTGACTTCAATTAAACGTTCTAACGTTTCTTTAGTGATAAGTGGAACATCACCGTAAAGCATCAGGATATCTTCATCATCAGCAAAGAAAGGCGCAGCTTGTTGCATTGCGTGACCTGTTCCTAGTTGCTCTGCTTGTAGTACCCAATTAACAGGTTGTGAACCTAATTTTTCTTTCATTAGTTCACCACCATGCCCATAGACAAGGTGTGTTTGTTGAGCGCCTAATGACTTGGCAGTATCAATCACATGTTGAACCATGGATTTACCTGCAAGTTTATGAAGAACTTTAGGTAACTGTGAATACATGCGGGTGCCTTTTCCCGCAGCAAGAATAACAACGCTTTTAGCTGAATTAGACATAATTAACCCGATAACTCCCGTAAAGAATGGCAAGTAAACCTGTTTATGCCAAATAATACTACATATTTCGTCACACAAAATATTTCATGACGCAAAAAAGCCAGTTAGCGAAGAACCAACTGGCTTTTTTATTCATAGACTGCCTATTTACATCAACGTCGAGTCAATTCGATTACACGTAGTTTTGCAATCGCTTTGGCTAATTCTGCTGATGCTTGAGCATAATCAACATCACCATGAGAGGATTGAATGTGTTCTTCAGCTTTACGCTTAGATTCCAACGCTTTCGCTTCATCCAAATCACGACCACGGATAGCTGTATCTGCCAGTACAATGACGCCTGTCGGTTGAACTTCGAGAATACCACCAGAAAGGTAGATAACCTCTTCTTCACCCGATGTTTTTACGACACGTACCATGCCCGGTTTTATGGCAGTTAATAACGGGGTATGCTGCGGATAAATACCGAGCTCACCTTCGCTACCAGTTACCTGAATTCGTTTGACTTCGCCGTCATATAACTGCTTTTCAGCGCTGACAACTTTCAGGTAGAACGATGTATCAGCCATATCAACCTCCCGTCAGCCGTATTAAAGCTTCTTAGCTTTTTCTACTGCTTCTTCGATAGTACCAACCATGTAGAACGCCTGCTCTGGCAGGTGGTCATAATCACCGTTCAGAATACCTTTAAAGCCACGGATAGTGTCTTTCAGGGAAACGAACTTACCTGGTGATCCGGTAAATACTTCAGCAACGAAGAATGGCTGAGACAGGAAGCGCTGGATCTTACGCGCACGCGCAACAACCAGTTTATCTTCTTCTGACAGTTCATCCATACCTAAGATAGCGATGATGTCTTTCAGTTCCTGATAACGTTGCAGGATAGACTGAACACCACGAGCCACATCATAGTGCTCTTGGCCAACTACCAGTGGGTCTAATTGACGACTGGTAGAATCCAGTGGGTCAACCGCAGGGTAGATACCTAATGAAGCAATTTGACGGCTCAATACAACTGTCGCATCTAAGTGAGCAAACGTTGTTGCTGGTGATGGGTCAGTTAAGTCATCCGCAGGTACGTATACAGCTTGTACAGAGGTGATTGAACCTGTTTTGGTTGAAGTGATACGTTCTTGCAGAACACCCATCTCTTCAGCCAATGTTGGTTGGTAACCTACCGCTGATGGCATACGACCTAACAGTGCTGATACTTCAGTACCGGCTAAGGTGTAACGATAGATGTTATCTACGAATAACAGTACGTCACGACCTTCGTCACGGAATTTCTCAGCCATAGTCAGACCAGTCAGTGCAACACGCAGGCGGTTTCCTGGTGGCTCATTCATCTGACCATAAACTAACGATACTTTGTCAAGAACGTTAGAATCTGTCATTTCATGATAGAAGTCGTTACCCTCACGAGTACGTTCACCAACACCAGCAAATACAGAGTAACCTGAGTGCTCGATCGCGATATTACGGATCAATTCCATCATGTTAACTGTTTTACCAACACCCGCACCACCGAACAGACCTACTTTACCACCTTTAGCGAACGGACAGATTAAGTCCATTACTTTGATACCGGTTTCAAGCAGTTCTTGTGAGTTTGATAACTCTTCGTAGGTTGGCGCTTCACGGTGGATAGACCAACGTTCTTCAGTTGCAATATCACCTTTCATATCGATAGGTGTACCCAGAACGTTCATGATACGTCCCAGTGTTGCTTTACCTACTGGTACTTCAATTGGGTGGCCTAAGTTTTCAACTTTTAAGCCACGGCTTAAACCGTCTGATGTACCCATTGCGATACAACGAACGATACCACCGCCTAACTGTTGCTGAACTTCTAGCACCAGTTTTTCTTTACCATTCATAACCTCAAGAGCGTCGTATACTTTAGGGACGCTATCCTGAGGGAACTCGGCGTCCACTACGGCGCCGATTACCTGGACAATCTTTCCAGTAGCCATCTTGAATCCTCTACGTAATTCGTAAACCTAGCTGTTATACCGCGGCTGCACCAGACACAATTTCTGTAAGTTCCTGAGTAATGCTTGCTTGGCGTGCTTTGTTGTACACCAATTGCAGTTCTTTAATCAGGTTACCACCGTTATCTGTAGCGGCTTTCATCGCGACCATTCGGGCGGCCTGCTCACTCGCTAAGTTCTCTACGACGCTCTGGTAAACTTGCGATTCGATATAACGACGCAGTAAAGTATCCAGTAACGCCTTAGGATCAGGTTCGTACAGATAATCCCAAGATTTTTCTTTCAGCTCTTCATCATCACCTGGTGGTAATGGTAAAACCTGAAGAATTTTAGGCTCTTGAGCCATGGTATTGATGAACTTATTTGCCACCACATACAGTTTATCTAAACGACCTTCGTCATAAGCCTGCAACATGATATTGACTGGACCGATAAGGTCTGACAGTTTTGGATCATCACCCATACCAGTTACTTGACCAACAACATTCCCACCTACTGAGCCAAAGAATGAAGCGGCTTTAGAACCGATTAGTGCTAAATCTACCTGCACACCTTTTTCAGACCACTCTTTCATGTCTGCCAGCAGTTTTTTGAACAAGTTAATGTTCAAACCACCACACAAACCACGGTCGGTCGAAACAACCAGGTACCCGACACGTTTAACTTCACGCTCTTCGAGGTATGGATGTTTGTATTCCAGATTCCCTAACGCAAGGTGACCAATCACACTGCGCATGGTTTCTGCATAAGGACGGCTGGCTGCCATGCGTTCCTGCGTTTTACGCATTTTCGACGCGGCGACCATCTCCATCGCTTTAGTGATCTTCTGTGTGTTTTGCACACTGGCGATCTTCGAACGTATCTCTTTTGCGCCGGCCATTTCTGCTTCTCCTCATGAACCAGACGGCCTAATGTTTAACTATTAGGCCGAATAGTTATTACCAGGACTGAGTCGCTTTGAAGTTTTCTAGCACGCCTTTCAGCTTCGCTTCGATTTCTTCGTTATAAGTACCAGTCTGGTTGATTTCTTTCAATAAATCAGCATGTTCACGAGAGGCATAAGCTAATAAAGCCGCTTCAAATGGCACAACTTTTGAAATTTCAACATCTTCCAGATAACCACGTTCTGCTGCAAACAGTGATAAAGACTGTTGTGCGACAGACATTGGTTCGTACTGTTTCTGTTTCAGCAATTCAGTCACTTTCTGACCGTGGTTTAATTGTTTACGGGTAGCATCGTCCAGATCGGAAGCGAACTGTGAGAATGCTGCCAGCTCACGATACTGCGCAAGAGCAGTACGGATACCACCAGAAAGTTTCTTCATGATCTTAGTCTGAGCTGCACCACCAACACGAGATACGGAGATCCCTGGGTTAACAGCTGGACGGATACCTGCGTTAAACAGGTTAGATTCTAAGAAGATCTGACCATCGGTAATAGAGATTACGTTCGTAGGAACGAATGCAGAAACGTCCCCTGCTTGCGTTTCGATAATTGGTAACGCAGTCAGAGAGCCGGTTTTACCTTTAACTTCACCATTAGTGAATGCTTCTACGTACTCAGCATTAACGCGAGCAGCACGCTCAAGTAAACGGGAGTGCAGATAGAAAACGTCACCAGGGTATGCTTCACGTCCAGGTGGACGACGAAGTAACAGTGAAATTTGACGGTATGCGACAGCCTGTTTAGACAGGTCATCATAAATAATCAGGGCATCTTCACCACGGTCACGGAAGTATTCACCCATTGCGCAACCTGAATAAGGAGCTAGGTATTGCAGCGCTGCTGATTCTGATGCAGAAGCAACAACAACAATGGTGTTTTCTAACGCGCCATGTTCTTCTAATTTACGAACAACGTTCGAAATAGTAGAGGCTTTCTGACCGATAGCGACATAGATACATTTAATGCCAGAGTCGCGTTGGTTGATGATCGCATCGACAGCCAGAGCAGTTTTACCTGTTTGGCGGTCACCGATGATCAATTCACGCTGACCACGACCAATTGGGATCATGGCATCGACGGATTTGTAACCTGTTTGTACAGGCTGATCAACTGATTGACGGTCGATAACACCAGGAGCAATCATCTCAACAGGTGAGAATCCATCATGCTCTACTGCACCTTTACCATCAATCGGCTCACCCAGTGTGTTTACCACACGGCCAAGCAGACCACGCCCAACAGGTACTTCCAGAATACGACCTGTACATTTAACTTTCATGCCTTCTGCTAAGTCAGCATAAGGACCCATCACAACCGCACCAACAGAGTCGCGCTCTAAGTTCAGTGCGATAGCGAAACGGTTACCCGGCAGTGCGATCATCTCACCCTGCATAACTTCGGCTAAACCGTGGATACGAATGATACCGTCACTAACGGATACAATCGTACCTTCATTGTGAGCTTCACTCACTACATTGAACTGAGCAATGCGCTGCTTGATCAGTTCGCTGATTTCAGTGGAATTCAGTTGCATATGCTCCAGTCCCCTTAAGACTGCAAGACGTCTGTTAATCGCTCTAAACGGCCACGAATACTGCCATCGATGACGAGGTCACCGGCGCGTATAATCATGCCTGCGATAACAGACTTATCAATTTTGCAATTCAGCTTCACTTTGCGTGATAGACGTTTTTCCATCGCTGCAGAAATGTTAGCTAGCTGCTGTTTAGTTAGCTCAATGGCAGAAGTTACTTCAACGTCAACCGTTGACTCTAGTACTGCGCGCAATTGAATAAATTGGCTCAATACTTCAGGCAACGTTGATAAACGGCCATTATCAGCCATAACACGAATTAAATTCTGAGCATGACCATCTAATTGTTCGCCACAAAGGTCGACAAAGATGTCAGCCAGTTTTTCTGATGCTAAAGAACCAGAAAGTAATTCGGTTACCTGCTCATTGCGTGCTACTTCAGCGGTGAACGCCAGCATAACCTGCCATTTATCGACAGCCTGGTTTTCCACAGCAAAGTCAAAAGCTGCTTTGGCGTAGGGGCGAGCTACCGTTGCTATTTCAGACATGCCCCTCCCTCCTTACAGTTCAGCGACCAGTTTATCAACGATGTCGCTATTAGCAGCTTCATCCACGGAACGTTCAATAATTTTCTCGGCACCTGCAATAGCCAGCATTGCAACTTGTTTACGAAGTTCTTCACGAGCACGTTTACGCTCTGCATCCAGTTCGGATTGAGCTTGTGCAACGATCTTACTACGTTCTTGCTCTGCTTCTGCTTTAGCATCTTCAATCATTTGAGTGCGTTGTTTATTCGCTGATTCAATGATTGCTTGAGCTTCTGCTTTTGCTTTTGCTAGCTGATCGCCTGCATCGGCTTTCGCTAAATCTAAGTCCTTTTTAGCACGTTCTGCAGATGATAAACCGTCAGCAATTTCTTTTTGACGTTTTTCAATGGCCGCCATAATTGGTGGCCATACGAATTTCATACAGAACAAAACAAACAGGACAAATGCGATGGCCTGGCCGAGGATTGTTGCATTTAAATTCACAGCACAATACCTCTTTCTTGGTTATTAACTAACTTGATGCTTTTACTGCTCATTGCCATCATTAGGCAACAGCAAACATCACGTAAAGGCCCAGACCCACAGCAATCATTGGGATGGCGTCAACCAGACCCATAACGATAAAGAACTGTGTACGCAGAAGAGGGATCAGATCAGGCTGACGAGCAGCACCTTCTAAAAATTTGCCTCCGAGGATTCCGATACCGATTGCAGCACCGATTGCAGCTAAACCCATCATAATAGCGGCAGCCATGTACAGCAGATCCATACTCAGGTTTTCCATGACAGTCTCCAGTTTGTTTCAGTTATTTCTTCAAAGAGTTAATAATTAATGTTCTTCAGATGCCATCGACAGATAGACAATCGTTAGAACCATGAAAATAAATGCTTGTAACGTAATAATCAGTATGTGGAATATCGCCCAAGGAAGGCTTAATAACCACTGTGACCACCACGGTAACAGACCAGCAATAAGAATAAAGATCAGTTCACCTGCATACATGTTACCAAACAGTCGAAGACCGAGGGAAACAGGTTTTGATAGCAGGCTTACCCCTTCTAAGATTAAGTTGACAGGAATAAAAATTGGGTGATTAAAAGGCTGTAAAGTCAGCTCTTTTGTAAACCCTTTTATGCCTTTCATCTTAATGCTATAGAAAAGGATCAGGATAAATACACCAATTGCCATCGATAGAGTAATACTCACGTCCGCAGTCGGAACGATGCGTAACGCAGGTAACCCTAAGATGTGTTCACCGATATAAGGGATGAAGTCGATTGGTAATAAATCCAGGGCATTCATTAACAGCACCCAAACGAACACAGTCAATGCCAAAGGTGCAATGACCTTGCTCTTTCCGTGATACATATCACGGACGCTGCTATCAACGAAACCAATGATCATTTCTACTGCAGTCTGGAATTTTCCCGGTACGCCACTGGTTGCTCTTACTGCTACTTTTCTAAACAGCCATAGGAATAGTGCTCCCATCAGTACTGAAAAGAAAAGTGAGTCAATATTTAACACCCAGAATGATGGCGCATTTTCAGCATGGGGATTGACCAACTCGAAAGTACGCAGGTCCAACTGAAGGTTATTCAGGTGGTGACCTATGTAGTCTCTAGTGGTTAATGCTTCTCCTGATGCAGACATGATGCCAATTACCCTTTTGTTGTTAAAAACGCTAACCGTTAATGACGGCTGGTGCAACGACCTGCATAACAAGCACCGCTAAGTAGGTCATGACCAGTGGTGCAAATGCCGCTTTAAACACTCCTAAAGCAACAATCAGCAAGGCTATTGATAATATAACCTTCAACCCTTCACTGAAAGCAAAAAGCCAGTTTATGCGAACTGGAGCTTCTTCTTCGTTGACTTTTTGTAAGCGCATTAACAAAAGAAAAGCAATATTGGGTAACCAACATGCCAACCCGCCTAAAAAAGCCGAAAAACTCCAGTCTGTACTCTTTAAGTAGAAACCCGCACTGAGAATAACAAAAGTCATAAACTGCAAAAATAACAGTTTCAGTGCAACTTTCCCGCTGTAGAGGGAGACAGACATGACGTTTGTATTCTCCAGACTAGCTATCGTAAAAGGTATTACTGAATGATGTATCAAACTGTCTTTGCTATAAAGTGTCAAGTGACAAAAACGAGCAAATTATACGGGGCGTGGCAATGAATTCAATCAATAAGTAGCGAAAAAGTGAAGATTAATTTAAATTTCTTACCAAGGTTCCATTTATGAAAAATGATTAAGAACAAAAAGAGTAAAAATAATAGAGCTGAATAAAATAAATAGCGTGATATACATCACAAATACAAAAGTATAAATAAAGCTTATTTCATAAAATATATAACAGAGTTAACAAATAACTTCCCTTTTATGAACAATTTAGTGGCAATTGAAAAATAATTAATCGATTTTCAATTAAATAAATTCAATATTTTTATAATGCACAGAATTATTAATTTATTTTGGAAATAAAAAGAGAAAAACGCAGGCAACAAAGGGAATTAAAGCAAAAGATAATATATTGTTAAATTATTGTTCTATTAAAGTGAATTTTAATACTTCGTATAATTCCCCCTAAAGCAAATGGCGATAACATTGTAAATGTTATCGCCAGAGCACAAAAAATGAAAAAAGGATCAGTGAAACACTAAATATTTGATTAAATAATCACCAAATGTCTTTGTTCATTCAATTCAGGTATGGATAAGCTAATCACTTTTTCAGGCATTTTTAATCCATTATCAGCAAGTTCATCCAACTCTTCTTGATGAATTTGTCCTTTCAGTGCATAGAAACGACCGTGTTCTTCAGTCACTAAATGAGAGCACCAAGAGAGCATATCGTTCATAGAGGCAAATGCTCGGCTGATAACACCATCAAAAGGCTTCTCTGTTTGGTACTCTTCAACACGGTATTGAACTGGCTCGATATTATTAAGTCCTAGCTCGTGCTGAACTTGTTTCATAAAGCGAACCCGCTTGCCTAAGCTATCCAATAATACAAAGTGGTGATCGGGACGCATTATCGCTAAAGGGATACCCGGTAAACCAGGCCCTGTACCCACATCAATAAATCTTTCACCTTCAAGATATTGACTAACAACAATGCTATCCAAAATATGACGGATAAGCATTTGTTGTGGATCTCTCACTGATGTGAGGTTGTATGCTTTATTCCATTTATCAAGCATAGCAACATAGCCAGTGAGTTTTTCAGCTTGAATATCTGTAAGCTCAATATTGGCTTGCTTAGCCAGCTTTTTTAGCCGATTAAGTAAGTCACTCATGATGCGCTCCTGCGTAATAGGCCTTGTTTTTTCAACCAAACTAATAAAATGGAAATAGCCGCAGGTGTAACACCTGAGATCCGCGATGCTTGTCCGATCGATGTGGGTTTGTGATCGTTAAGTTTCGCAATAACTTCGTTAGATAATCCGCTAACTTGCTTATAGTCCAGATCTATCGGTAGCGCTGCATTTTCATTGCGCAGTTGTTTTTCAATCTCTTCTTGCTGGCGACTAATATAACCTTCGTACTTAACTTGGATCTCAACTTGTTCAGCAGCTTGTGGTTTTGAATCATCAATACCTGGTGCAAAACGAGGGATTTTTTTCAAAATGTCATACGTCATTTCAGGGCGACGTAATAAATCTTCACCATTAGCTTCTTTAGATAGTGGTGTATTAAGTAACTCGTTAATTTCAGAAATATTATCTGCTTTAGGATGAACCCAGATATCTCTTAAACGTTGGCGCTCTTTTTCAACTAACTCAACTTTTTCGCTAAATTGTGCCCAACGGTTATCATCAACCATGCCTAATTCACGTCCAATTTCCGTCAGACGTAAATCTGCATTATCTTCACGTAACATCAAGCGATATTCTGCACGAGAGGTAAACATACGGTACGGTTCTTTTGTGCCTAGTGTGCAAAGATCGTCAACTAATACACCAATGTATGCTTGATCACGACGTGGGAACCAACCTTCTTGATCGAAGGCGTAACGTGCCGCATTAAGCCCAGCAAGCATACCTTGAGCCGCCGCTTCTTCATAACCGGTTGTACCGTTAATTTGCCCTGCAAAGAATAACCCATTGATAAATTTGCTTTCTAGGGTTTGTTTTAGATCTCTAGGATCGAAGAAGTCATATTCAATTGCATAACCAGGTCTAATGATCTTCGCGTTTTCCATACCTTTCATGGAATTTACGATTTGCATTTGAACATCAAAAGGTAAGCTTGTTGAAATACCATTTGGGTAAATTTCGTTACTTGTTAAACCTTCAGGCTCTAAAAAGATCTGATGTGAATTACGATCAGCAAATCTCATCACCTTATCTTCAATAGATGGGCAATAACGAGGACCTATTCCTTCGATGACACCAGCGTACATTGGGCTACGATCGAGGTTATTACGAATAACATCGTGCGTTTTTTCGTTTGTGTATGTGATATGGCAAGGCATTTGTTCAGGATGCTGATCCACATTACCTAAAAACGAGAAAACAGGCATTGGAGTATCACCCAACTGAACGGCTAATTGGCTAAAATCAATAGTTCTAGCATCAATACGAGGTGGTGTGCCTGTTTTTAAACGACCTACACGTAAAGGTAATTCGCGTAGTCTGTGTGATAACGAAACTGATGGTGGATCACCTGCACGACCCCCACTGTAATTTTCTAAACCAATATGGATTTTTCCATCAAGGAAAGTACCTACAGTTAGAACAACAGACTTAGCACGGAATTTTAAGCCCATACGAGTAACAGCACCTGTTACTTGGTCGTTTTCAACAATGAGATCTTCAACTGGTTGTTGGAAGATCATTAAATTAGGTTGATTTTCAAGAGTAGTACGAACAGCTTGGCGATAAAGAACACGGTCAGCTTGTGCTCTTGTTGCTCTTACAGCTGGTCCCTTACTTGCGTTAAGGGTTCTGAATTGGATCCCTGCATGGTCAATAGCGGTTGCCATTAATCCACCCATGGAATCGATCTCTTTTACCAGATGCCCTTTACCAATCCCACCAATAGCTGGGTTACAAGACATTTGGCCCAAAGTATCAATATTGTGGGTCAGTAATAGGGTTTGACGCCCCATACGAGCTGCAGCCATAGCGGCTTCTGTACCGGCGTGACCACCACCGATGACAATGACGTCAAAGTGTTCTGGATAAAACATGTGTGAACCTTAAATGTTACGAATGCTGAATGTGTTGCATTGGGAAAACGAATTCTACTCAACTTTTTGACAGATACAAGCGAGCAGATCCGCAGGTAATTATTTAAAGATCTTTTTATTTAAAGATCTCTTTATTAGATCTTTTATTAAGGAAGCGATCCTCTGTGGATAAGTGGATTTTCTATTTAAAGATCATAAAAGTGTAAAGGATCATATACTGTGAATGATCCGTGATCTATCTGCTGATAAGCTGGGATCAAAATGACGACTTATGCACAGGTCATTTCTTGATATAGCCTTATACAATGGATAACTACGGGTTAACCCCTGCTTTTAAGCAGAGTTATCCACATTCGTTTGCTGTTTTTTTGTGCAATTTAAAGTAAATTTTTCCAAGAAGCTATCCATTCTTCAGCTGGATCTTCCGGAATGTCGTACTTTTGAATATCAATTTCGAGACGATCGCCAAGGCGAGTCGCCCCTTTTTCCACCAATTTTTGATCCAATGTTCTGATCGCACCGCAGAAAGTGTCATATTCACTACTTCCTATGCCGATCGCACCAAAGGTGACATTACTAAGATCAACGGAGTCAGCCGATATTTCATTAGCAAAAGGCTGTAGGTTGTCAGGAAGATCACCTGCACCATGCGTTGATGTGACCACCAGCCAGATCCCTTCATTTGGAAGATCATTAAGAGAAGGCCCATGGTGCAGATCCGTCTCAAACCCTTCATCAGATAAGATCTCTGCAAGGTGTTCTGCAACATATTCAGCACTACCCATGGTACTGCCACTAATAAGAGTGACTTTTTTCATTAATGATCTCCTTATGTTTAAGACGCGCTATTGTACGCTGTGAATCACTTGGGATCTACCTGTGGATAATGTGGTTATAAAAAAAAATAAGAATTTACCCTTATGGCTTGATCGTCCTTATTATCGGGTTTTGCAGTGAGATCAGGGTTTCTGTTGATTGAATTTCATCGATTGTCTGGATTTTGTTGATAAGTATGTCTTGTAAGGCTTCTATACTTTTACACATAACCTTCGTAAAAATACTGTATTGTCCTGTTGTATAGTACACTTCTACAACTTCATCTAACTTATCTAATTTATCTAATGCAGTGTGATAGTCTTTTGCACTCTTAAGAATAATGCCAATAAAGCAGCAGACATCAAAACCGAGTTGCTTTTCACTAATATCAACTCGCGTTCCCGTAATAATTCCTGCCTGCTTCATTTTCTCTACTCGAACATGAATTGTGCCAGGGCTTACTTCGAATTTTTTGGCTAATTCAGCGTAAGGTGTTCTCGCATTCGCCATTAATGCGTGAAGTATGTCACGATCGAGATTATCGATCTGATAAATATTGTCCATAAATCCCCTCTGTTTTTAACGATAATACATTTTTATAGCGTTATTTTTAACGATTTAAAACAAGTAAGGCTATTTTTAATGAAGTATATTGAATTTAGTACCTGTTTTGTTGCTTAATCTATATCAGCGAAACACGACATCACCACTAGGAATATAAAAATGGAAAAATCATTCATCCAGACTCAACAGCAAATTAGCTTTGTTAAATCTTATTTTTCACGACTGCTGGAAAAAGAATTAGGACTGATTGAAGTTCAAGGACCGATCTTAAGTCGCCTTGGTGATGGAACTCAAGATAACTTATCTGGTCATGAGAAGGCAGTACAAGTTAAAGTCAAATCTTTACCAGATTCTACTTTTGAGGTTGTCCATTCATTAGCTAAATGGAAACGTAAAACATTAGCTCGTTTTGGATTTAGTTCTGGTCAAGGTCTTTATACTCATATGAAAGCTTTGCGACCAGACGAAGATCGCTTAACTCAGATCCACTCTGTTTATGTTGATCAGTGGGATTGGGAAAAAGTGATGGAAGATAAAGAGCGTACAGTTCCTTATCTTAAGCAGACAGTGGGTAAAATTTATCAGGCAATAAAAGAAACTGAAAAAGCCGTCAGCGAAGAGTTTGGTCTGGTACCGTTCCTGCCAGATCAAATTCAATTTATCCACACTGAAGAGTTACTGCGTCGTTATCCTGACCTTGATGCTAAAGGTCGTGAAAAAGCGATTACAAAAGAATATGGTGCTGTTTTCTTAATTGGTATTGGTGGCAAATTATCAAGTGGCGAAGCTCATGATGTAAGAGCGCCAGACTACGATGACTGGACAACACCAAACGAAGATGGATTTGAAGGTTTAAACGGTGACATTCTTGTTTGGAACCCTGTTCTACAAGATGCGTTTGAATTGTCATCAATGGGTATCCGTGTCGACCCTGAAACATTAATGCGTCAGTTAACATTAACAGACGATACTAAGCGTCTTGAGCTGGATTGGCACAAAGCATTAATGCATGGTGATATGCCACAAACTATCGGTGGCGGTATTGGCCAATCTCGTTTAGTGATGCTACTGCTACAAAAAGAGCACATTGGACAAGTACAATGCGGTGTATGGGAAAAAGATACCCGTTTAGCTTTCGCCGATATGCTGTAATTATTGGCGCCAGCGTCGAAGTAAACGACTTTTTAATCCAGTATCAAAACGCCATATATGGTCAAAGATTTTCATGATACTGGGTTTACCGTAATTGGATAGGGTAACCGCATGGAAGCGATTGTGCTGTTGCTGTTGGATTTTTTTGATTTTGTTGATTAGGTTTTCGGGTAACCTTTGGGCGACAAAGTCAGAAATAACAACAGCATCAGCATCTTTCCATGCTGGGTTATTTAGTTTTTCTGCGACATTATCTAAACAAGCACTTAAGTCCGTACCCCCTCTAAATGACTGATTCAAAAACTTGATAAGATCTTGCAGACCATTAGACGATGACAATTGGTAATGTACTGTTTCAGTAGAAAATAACATCACATGACATGAACGATTATCAGCTAGTGCTATTTTCATCAATGCAAGCCCAAAAGCTTTAGCACACTGTTCGTTAAATCCCCCCATCGAACCTGATGTATCAATACATACAATAAAAGGTCCTCTTGGTCTTTCTTCATCATGATGATGAGTTACTGGACGCAATACAGTACGCTCTTGCCAATTATCTCCTTGTAATCGATAGGTATTGAGTTGTTTTTCCACCAGCTTTCGATAAAACTCATATTCGATTTCATTAATACCTAACAAGGCGAGCTCTGTAGGGAGTAAGCGTAAGATATCATCACTGAGCCCTATACCATTGACTTGCTCTGGTGTTGTATCTGGTGCTTTCTCAACAATAGTGACTGGCTCAAAAATCACACTCTCTTCAGGAAGTGATTTCGCTGTTTTGCTACGACCTAGCAAACTTGCGAGTTTATGTAATTCAGGTTGTTGATCGAGAAAGTCGCTATAACGTTGAATAATTTTCTCATCGAAAGGCGTTTTTGTTAAAACACCTTTACTCATATCCCATAAACGCCCTGCTGCACGCTCATTTTCTGAGAATGTATTACTTAAGCTTCCACTTAGTGCCAAACGTTCCTGAAGCTCAGCAAGGAGTTGCTCTTGTTCTTGGTCAAATAGGGCTTTGTGTAATGCAGTGACTTGGAAAATTAAACTTATCCGCCAGTGTTGAATAAACAAAGCTTGTTGAGCGGGTGAAAAAGGCTTATTGGTTTTAATCAGTTGTGATGCTTCGTCAGTAAAAGAGGAGTCTAGCTTGTTTAATTCAGCCAGTGTTTTCTCTACTTGCTGATTAAACATCGCATTACCAAATGACTGCGTTTGTTGATAAAGTGCAAACTCATCAGCAATCATTGTCGGGACTAATGTCTCTTTTACTCTTTGCTGTAAGCTTTTTTTCCATTGATGGATATCTTTCAATAAGGCTTTTTTGAGTCTAGGATGCTTTTCAAAAAATACCGCTAATTGAGGAGATGCAAGTACAGCAATAATAACTTCCTCAATAAGCTGTCCTTCATTTATGGCTAAAAGCATATCTAATGTTGAAAGTGTCAGCATAATATCATTACTTTATTTGGCTTTTTAATTGCGACAATTTGTCATTAAGCTGAACAAAACTTTGTTCTATGGAAATAAGCCAATCATTATCAATAAATAAATTTGGTTGATGATGATTAAATTTTTCCTGCTCACCATAAATTTCTTGAGTCAGATCTTTTAACTTATCTTTCCACTCTTTGTTATCTTCAATAGGAACAGCGGGTGCTGTCTCTTTTTGTTGATAAAGAGATGTTGTTCGACGACTCACATCCAAAATTTCTAATACGCCATCTTGGCGTATTTGTGCATTAATTGATTGTGGGAAACCAATACCATTTAAACGTGCTAATAACTCATCCCCTTTTGCCAAAAAGTTTTCTAATGCTTTTTGTTCGATAGTAATAAAGTTAACCTGAATACTATGGATATGAAGAGGGATGTGTAAAAACAGGGTGAATTTATCAGCCTGCATTTTATCTGATAGGCTAAAATGTGCGTTTCGTCCAAACATTCCACTTTGTTTTTCAAAACGAAAAGCCTGCTGATCTTGCTTACTTCTTGTCGATTGCATCCACTCAGCCCATAAACTTTCTATTTTTCTAATCAACTCTAGCTGGTGGTAGGCTTGTTCTGTTAAAAGGTTTTGTAATAACTTATCTAATAATGCAAATGATGCTTGGTCATGCCATAGGCAATCTTTTAATAAAATAAGATCTAATGGTGAAATAGCACTACGACCATTAAAAAAGGCACTGGCTTGTAAAAGGCGTACCGCTTTTTTCCAACGTCTATCTGAAACATAAGGTGCAGCATCACTTTTATCTAAAGACTCACGAAGTTGATAAATTAAATCAAATAAATGGTCATCTAAAGTGACCTTTTCTAATTCTGATTGCCAACGTGAAAACTCTTCTGCGGTAATTTGGATATGTTCTGGAATATGAAAAGAGCCTACTTCTTTATTAATAAGTAATGCGCGAAAGTTTTTCTTATCCTGAACTTTTGTTAACCAAATACGAATAAGCATTCGGTCATATAGCGCTTCAAGACTACTGTCTGAATCAGGTAACTCATTAGAGGCGGATACTAACAAACGCATTGGAATAGCAACTTCAGCTTCTCCATTTCTAAATTTACGCTCATTAATCGCTGTTAATAACGTATTAAGAATAGCGGGTCCTGCTTTCCATATTTCATCAAGAAAGACAACTTCAGCATCAGGTAAATATCCTTCAACCAAACGCTGATATTTACCTTCATCTTTTAAGGCTTGAATAGATAAAGGACCAAAAATTTCTTCGGGTGTTGAAAAACGCGTCATTAGGTATTCAAATGCTTTAGCCTCTTTAAAAGCTTCTTTCATTCTTCTGGCTATTAAGCTCTTGGCAATACCTGGAGGGCCAAGTAAGAAAACACTCTCACCACTCAGTGCTGCAAGTAGACAAAGACGGATAGCTGACTGTCGCTCATAAAGCCCAGTTTCAAGATATTGGCTAAGTTGTGAAATCCGCTCTGCAAGTTGCATAAACACTCCTAATAATGGGTACTTATTTTCGTCATCATCCTGAAAATATCAGAAAAGGATTGCTGACATATAGTCAAACATTCTATTAGCACACAAATTGTTTATAACAAAAATCGATTCAGCTTCCTACTGCTTATTTTTGGTTCTTTTTTGTTTTACTAGCGAAACGTTTCGATGGTGATCACGTTTTTTCATTAATGTTGCTGAGATGATCGGTTTAAAATATTGAATGTCATTTATGCAATACATCTAGAATTTATTACTGAGAGTAAGGAAAAATCATGGAAGCGAAGAAACTTGTGATTTTAGGTAGTGTTAATGCAGATCATATTCTTAATGTTGCCCATTTTCCGCTTCCTGGTGAAACCATTTCAGGTAACCAATTTCAAATGGTATTTGGCGGTAAAGGTGCTAATCAGGCGGTTGCTGCTGGGCGTTGTGGTGCTGATATTTCGTTTCTTGCTTGTTTAGGGAATGACGATATTGGTAAAAAAGCTAAAGCTCAATTAATAACAGATAATATTGATACCAATAGTATTGAGTTAATTGATGATGTCGCAACGGGTGTTGCGCTGATTTTCGTTAATCAACAAGGTGAAAATGTTATTGGTATTCATGCTGGTGCTAATGGGCGATTAGATACAAATTATGTTCAGCGCCATGGAAATATTATAAAAGAAGCAGATGCTCTGTTAATGCAATTAGAATCACCACTTGATTCTGTATTGAAAGCGGCTGAAATCGCTAAACAAGAAAATGTGCAAGTAATACTAAACCCCGCACCTGCTCAAGCATTACCTGATGAGCTGTTATCACTTGTCGATATTATTACTCCAAACGAAACAGAGACTGAATATCTGACTGGAATTAAAGTGATAGATGATGAAAGTGCTCAGCAAGCAGCGGATGTTCTGCATCATAAAGGTATTAAAACGGTTCTTATTACATTAGGAAGCCGCGGAGTTTGGGTAAGTGAGAAAAATAGTAAAGGTTATATTGTCCCTGCATTTAAAGTGAAAGCTGTTGATACTATCGCAGCAGGCGATACATTTAATGGCGCGCTAATTACTGCTTTATTAGAAGGGCAATCTATGATGCCTGCGATTAAATTTGCTCATGCGGCAGCTGCCATTGCTGTTACTCGAGCAGGCGCTCAACCATCAGTACCATGGCGTCATGAGGTAGATACTTTTTTAGCTTCATCTTTATAATGTATTTTTCTATCTTATATAAAGAAAAAGAGAGCCTAGGCTCTCTTTTTTAGTTTGAATAACGTTATCAGGTTTTTTTCTTTTTATTAGTTAGATTATCGCCATCATGTTTATCAAGGAGTAAAAATACAAAGGAAGAAAGTAATGTAATGATACCAACAGTAATAAAAGTATAATGAAAGTTATCAACCGTAGTGCCCACATTCTCTGTATCAAAATATCCTAAAATAGATGCACTTACTGCAATACCAAAACTAATTGCCAATTGTTGGGTGACAGCCAAAACACTATTTCCTGAGCTAGCATTGTTGTCTGTTAAATCGGCCAATGAAATTGTATTCATTGATGTAAATTGTATGGACATGACCACACCTAATAAAAAGAGTGGAATGACAAGATAGTAAATAGACATATCAGGGGATTGAAGTGAAAACTGAGCGATCATCAAACCAATGATAATGGTGATAGTAAAGAGTGTTCGGCGATAGCTAAATTTCACTAAGATCTTTGTGACAAATGATTTTGCTAAAATAGAACCTAATGCCATAGGCGCCATCATCATCCCAGAAATAATAGCAGGATAACCAAACCCAACCTGTAACATAAGTGGCATTAAGAAAGGAATACAGCCAGTTCCCAATCTTGTTGCAATATTTCCCGCAATACCGACAGAGAAAGTTCGTGTTTTAAATATATTGAGAGGGATAAGTGGTTGCTGGTGGCGTCTTGCATGATTGACGTATAACCCCAGTAAAGAAAATCCACCTAAAATAATGGCAATAGGAATATATCGAGAGATATTTTTATCACCAAAAAGATCAAGGCTGACAGAAAGCATAACTAAGCCAAAACCAAAGAAAATAAAGCCAAGTAAATCAAATTTACGTTTTGGCATAGTGAAATTAGGCATATGTTTTATGGCATAGAAAATACCTAATAGGCCAATAGGAATATTTATAATAAATATCCAATGCCAAGAGGCATAAGTAACCAATACCCCACCTAAAAGAGGTCCTGCTATGGGGCCGACTAATCCGGGCATTGTGACAAAATTGAGAATGGGGAGTAATTCGCTGCGCGGATAAGCTCTTAGTAAAGCAAGGCGTGCAACCGGCATCATCATTGCGCCACCTATACCTTGTATAATCCGTGAAATAACAAGAAAAGTAAGGTTAGGAGAAAGTGCACATAATAAAGAGCCACCTGAAAATAAAGAAACCGCAATAATAAAAATTTTACGCGTTCCAAATCTATCAGCTAGCCATCCACTGACGGGGATTAATAATGCAACAGTTAAGGTATAGCTGATAACAGCCGATTGCATGGCGAGAGGAGAATGATTAAGGCTTTTTGCTATGTCTGGTAATGCCGTATTAAGAATGGTTGCATCGAGAGCCTGCATAAAAAAAGCCATTGCAGCAATCCAAGGCAACCCAGACATATTTTTGGCGGATTTCAACATGAAGCATATACCGTCTTTGTTCTATATTTTGATTATCGCTTCATTATAAACAGAAAACCTACAAAATTTGTATTAAAACTATTCAATCACTCGTTAATAAGATTAAACAGAGATCTCGCGCTTTATTTCCATCCTTATCAATAATTGCCTGAACAATTTGATTATGTGTTTCCGGCTGAACGGTTTCATTACCCACAATAAGATCGAAATACTTTTTATAAGCAGAAAGAAATAATGAGCCGAATGAGGCAAAGAATGGATTGCCACTTGCTTGATAAATGAGATAGTGAAATTGAGTGTCGATATCTAGCCAATGTTGTCTATCGAAATTCTCATCAAGCAACTGCATTTCTCTACCAAATAAAGCAAGAGACTGTTTTTGGCTTTCGGTTGCATTAAATGCTGCTAAATAACATGCCTGAGGTTCTATTGCTAAACGAACGTGATGGAAATAATGGCTGACCTTATTAAATTCACCGCTGTCTATCCACCAATTAAGAAGATCATTATCTAATAGATTCCAATTTTGCATTGGAGTAACACGAGTACCTATTCTTGGCCGAGGTAAAAGCATACCTTTTGCAGCGAGCATTTTGATTGCTTCACGGATAACTGTTCTGCTGACGGAGAGTATTTCTGCTAGTTCTATTTCTCCAGGTAGTAAAGATTCAGGTTCATAATGTCCCGAAAGGATTTGTTTACCTAGTTTTTCAGCAACTATATAAGAAAGATTTTTTTGAGAAGCTGAACGTTGCTCGTTAAATTGCATAATAAAGATTACCTATACCATAATTTATCTTCTATCTTACGTGAGTCAGCTGGATAAAGCTGTTCGGATTTTACTCTATCAGCATAAAAATAGAGCGTTTTTCTTTGTTTTGTTGAAAAAAAAAG